>NZ_KE383877.1:69236-160516 GCF_000422565.1 Desulfovibrio aminophilus DSM 12254 | reverse complement strand
CATGGGAGTCTGAGCGTATGGAGGATGAGCGCCGCCGCGCCGCGCAGGCCGTGCTGGGGGGAGAGCATCGGATGTGTCCTTTTTGTGGTGGATGCGGCTGTCTGGAGTCCACGCAATTTGGCCGCCCTGTCATGTATTGGGTGGCGTGTGGGGGGTGCGGGGCGAGTGCAGGAGCCTACTCCTCTAGGGAGTCCGCGTGGGCTGCCTGGGATCATGGGAGTGCTGTATGACCGCGCGCCTCACCCCCCAGGCCCTGGAGGCCGAGCAGGCCGTGCTGGGCGGCGTGTTCCTTCGTCCGGACGCGCTCAACAGCCTGGTGGACCACGTGGGCCCGGAGGATTTCTATTCTCCGGCCCACGCGGCCATCTTCAAGAGCTTCCTGCGCCTGGCCGAGCGGTCCCAGCCCGTGGACCTGGTCACGGTCACGGAGGCCCTCAAGCAGTCTGGCGACCTGGATAAGGTGGGCGGCCCGGTGTACCTGGCCGAGCTGGCCGACTCCCCGGTGAGCGCGGCCAACGCCCTGTTCCATGCCCGCATCGTATGCGACAAGTCGGTCCTGCGCCGTCTCATCGACGTGTCCAGCGGGATCATCTCGGCCTGCTACGAGGCCCGGGACGTGGACGCCCTGCTGGACGCCTCGGAGAAACAGATCTTCGAGATCGCGGAGGCGAAGACCCAGAAGACCTACATGGCCTCCGGCCCTCTGGTGGACCGGGTTTTTGACCAGCTGGAGCAGAGATTCGCCAGCAAGTCGGCGGTCACGGGCATCCCGAGCGGCTACCAGGCCCTGGACCACATGACGGCAGGACTCCAGCCGAGCGACCTGATCATCGTGGCCGGTCGGCCGAGCATGGGCAAGACGGCCTTCGCCCTGAACCTGGCCCTGCGCGCGGCGGTCAAGTCTGAGGTGGCCACGGCGGTCTTCTCCCTGGAAATGAGCATGGAACAGCTCATGACCCGCCTCCTGGCCTGCCAAGGCCGCGTGGAGCTGTCGCGGATGCGCAGCGGCTTCCTGGACGACGCGGACTGGGCCCAGCTCTCCGAGGCCGCCGACGTGCTCGGCAAGGCCCCCATCTTCATCGACGACACCCCGGCCTTGTCCACGCTGGAGCTGCGCGCCCGCTGCCGCCGCCTCAAGGCCGAGCACAAGCTGGGGCTGGTGGTGGTCGACTACCTCCAGCTCATGCGCTCCAGCCGCAACATCGACTCGCGCGAACAGGAAATCTCGGATATTTCACGAAATTTGAAGGCCCTGGCGAAGGAGCTGAACATCCCGGTCATCGCCCTGTCGCAGCTCAACCGCAAGGTGGAGGAGCGCACGAACAAGCGCCCCATGCTCTCGGACCTGCGCGAGTCCGGCGCAATCGAGCAGGACGCCGACGTGATCGTGTTCCTGTACCGGGACGAGTTCTACAATAAGAAGGACGACAACCCATCGGCCGGGATCGCCGAGGTCATCATCGGCAAGCAGCGCAACGGCCCCGTGGGCGAGGTGGAGCTGGCCTTCCTCAAGAAGTACACCGCGTTTGAGAACCTGACCGACACCCCAGCCCCAGAGACGCGGCAAGGGCCGCCTGTCTGTCGGACGGCCCTTGGTTTTTGAAACTCAATTACACATAGTGTAACGGGCGAAGCGGCCGAATTATCGCGCACGGAGGCCGCATTTTTCGCGCACGGCATCAGGAGAGCCGGGAGTCTCTTGGCCTTTCCGTAAACCCCCGAAGGGGGTGCTAACGGAGGGTGGCGGATGTACCCGGCAGTTGGCGGAAAGATGCGAGGCGGTTGTGGCGGCGTATTGATATTGTTGCATGTTTTTGCATGAGCCGGGATGGAATGGAACGTGCAGTCATGCTGTGTGCCGTCGCCGCCGTTCCGGATGGACGGTCGGCATCCGGCGGGCGGATCAACGGAACGATCGTGGGGATTCGCCGTATTTCGCGAGAAACCGCCGAAGCCGTGCGCCGGTCGGGCCCGGGGCCTGGAAACGCCGGAGGAGAACCCACGCAAAAAATGCAACGCCTGAGCCCCTGCCCTCCTTCGGGGGCTCAACAAGCCCGGCGGGAGAAGACGTGCCCTCTCCCGTCACCCTCCGTGGATGGGCCTCGGTCCCGCCGCTGTTCCTGTTCAGTCCGGCGGAACAACCGAGGCCCCCTCTCGTGGGCCATGGAAATGCGGAAAGACGAAAGCCCTTTCAAAATAAAGAGGACGACATCCAATGGGATGCGATCATGAATCGTTTTTGCTTCTCACACGGATTTTTTAGGCGTGGAGTGTGGTTGTCTCATTGATGCTTCTTTCACCATTTGACAGCTAAAAAATGCCTGAGGAGGTATTCATGATGATGGATCGACGAACAGCATTATTCAGTATTGGTGGAGTCGCTGCCGCTTTGGCCGCCGGAAGTGTTGTCGGAACCGCCGCGTATGGGGGAAACGTCAATTCAAAAATGGAACGCTTTTCCCAGCAGGGCGGCGATTTCGGCTGGAAGCCGTATAAACTCGATCCTGAAGAGTGCGCGAAAGTCGCCTACGATGGGTATTGGTACAAGGGATACGGGTGCGGGTACGGAGCATTCTACGCTTTCGCCGGACTTCTGGCGGAAAAGTACGGTGCTCCCTACAACCAGTTCCCGTTTACCCTGTTGGAGACCAACAAGGGCGGCATTTCAGACTGGGGAACGATCTGTGGCGCGTTGTACGGCGCTGCCGCGGCTTTCGGTTTGTTTTGGGGAAGAAAGGAACGGACCCCGATGGTGAACGAATTGTTCCGCTGGTATGAAATCACGGCCCTGCCCATCTACAATCCCGGCGATGCCGCCCAGGGCGTGAAGGGCGACCTTCCCTCCAATGAGGCCGCATCCGTTCTCTGCCACGTGTCCGTTTCCAAGTGGTCGCACAAGTTCAAGATCGACGCCAACAGCAAGCAGCGCAGCGAGCGGTGCGGCCGCATCACCGCAGACGTGGCCAAGAAGGCCTGTGAAATCTACAACGCCAAGATCGACAGCGGCGAAAAGTTCAAGGGCGCCATCGCCATGCAGAAGTCGGTGTCCTACTGCGGCGAATGCCACGGCAAGGGCAAGGAGTCGGACATCACCAAGGGCGTGATGGACTGCACCCCCTGCCACGGCGGCAATCCGCACCTGGGAGACAAGTTCAAGAATCATCCGTGATCCGGGAGCCCGGAAGCACCTGTTGAAACGCCTTTTGCCTTTTTGGTTCAGGATCGTTCATGACCGATACGCGGCTATCCCTGGGGGTGGGATAGCCTTTTTTTATCCGCGCCTCATTCCTGTCTGTCCGTTTTATTTTGGGGCTGTCCCAAGGGATGTCGATCATGGGGCGCATGATCCATTTCCCTTTTGGGTCTTTTGGAACCAGCGGAGCGCCGGGGGCCTTCGGCCCGCTTCGGAAAGGCGGGGGGATGGGAGTCTCTTTTGCCTTTCTATGGACCGGCGAAGCCGGGGGCCTTCGGCCCGCTTCAGAAAGGCGCAAGGCGGGAGCCTCTTTGCCTTTCTGGAGACCGGCGAAGCCGGGAGTCTCTTGGCTGTTCTGGAGACCCCCGAAGGGGGCGGCGAAGCCGGGGGGGTGATAATCATCGCGGAAAGGTGGCAAGTCGAAGGCGGCTGGGGTATGGTCGAGGTGTCCGGGACTGGTCCCGGAGGGGAGAGGGTATGGCTCACGTCTTTGATCTGCGCAAGTTCGTGGCCCCGGAGTCGGTGTTCGGGGAGGGCGCGGCCGGGCTGGCCGGGCAGTACGCCCGGAACCTGGGGGCGCGCAAGGTGCTGCTCGTCTCGGACCCCGGGGTGCGGGACGCGGGCTGGCTGGACCTGGTGCGCGGGAGCCTGGACGACGAGGGCCTGGACGTCTCGCTCTACCTGAACGTCTCGCCCAATCCGCGCGACCACCAGGTGATGCAGGGCGCGGAGCAGTATGGCCGCGACGGCTGCGACTGCATCGTGGCCGTGGGCGGCGGCTCGCCCATGGACCTGGCCAAGGGCGTGGGCATCGTGCATTCCAACCTCCGCCACATTCTGGAGTTCGAGGGCGCGGACCGGGTGGACCGTCCGGCCCCGCCGCTCATCTGCGTGCCGACCACGGCGGGCAGTTCGGCGGACGTGTCGCAGTTCGCGATCATCACGGACACGGCGCGCAAGGTGAAGATCGCCATCGTGAGCAAGACCCTGGTGCCCGACGCGGCGCTCATCGACCCCCTGACCACCACGACCATGAGCGCGGAGCTGACCGCCGAGACGGGCATGGACGCCCTGTCCCACGCCATGGAGGCCTTCGCCTCCAACGCCAACGGCCCGCTCACGGACCTGCTGGCCCTGGACGCCATGCGGCGGGTGCGGACGAACCTGCCCAAGGCCATCGCCGCGCCCGACGACCTGGAGGCCCGGGGCGGGATGATGCTCGGCAGCATGGAGGCCGGGCTGGCCTTCTCCAACGCCATTCTCGGGGCCGTGCACGCCATGGCCCACAGCCTGGGCGGCTACATGGACCTGCCCCACGGCCTGTGCAACGCGATCTTGCTGCCGCACGTGGTGGACCGCAACTTCCAGTCAGCGCCGGAACGGTATATGAAGGCCGCGGAGGCCCTGGGGTGTGCGGCGCGGACGCCGGACGCCGCGCGCGTGGAACTTGGGAAGACGCTCATGGACCTCAACCGCGAGGTGGGCATGGACAAGGGCCTCGCCGAGCTGGGCGTGACGCGGGAGTCGTTGCGCGCGCTGGCGGAGAAGGCCGCGCAGGATCCCTGCCTGACCACCAACCCGGCGGAGCTGAGCGTGGAGGACATCGAGGCCATCTATGAGCGGGCCCTCGGATAAGCCGCAGGACGTGCGCACCCGGCTCATCGGCCTGGGTGAACGCTCGGTGCGCAAGACCTACTACCCGGAACTGCGGGAGCGCCTGGGAGAACTGGAGCGCTTCCGGACGCTCCTGAACCAGGCCACGGACGCGATCCTGGTCCTGGACTCCGAGAATCTTTCCTTCGTGGACGCCAACGAGACGGCGGCTCGGCTCACCCGGCGCACGGTCCAGGGGCTGCTCGACCTGCCCCCCGGCGCGGTGCTGGACCAGGGGGCCATGCGGGCCCTGGCCGAGGTTCTTTCCGAGGCCATGCGCCGGAACCGCAGCGGCGTGCGCGAGCTGACCGCCGGACTGCTGCGGGCCGACGGCGTGAGCGTGCCCTGCGACCTGAGCCTGCGGGTGGCGGGCTTCGAGTCGCGGCGCTACGTCCTGGTGGCGGCCAAGGACATCAGCCGGAGGCTGGCCGACCAGCGGGCCCTGCGCGAGCGCGAGGCTTACTACCAGGCCATCGTGGAGGCCTTCGACGGCGAGATCTTCATCTGCGACCAGGACTGCCGCATCGAGTTCGCCAACGCCCGGCTCATGGAGCGGCTGAAGCGCGACCCGCGCGGGGAGCCCTGCCACAAGGCGCTGCAGGGGCTGGACGAGCCCTGTCCGTGGTGCGCGGCCGGGTCCGTGGCCGAGGCCCGCACCGGCCGCTTCGAGGTCCGCGACCAGACGACCGGCCGCTGGACCCACGTGGTCCAGAGCCCCATCCATCATCCCGACGGCCGCGTCTCGCGCCAGGTCATGAGCTGGGACATCACGGCCCGCAAGGAGATGGAGGAACAGCTCCGGCGCCAGGCCCTGCACGACCCGCTCACCGGGCTGGCCAACCGCACGCTCTGCCGCACACGGGTGGCCACGGCCCTGGCCCGGCTCCACTCCGGCCGGGGGGGGCCTTCGCGGTGCTCTTCGTGGACGTGGACCGCTTCAAGATCCTCAACGACTCCCTGGGCCATTCCTTCGGGGACGCCCTGCTGCTGTCCGTGGGCGCGCGGCTGCTGGCCGGGGTGCGCGAGGGCGACACCGTGGCCCGTTACGGCGGGGACGAGTTCCTGGTGCTCCTGGACGCGCCGCGCAGCATGCGCGAGGCCGTGCGCGCGGCCAAGAACATCGTGGCGGATTTCCGCCGGGGCTTCGACGTGGAGGGCCGCCACGTCCATCTCACGGCCAGCGCGGGCCTGGTCTTTCCGCAGTCCGGCGAGGAGAGCGCGGCGGACCTGCTGCAGGATTCGGACATCGCCATGCAGTGGGCCAAGCGGCGCGGCGGCGACCGGCTGAAGGTCTTCACCCCCTCCATGCGCGAGAACGCCCGCAAGCGGCTCATGCTCGAGAGCGACATGCGCGAGGGGCTGGCGCGTGGCGACTTCTTCCTCGTGTTCCAGCCCGTCGTGAGCCTCAAGGGCGGGCCGCGCATGTCCGGCATGGAGGTCCTGCTGCGCTGGCTCCACCCGGAAAAGGGCCTCATCGGGCCGGGCGAGTTCATCCCCGTGGCCGAGGAGACCGGCGTGATCGTGGACCTGGGCCGCTGGGTGCTGCTCCGGGCCTGCGAGGCCATGGTCCGCTTCCGCGCGGCCGAGCCCCGGGCCGAGGGGCTGACCCTCTCGGTGAACGTCTCCGGCCGCCAGCTCGACAACACCCGTTTCCTGGACCACGTGCGTCAGGCCCTGGAGCAGTCCGGCCTGCCCGGCGAGTGCCTGCGCCTGGAGGTGACCGAGACGGCCATCATGCGCAATCCGGAGTTCACGGCCCTGGCGCTGGGCCGGCTCAAGGAGCTGGGCATCTCCATCAGCGTGGACGACTTCGGCCGGGGCTACTCCTCCATGAGCTACCTCCGGCAGCTCCCGCTGGACGTGCTCAAGATCGACCTCTCCTTCGTGCGCAAGATGCTCGACTCCCAGGCGGACATGGAGATCGTCAAGGCGATCATCAATCTGGCCCACAACCTGGATCTCAAGGTGGTGGCCGAGGGCGTGGAGCGCCGGGAGCAGCAGAACATGCTCATGCTGCTGGACTGCGAGTACGCCCAGGGTTTCTACTACGCCAAGCCGCAGGGCGAAGACGCCCTGCTTCAGACCATCCGCGACTACGCCCCGGGTCGGGGCGACGGGGACTGAGCCCGGGGCCGGGGCGGCGTGAGGGCGGCCTCGCGGGTGCGCCAGACGTGGCCGCAGGCGCGGCATTCGCGCACCCGGTTGATGGTCTCGCCGCGATCGTCCTCGCGGGTCTTGATGACCCGGCTGCCGTCATGGCCGCAAACTGGGCAAAGCATATTCCCATCCTCCATTCGTATCAGTTGATGACGCGGAAGCCCGCGTCGGTGAGCGCGCGCGTGGTGGCCGGGGGCAGTCCGGCGGCGTCGGTGCGGCCGCAGTGGCCGCAGCGGAAGAACAGGCGGCTGCCGTCGCGTTCGGCCACCAGGGCCCCGGTGTCGCGGCAGTGCGGGCAGTGGGGCGGTTCGCCGCCGGTCGCGGGTTCGGTGGTGTCGCCGTATTCCTCGAAGGCCAGGAGCAGGAGCCGGGCGGGGTTGGCCGGGAAGTGGGGTTCGGCGGCCTTGATGCGCGAGAGGGCGAAGTCCGCGAACTTGCCGCCCGGCAGGTGGCGGACCATGTCGTACCAGGCCTGGGCCCGGGCCGGAGAGGGTTCCTCCTTGCCGAAGAACAGGCACAGATCCTGGATGATGCGCGCGAAGTCCTGTTTCATCATGGCGTACACCTTGCGTGTTTTAAGTTTTTTTCTCAGTACGTCAACTAATTATTTGTAGCAACAAATCGCTACAATAGTATTTTTACTTTGATGATCTATGCAATATAACAAACGCTAGAGATAAATTTCAATGTAAAGCTAGTATATTTAATGTTACTTGCATATAATTTATAGGTGGTTTGCTCCGCGAGAGGTGGGGGCGGGCCCTCGGGTATTTTCACGCCAAGGCAAGGGGCCGCGCACTCCCGATTTCCGTTCATCTCCTCGGCGGCGCATGTCGTGCCGGTTCGTCGGGCCGGACCTGACTCGCCCCTGCCTGGCTCGTGAAAACACGCCTCGCGTCCGCCCCGGCTTCGCCGGTGTTCAGAAAGGCGGAGAGACGGGAGCTTCTTTGTCTTTTTGTGAACCCCCGAAGGGGGGCGTTCCGCGAAACGGGGGGGCGGGCCCTCGGGTATTTCGCTGCGCAGCCGGGGGCGTTCGCGCGCTTGGGCCGGATCGGCTCGCGGGTGGGGGCGCGGCCCCCTCGCCGTTCCCCGTGAGGAGCGCGAACACGGCACCCTCCCTTTGGTTCTCGTCTCTGTCGCCTGTTCATGCCGGACTCCTTGCTCCTCGCGGGGCCGTCGGCTCCCCCTTCCCGCTCGCCGGGCCCTTGCGCGCGCGGCCCCACGGCCTGCTCACGAAACACGCCTCGCGTCCGCCCCGGCTTCGCCGGATTTGAGAAAGGCGGGGAGAGAGTCTCTCTGGTCTTTCTGTGAACCGGCGAAGCCGGGCTGGTGTGGCGCGAAATCCCGCGCCACTACATGGTCCAGGGCCGCGCCCTGGCGCGGGGTTTGGGGGCGCGCAGCCCCCAGTTTTTGCGGTTGCGCCCGGATCATGACTGGTCCCCGGTGCGGGCCCAGGCCAGGAGGGTGCTGGGGTTGGGGGTTTGGGGCGCGGGCTGGTCGGTCCAGCGGGCCTGGGAGATCCAGGACGCGGGGTTGGGGATGAAGCGCCCCTGTTCGCGGGCCCACTGGAGCGAGGCTGACTGGGCGGCGAGTGCGGCCAGGAGCCGGTCCAGGGGCGGGGTGTCGGCGGCGCGCCAGGCGGCGAGGGCGGCCTTGCGGTTGGTCTTTTTGGGATAGGCGGCCCAGAAGCGCTCGAAGTCCCGGAGCTGTGCTTGGTCATTCTCGCTTGGGTTTGTAGATGGGCGGGGCGCGGGCGCGGCGGTGGCGCGGGGCTGGTGCGCGGCCGGCGGGGTCTGCTGGTAACGCGGCCAGTTCACGAGGGAAACGACGGTGTACTGGTTGGTGGACCGGCGGGCGATCATGCCGAGTTTTTCGGCCAGGCCCAGGAGCGAGCGGACCTCGGCCTGGCTCAGGCCGGTGTCCTGGGCGGCGTTGCGGCGGGTGAGCACGAGCTGGCCGGGTTCCAGGTCCACGGCCTGCCGGCCGACCACGACCTGGTGGGGCTTGTGCGAAGCCTTGAGCAGACAGTAGGTCCAGAGCCGCCAGAGTTTGGGATCGCGCCAGGCTTCCGAGGACAGGGACCGACGCCAGAGCTGGACGTAACCACGATGCATGGGGGGAACCTCCGGGAGGAAGTATTAGTCAGATGACAATCATGCCGTCAAGGAAAATTGTCCGAAAGCTTTAGACAAACGGCAATTTTATGATACAGACTGGAAAAAAGAGCGGAGGTGTCGATGGGCTTTTCCGAAGACCTGCGCAAGGCGCTTTTGGAGCGGATCGGCGGCGGCTCGCCGTTCGCCAACAAGAAGCAGATGGCCGACGCCCTGAGCCTGGACCCCTCGCAGCTCGGGCGGTTTCTGAAGGGCGAGCGGGGGCTGACCGTGGAGTCGCTGGGCCGGGTGCTGGACGGCCTGGGGGTGCGGCTCGTGTTTCCCGAGCAGGGGGCCGAGACGGCGCGGGACGTCTGTTTTGTGTCGGCTGACAAAGCCACGGCCGTGGAGGGTCTGCCCGGGCCCAGGCCGGAGGACTATCTGGCGGTGCCGCTGGCGGCCTCGCCGGTGGCGGCCGGGCCGGGGCTCATCCCCGAGGACCGGGTGGAGGGCTGGGTGCTCGTCTGGCGCGGGCACGAGTCCGTGCGCCACCGCTCGAACCTGGTGGCCGTGCAGGTGGGTCCGCGCGAGATGTCCATGGTCCCGGCCCTGCATCCCGGGGACATCGTGCTCGTGGACCGCTCGGACCGTTCGCCCGAGCCCGCCGGGCGGATCATGCTCGTGACCGAGCCCGGCGAGTCCGGCGGGGCCATGATCAAGCGCGTGGCGGTCAAGCGCCTGGACGACGATCTGGAGCTGGTCTTCTACTCCGACAACTCTCGCGACTTCCCGCCCATGACCTACCGTCTGGTCCGGGACTATGACGGCGACCTGAACCGGGCCATCGCGGGCCGCGTCATCTGGGCCTGGAGCGACATGATGCGGAAATAACCCCCTTCGCCCCCTTCGGGGGTTTTTAGAAATGCGGAAAGGCGCTGTCCCTCTTTGGTTTTCCATGAACCGGCGAAGCCAGCCTCTTTGGTTTTCCGTGAACCGCCGAAGGCGGGGGGAAGAGATGCTGAGTGGGGAATTGCTGGTGCTTCACGCGGGCAGTCTGAGCGCGCCGCTGGAGCGTTTGTGCGCGGAGTTCGAGGCCCTGCACCCGGGCCTGCGCGTCCGCCGGGTGGCCGGGGGCAGCGCGGCCCTGGCCCGGGACATCGCCTCGGGCCGGGCGGTCGCGGACCTGTTCCTTTCGGCCGACATCGAGGTCGTCGAGCAGGTTCTGGTCCCGGAGCACGCGGAACGCGCCGAGCCCTTCGCGGGGAACGAGATGGTGCTCTGCCACACGGACGCGAGCCGCCACGCCGACCGCATCGGCCCGGACGACTGGTTCCGCGTCCTGCAGGAGCCCGGCGTGGCCTGGGGCCATTCCGACCCCGACCAGGATCCTTGCGGCTACCGCGCCCTGATGGTCCTCCAGCTCGCCGAAATCTTCCGCGGCGAGCCCGGGCTGGCCGCGCGGCTTTTGGCCTCCCGGCGGCCGGAGAACGTCCTGCCCCGGGCCTCGGACCTCGTGGCCCGGCTTCTGGACGGCAGCCTGGACTACGCCTGGGAGTACCGTTCCGTGGCCGTCCAGCGCGGGCTCCGTTTCGTTGCCCTGGACCCGCGCGTGAACCTGGGCGATCCCCGGCTGAACGAGGTCTACGCCCAGGCCGTGGTCCGCACCGCCGGGGCCCGGCCCGGGGAAACCATCGAACGCCGGGGCGCGGCCTGCGTCTACGCCCTGGCCCTCTGCAGACGCGCCCCCAATCCCGCCGCCGCCCGGGCCTTCATCCCCCACCTCCGCCCCGGCTTCGCCGGGTTATAGAAAACCGAAGAGGGACAGCGCCTCTCCGTCTTTCTAAAAAACCCCGAAGGGGGCGCCGAAGGCGGGAGAAATTTCCAGAACGGGCTTGATGATGGTCCCGTTCAGGGATTCGGCCACGGCCCGGTCCAGGTCGCGGAAGGGCAGGGTGGTGACGAGCCGGTCCAGGGGGAAACGACCGGCCCGGAAGTGGTCGACGAGCTGGGGGATGAAGCGCCAGGGCACGGCGTCGCCCTGGATGACCCCGAAGACGCGGCGGCCGTCGGGCAGTTCGCCCGGTCCCTCGGCCCCGCTGAGCAGCGCCGCGCTCCCGCCCGGCCTGAGCAGATCCCCGGCCAGGCGCATGAACGCCGCGACCCCGGTGCTGTCCACGGCATGGTCCAGTTTTCCGGCGATGGCCCGGATGCGCTTCCCGAGGCCCGGTCCGCTCTCCAGGGCGTGGGTCGCGCCCAGCTCCAGGGCCAGGGCCAGCCGCGAGGGCACACGGTCCACGGCCAGGATCGGGTCCGCCCCGGCCAGCCGTCCGGCCATGACCGCCGCCAGCCCCACGCTCCCGGTCCCGAGCACGAGCAGGCTTTGGCCCGGTCTGACGGCCAGGGAGTTGAGCACCGTGCCCGCGCCGGTCTGGAACCCGCAGCCCAGCGGGGCCAGCAGCTCCAGGGGCAGGTCCCGGGGCACGACCACGGCGTTGCGGACCGAGGCCAGGGCGTGGGTGGCGAAGGACGACTGGCCGAAGAAATGCCCGCGCACCCCGCCGGACAGGGCGTTGCTGCCGTCCAGGCGGCTGAAGCCGAAATTGGCCTCCCAGAAGTTCTCGCAGGCCGTCGGGCGTTCGTCCAGACAGGCCGGGCAGCGGCCGCAGGACATGATGGTCAGGACCACGTGGTCGCCCGGGGTCAGGCCCCGGACCTCCGCGCCCACGGCCTCGACCACGCCCGCGCCCTCGTGGCCCAGGACCACCGGGCCGTCGCCGCCCGCCTCCCAGAAGCCGATGTCCGTGTGGCAGACCCCGCAGGCCGCCAGCCGCACGAGCACCTCGTCCGGCCGGGGGGCCTCCAGCGTCAGCCGTTCGAAGGAGAACGGCCGCCCGGCCCCGCGCACCACCGCCGCCAGGATCTCGGTCCCGCCCGGGGAAGCCTTCGCCGTCCGCGTCGTTTTCCCGTTCATGCCCCCCCCTTCGGCCCCCTTCGGGGGTTTTCAGAAAGGCGAAATGCCGGGAGTCTCTTTGTCTTTCCGTAGACCGGCGAAGCCGGCCCCCTTCGGGGGTTTTCAGAAAGGCGAAATGCCCTGTCCCTCTTCGGTTTTCTATGAACCGGCGAAGCCGGCCGCCTTCGGCGGGTTATGGAAAGACGAACTATCGGGAACTTTTTGCCTTTTTATGAACCCCCGAAGGGGGCGCCGAAGCCGGGGAGGTGGAGGGTGAAGACGGCGCCGTTGTCCGAGGTCCAGGAGAGCGCGCCGCCGAGCTGGTCGGCCAGTCCGGTGACGAGGCGCATGCCGAGGCTGGAGCCCTGGAGGGGATCGAAGCCCTGGGGCAGTCCGGGGCCCTCGTCGGCCACGCGCAGGGCGAGCCCGTCGTCCGCGTGGATCAGGGAGACGTCCAGGCGGCCGGGGCGGTCGGGCGGCAGGCCGTATTTGCAGGCGTTGGTCAGCAGCTCGTTGAGCAGCAGGGCGAAGGGCACGGCCTGGTCCAGGGGCAGGCGGGCCGGGACGATGTCGACCGAGAGCTTGACGCCTCCGGGCGGGGCCGAGGCCCGGATCACGGCCTGGGCCAGGCGGGGCACGTAGACGGCCAGGTCCACGCCGCCGAGGTCGTCGGATTCGTAGAGCAGTTCGTGGACCAGGGCCATGGCCCGGATGCGGTTCTCCATGCGGGCGGCGAAGTCCGGGCCGGGCTCACCGCCCGCATGCATGGCCTGGAGCCGCACCAGGGAGAGGATGAGCTGGAGGTTGTTCTTGACCCGGTGGTGGATCTCGCGCAGGAGGGTTTCCTTTTCGCGCAGGGAGCGGGTCATGGCCTCGGCGGTTTCGACCCGCTCGCGTTCGCGCTGCTGCAGGGCCTCGGCCATGCGGTCCAGGGCCTGGGCCACCTCGCCGATGTCCGAGGAATCGGGGGGCAGGCCGGTGCGGGCGGCGAGGTCGCCCTCGCGGATGCGCGCGGCGGCCGAGGTGATGGCCTGGAGCCTGCCGCCGAGGACGGTTTCGGCCAGGAACCAGGCCCAGAACAGGGTCAGGACGGTGACCATGACGAGCAGGGTCACGTTGCGGGCGAGCGCGGAGCGGGCCACGGCGGCCAGGGGGCTTTCGGGCATGCCGAGCACCAGGGTCATGTAGGGGTAGTCCCGGGGGGCGAGGCGCAGTTTCTTGTAGGCGTAGAGCCGGGGCAGGTCGTCCTGGTCGCTCAGGAAGAGGATGTCGGCGTCGGGCCCGGCGGTGATGGCCGCCATGTTTTCGGGCTTGATCACCCCGCCCAGGGGGCTGTCGGCCTGGGCGGGATAGCGGTAGAGCCGCCGCCCGGCGCGGTCCACGATGCCGAGCATGGAGTTCGGGGGCAGGCGCAGCTTGTGCGCCAGGGGCGCGTAGGAGGAGAGGCGGAGGGAGGCCACGAGCACGCCGGAGACGTTCCCGTCGGCGTCGAGCAGGGCCTGGGTGAAGGGGAAGGAGGGTTCGCCGGTGGTCCGGCTGACGATGTATTCCCCGGTGGCGAAGCCGCGCGCGGCCAGGGCCGAGCGGAAGTAGTCGCGGTCCGCGATGTTCACGCCCGCGGCGTCCAGGGCGGTGGAGGCCAGATCGCCCCGGGCGTCCACCAGGAGGAGGTTCGCATATTGCGGGTTCTGGTCCAGGATGCTCTTGAGCACGGCGGCGCTGGCCGGGCCGCCCCGGCGCACTTCGGGCACCACGGCCAGGGTGGCGAGCATCTGGCGGGTGTTCTCGGTGATGCGTTCCTGGATCTGGGCCAGGGCCGCCACGGTGCGGCGGGCGTCCTGGACCCGCTCTTCCTGGAGGTGGCGGGCGTGTTCCGCGCCGGCCCAAAGGAGCAGCGCCAGGGCCGGGAGCATGGCTCCGAGGACCACGGTGAACAAGGCCGCCCGGATGGAGCTGAGGCGGGGCGTCCGCATGGGGACTCCTGGCCGAAGGTTTGGACGTACAACGCCGTTCGTCGAAATCTACTCCTGGTTCGGCGCGAGGGCAACGCGGGGGGCCAAAAAATAAAAACCTCCCGCGCCGCCATGTGGCCGGACGATTTCCGGCGTTCCGGCTAGTCCGGTCCGAAAGCGGGGCGAGGCCCCGAAGGAGGACCGACATGCTGGCCAAGATCATCCGTCTGGAGGAGTCCGGGGAGGCCACCCTGGGGGTGCTGCGCGTCGACGGACGCCTGTTCTGCCTGACCCTGGAGCTGCCCGACCGGGGCAACGCCCCCGACGTCTCGCGCATCCCCGAGGGCCGCTACCAGTGCGCGCCCGTGGATTCCCCGCGCTTCGGCCGGGCCGTCGAGGTGCGCGACGTGCCGGGCCGCGACCATATTCTCTTCCATCCCGGCAACACCGCCGCCGACACCCGGGGCTGCATCCTGCCCGGAACCCGCCCCGGCCGCATGGACGGCCGCCGCGCCGTGCTGGAGAGCGCGGCCGCCATGCGCGCCCTGCTGGAGGCCGCCGGAGGCCGGGACTTCGAACTGCTCGTCACGCGCCCGGCCGTTTCCGACGGGACGCCGGGGCCGGATGAGGGCGAAAACGGCGCGGCGTCGCGGCCGATCCCGCTTCGCGACGGGGCCATGCGGGCCGAACGGGGGCTGTGATGCTCTGCGTCTGCGGCTCCAAGGCCATCGGCGCGGTCATCGGCGAGAGCCCCCGCGAGGTCGGGCGGCTGGTGGCCGAGCAGGGGCTGCCCGCCTGGAAACGCGAGGGCCGGGGGGCCTGGCGGGCCCTGCCCTCGGACCTGGAACTCTGGCTCCAGGGCCAGCGCGACCGCTACCTTGGTGTAATTCCAGACGATTACGACGACTGAACGGGAAGACCTCCCGGGGCGTCGGGATTTCGGCCCGGGAGTGGTCCGAGTCCCGCCGTCCGGGAGTTTCCGGCCCGGGCATGATAATTCGCCGGGCGCGGCGGCGGACGGTCGCGGGCTTTGCTATCATGGAGCCGAAACCTTGCCGGGGGCGAGGAGGGAATCATGAGAAGCTGTCCCGCCATACTCGGGGTCTTCACCACCGAGCGGGAGCAGAGGGCCGGACGCGGCGCGGCCACGACCAGGGATTTCGTCCAGCGCATCCACTGGCTCGTGCTGCGCCTGGACGAATCCGGCTGCCTGGCCCTGGCGCTCAACGAGCGCAAGCTGCCCGGCGAGGTGCGTCTGCCGCTGACGCGCGCGGACCTGCTGCGCGGCTACGAGCCCGCCCCGGAAATCTTCCGCGACCATCTCCTGCCGGTGCTGGCGGGGCTGCGCGACAAGCTGGAGATCCTCGGAGGATCGAGGGCCCTGGACCATCTTTCTCCCGAGGAGACCCAGGCGCTCAAGGCCCTGTCCATCGGGGAGGAGCTCGAGGCCCAGGCCGACGATATCCAGGTGGCGCGGATGCTCCTGGCCGCCCTGCCCTCCGGGGCGGTGGAGTTCGAGGAGCGCGCGGCCCACGACCTGAACGGCGAGGGCGTGAGCCTGCGCAAGGACGGCCAGGCCGCCCGGGCCGTGCTGTTTTTGGAGAAGGCCCTGGAAATGTCCCCTCGCGACGACCATTTGCATTTCAACCTCGCCCGGGCGTATTATGAAAAGAAGGACGAGGCGGGCTGCCGCCGCTGCCTGGAGAAGGCCCTGCGGCTGAACCCGAACCTCGATCCGGCGCGTCGCTTCCTGCGTTTTCTGGACACCGGCAAGGGCGCGCCGCCGAGTGGACCGTTCATCGTGGAGGGCCTATGACCGAACGCCGCAAGCACGAACGCGTGACCCTGGACGCGCCCCTTTTCTGCGACGTGACCCCAGGGGACGGCAGGGCCTTCGTGGCCATCGTGCGCGACGTCTGCCTCGGCGGCCTGCGTCTGGAGCTGCCGCCGGACGGCTACCTGCCCGCGCCCGGCGAACGCCTGCGCATCTCGGATTGCGACGAGTGCGTGGCCTGGGTGCTCGACGGCCTGGACGCCGAGGTGGCCTGGGTGGGCGGCGGGCACTGCGGACTGCGCCTCGTGCGGCCGGAGCTGCTGGACGCCGTGACCCTGCGGCGCATCCGCGAGGACTGCTGCCTGGACTGAGGGCGGGCGTCACGCTTCCGTCGTCTTCCGCGCCTTGACCCGGCCCGGGCTTTGCGCATACCATTTCCCGTATCGTTTCCACGCATCCGGGCATCCGCCCCCCCAGCCCAAGGAGGTTCCCGGTGGATCGCTACGAATCCTACTACCGTTCCCTGTATGCGGCGGCCATGGCCGTCAACTCCAGCCTGGACCCCAAGCTGGTGCTCAAGACCATCGTGGAGTGCGCGGCCAAGGCCATGGACGCCAAGGCCTGCTCCCTGCGGCTCCTGGATCGTTCCGGCCGCCAGCTCATGCCCGGAGCCGGTTTCGGCCTGTCCAACAAGTACCTGCGCAAGGGTCCGGTGGACCTGGACCAGTCCGCCGTGGACCGCGAGGTGCTCTCCGGCCGCGTGGTCCAGGTGGCCGACGCCTCCTCGGACCCGCGTTTCCAGTACGGCAAGGCGGCCAAGGACGAGGGCATCGTCTCGGTGCTCGTGGTGCCGCTGCGGGTGGAGGACAAGCCCGTGGGCGTCATGCGCGTGTACACGGACGAGAAGCGGACCTTCAACGCCGAGGAGGAGGAGTTCCTGACCTCCATCGCGGCGCTCTCCGCCCTGGCCATCGAGAACGCCCGCCTGCACCAGGCGCTCAAGCGCGAGTATGAGAGCGTTCTTTCCTTCGACTACCGGACCTTCGACTAGCGGGCCGCTGAAAAATCCGCGATGGCCGCGTTGCTCCGAAAAACCCGAATCCTCGCGTATGTCGAGATACGCGTCGGCCTCGAATTTTCGTCGCGCCTCACCCTCGCGTTTTTTGACCGGCCCGTGCAAAGGGACGTCCGCAACGACCTGCTAGGAGTTGAACCATGAGCAAGCTGCGCGTCGGCATCAACGGTTTCGGCCGCATCGGCCGCCAGGTGGTCAAGGCCATGTACGAGCGCTGGCACGACGACCTGGAAGTGGTGGCCGTCAACGACCTCTTCGACGTGGCCACCAACGCCCACCTTCTGGAGTTCGACACGAACTACGGCCACACCGGCGTGCCCATCGCCGTGGTCGAGGGCGACATCACCTACGGCGACTGGACCCTGAAGAGCCTGTCCCAGCGCGACCCCCGCGACTGCCGCTGGGGCGACCTGGGCGTGGACGTGGTGGTCGAGTCCACGGGCATCTTCACCACCGGGCCCAAGGCCAAGGCCCACCTGGAGGCGGGCGCGAAGAAGGTCATCATCTCCGCCCCGGCCAAGGAAGAGGACGTGACCGTGGTCATCGGCGTGAACGAGAAGGCCTATGACCCGGACAAGCACCACATCGTGTCCAACGCCTCCTGCACCACCAACTGTCTGGCCCCGGCCGCCAAGGTGATCCACGAGGCCTTCGGCATCCGTTCGGCCCTGATGTGCACCATCCACTCCTACACCAACGACCAGCGCATCCTGGACCTGCCGCACAAGGATCTGCGCCGGGCCCGGGCCGCGGCCCTGAACATCATCCCGACGACCACCGGCGCGGCCAAGGCCGTGGCCCTGGTCATCCCGGAACTCAAGGGCCGCTTCGACGGCTACTCCCTGCGCGTGCCCACGCCCACGGTCTCGCTGGTGGACCTGGCCTGTGTGCTGGAGCGCGACACCGACACCGAGGGCCTGCGCGCCGCGCTCAAGGCCGCCAGCGAGGGCCCGCTCAAGGGCATCCTGGGCTACAACACCCGGCCGCTGGTCTCCATGGACTTCAAGGGCGACGCCCGCTCGGGCATCGTGGAGGAGGAGCACACCCGGGTCCAGGACAAGAACCTGGCCAAGCTCGTGGTCTGGTACGACAACGAGTGGGGCTACTCCTGCCGCGTCTCCGACCTGGCCAAGATCATGAAGGACCGGGGCGGCTTCTAGGCGGCTTCGCCGCTTCATAGAAAGACGGAGAGACGAAAGTCTCGCGGCCGTTCCGTGGACCGCCGAAGGCGGGGAGGTGAAAGCCTCTCCGCCTTTTTGCGTTTCTGAAGACCGCCGAAGGTGGTCACCCTTTTGCAGGACAGCAAAAGGGGAGCGCCGGCTCCTCTGGCGGCCCGAAGGGCGGGCCACAGGACGTGGCCCGTCAAGATGTCAATTCGCTGAAAAGAGCCGTCAATTCCATGCTGATCTCCGCGCGGCCGGAAAACCGGGGCTAGGCTCGGGCCGGACCAAGGAGGTTCGCATGGAACGGAACGCGGATTCGGAAGCGGCGAGGGAATTGCGTCAGGCCTACGTCCGACTCTTCGACTGCCCGGACGGCCGGAAGGTGCTGGAGGACTTGGCGGGGCAGGGCTTCGCCCGGGCCTCGACCTTCGACCCGGACCCCTGCAGGGCGGCCTTCAACCAGGGACGCCGCGGCCTCTACCTGCGGGTGGAGCGCATGCTCGACCCGGACGGCTTCGGCCCCCTGGACGGCGGACGCGGCGCGTGAGCGTCAGCGCGGGGGGTACATGCCCTGGACCATCGAGACCCAGGTGTTGAAGGCCAGCACGGCGAGAAAGAGAACCACGCCCAGGGACAAGCCACGGAAGAGACGGGTCATGGGCGACCTCCTTGTCTGGCCGAGGCTTTGCCAAACCCGTGCCGAAACGGAAAACCTTTGAGCATCAACGGCTGCCGGACGGCATACCCGGGAGACGGCGCGGGGCATGGGGCCTCGCGACGGATTTCCGGCGCACGTCCGGGCCGATTCCAAGGAGGACCACATGGACATGAGGAACGAGGTTGACTGGCGTTCGACCCTGCCGGAGGAATGGCTCGCGCCCTGGCGCGGCGACGACGGCCGCGAGCGCGAAATCCCCCTGCGCGAGCACCCCGGGCTGGCCAAGTACCGCAGCAAGGACGAGGCCGTGAAGGCCCTGGTCCACGCCCAGCGGCTTCTGGGCCGCCGCGAGGCCGAGGCCCCGGCCCAGCCCCGGGGGCCGGAGGACTACGAGCTGCCGGACCTGCTCCTGGACGAGGACTTCGAGCCGGACCAGGGCGTGCTCGACGCCTACAAGGCCAAGGCCCTGGAGCTGGCCCTGAGCCCGGACCAGGTGCGCGGGCTCTACGAGTGGTTCGTGCCCCTGAACGTGGCGGCCGTGCGCGCCTCGCGCGACAAGAGCCGCAAGGCCCGCGAGGCCGAGCTGGGCCGTCTGCGCAAGAACCACGGCCCCGAGGCCTCCCGCGTGCTGGAGAGCGCCCGCCGGGCCGCCATGAGCCTGGGCGGCGAGGAACTGCTGGAGATTCTCGAATCCACGGGCGCGGGCGACAGCGCCGTGGTGGCCGAGGCCCTGGCCCGCGTGGCCCCGCTGCTCCTGGAGGGCCGCATGCGCGACTCCGGCGCGCGCGAGGCCGACGGCCTGAACCTTGACCGGCTGCGCGAGATGATCCGCGATCCGCGCTACTTCGACCCCAGCAGCCGCGATCCCGCCTTCGTGCGCCAGGTCGACGAGGGGTTCCGGCACTTGTATCCGGGGCAATACGGAGGGGCGGTGAAAAGCTCCCAGTAACCGCGTTGCTTCGCCAAGGGCAGCCCCTCGCGTAGGTCGGACTACGCGTCGGGCCTGCCCTTGGCTCACGCCTTGTTCCTGGGGCTTTTGACCGCCCCCCGGCTTCGCCGCCCCCCCCTCGGGGGCGTACAGAAACGCCAAGAGGCTTTCGTCTCTCCGTCTTTCCATAGACCGGCGAAGCCGCTGTGGTTTTACGATGCGGAGGGGCGGCTTGCGCGTCGGTTTCGTTCGGTTCCGAGGGGTTGGATTCCGGCGGCGAGCGTATCCTTGAAGCTGCTCATGGTGTGCGTGATGTCATATAATACAGGATCGATCCAATAGATCGTTTCCAGTATTTCATTATGCATATCGGTGAGCTTCGGATTGTTCCAAATCGGCTCGTGATGGAAAACCCTGTTCCTGAAGCGGCGGATGTTGTCCAGCCTGGCTCTGAGAAAGATGATCGTCCGCAGCGATTTTGGGACGCTGGAAAACACGCCGGACGATATCTTGGTGAAAAAACCGCTGTATGGGCGATTGAACAGATTGACCCAAAACCCGAAATTCAGTTCCGCGATGATTGCCCCAGCGTTGACCCGCGGTGGGGCGATCCCTTTATATCTGGCGACAGTATCCCGGGCGTTCCGCACCTCGTCAGCCTGCCTGTCGCGCATGAAGGGCAGGTCGAACCAATACTCCGTGCGATACAAGCGCGCCGCCTCGGAGTTGATGTTGTTGCGCAGCGATATTTCAAGGTTCTGCAGAAGAGGGTAGAAATCCCTCGCCAGGGCTAGATTCCAGAAGTAACGTTCGAAGACCTGCTGCTTCGGTTCGCACGGGTATACTTTGTAAGCCGCCAACCTCTCCGTGGAGATGCTGCGGGTGAGCGATTCATAAAAAAGGGTTGCCAAACGGCGCTCCCGAGATTATTTCTTTTTTCAGAAGTCCCCGGAATTCCCTCTCCCGGCCAGCCGTTCCTCGCTGATTGCCGGTGACGGCGCCGGGGTATTGACGAACCAGGCCGACGCGCGCGAAGCACGTCGGCCTTTTTAATTGGATTTCTGGACATTATGCAAGTCCGACAGGGGGTTGTCCCCCTTCGTGGGGTTCACGGAAACGCCAAGAGGCTTTCGTCTCTCCGTCTTTCTAGAACGCGGCGAAGCCGCTAGGAGCGGAAGATGAAGTAGACCGCGCCGAGGAGGCAGAGGCAGGCCCAGAGGTAGTCGAGCTTGAGGGGCTGGCCCATGTAGAACAGGGCGAAGGGCGCGAACACGGACAGGCTGATGACTTCCTGGAGGATCTTGAGCTGGGGCAGGGTGAGCTCGGTGTAGCCGATGCGGTTGGCCGGAACCTGGATCAGGTATTCGAACAGGGCCACGCCCCAGCTGAGCAGCGCCGCCACCCACCAGGGCCGCTGGGCCAGGTTCTTCAGATGCGCGTACCAGGCCACGGTCATGAACACGTTGGACAGGGCCAGCAGCACCGTCGTGCGCAGCAACACAGTACTCATGCCGCGCTCTCTATTCCCGCCTCCCCCTCCTCGTCAACCGCCTTCGGCGGCTTCCGGAAACGCCAAGATGCTTTCGTCTCTCCGTCCGGCCTCGTGGCTTCGCCATTCGGGCTAACACGGTTGACGTGTACTCTTTTCATGAATATATATCGCTCATGATAATGTCCTTCAGGTGCAAGGAGACGGAGGCGCTGTTTCGCCGCGAACAGGTCCGGCGGCTTCCGGCGGACATCCTGAGGGTGGCCTATCGCAAGCTCCAGATGCTTCAGGCGGCGGACAGCCTCGACGATTTGCGCAATCCGCCGGGCAACCGGCTGGAGCCCTTGAAAGGGGATCGGGCGGGTCAGTACAGCATCCGGCTCAACGACCGCTGGCGCGTCTGCTTCGTCTGGAGGGACGGCGGGGCCCACGAGGTTGAAATAGTGGACTACCACTGAGGAGCGTCCAGTATGGGCAAGAAGATCATGGCCCCGGTGCATCCGGGGGAAATCCTGCTGGAAGAGTTCATGAAGCCGCTCGGGCTCTCGCAGAGCGCCCTGGCCATCGAGTTGCGCATCCCGAACCAGCGGGTGCATGACCTGGTGCACGGCAGACGCGGCATCACCCTGGACACCGCGG
Source organism: Desulfovibrio aminophilus DSM 12254 (assembly GCF_000422565.1). NCBI lineage: Bacteria > Pseudomonadati > Thermodesulfobacteriota > Desulfovibrionia > Desulfovibrionales > Desulfovibrionaceae > Desulfovibrio > Desulfovibrio aminophilus. Next base: position 138,792 of record NZ_KE383877.1, on the reverse strand, counting down.
CCCGTCTGGCCCGGTTCTTCGGGGTCAGCACGGCGTTCTGGATGAACCTCCAGACGCAGTACGATCTGGAAGTCGCCGAGGACGAGGGGCTCTTCGAGCGTCTGGCGGAGGATATCCGCCCCTTGGCCCGGACGGAGCGGGAAACCGAAGGCGCAACGGGCTGATCCGGGGGGAATTGTGAATATCTGCGCTGAATTTTCCCCCGCCTTGACGCCCGCCTTTCGACTGCCAGACTGAATCTCATTCATCCCTTTGCACGTGATCCCCGTGGCGCGGGTTTTTCGGGTGTCCGCCCGGAAAAGCCGCGCCACTAATCGGTCCAGGGCCGTGCCCTGGCGCGGGGGCCAGGGGGCGCGCAGCCCCCGGCTTTCCTCTTCTGGGGATTCCAGAAGGACGGGGGAAGGGCTCCGCCCTATGCCGAGGCCGTTGGTTCGGGCTGGTCCGGGAGGGTGACGCGGACGGTGGCGCGGCCGGGCTTGGAGGAGTCGGCCTCGATGGTTCCGCCGTGGGCCTGGGCCACGAGGCGTGCGGAGTACGCGCCGAGGCCGGTGCCGTGGAGTTTTCCGGCGGTGGCGTACTTTTCGAAGAGGCGGTCGCGGATTTCCTTGGGGATTTCGCCCTGGTTGGCGATCTCCAGGACCACGGAGCCGGGGCGGCGGAAGAGGGCGGCCACCACGGCCGCGTCCTCGGGCGAGGCCTCGAAGGCGTTGCGGGCCAGGTTGTCGAGCAGGGTGCGCAGGAGGCGTTCCTCGCCCCGGATGGCGAAGGCCCGGCCGTCGTCGGGCAGGCCGTCCACGAGCAGGGTCCAGCGGCAGGAGGGCCGGGCCGCCAGGCGGGCGTCCTCCAGGGCGTCGCGGACCAGGGCCGCGAGGTCGAGGGTCTCGGGCGCGAGCTGGTAGACGCCGGTCTCCATCTTGTAGAGATCCAGGGAACGGTCGATCATGGTCAGGAGGCGCTGGGCGGAGCGCTCCAGCTCCTTGAGGATGACCTCCTGGCGGTCGTTGACCGGGCCTTCCTGGCGCAGGACCGTGGGGGTCATGAGCAGGGAGGAGAGGGGGCCCTTGAGGTCGTGGCGCACGATGCGCTCGATGTCCTCGCGCAGAAGGTCGGCCTGCCGGCGGTCGGTGAAGTCGTGGGCCGAGAGGCGCAGTCCGGCGTAGGCGCCGCCGACCCGTTCGATGGGCTGCCAGGAGGCGGACATGTAGCGGCGTCGGCCGTCCTTGCGGCGCACGCGGAAGACGCGGTCGCCCGCGCTGGTCCGCTCCTCGCGGGCCCGGCGCAGCTCGTCGCCCAGGGCCGCGCGGTCCTCGGGGTCCACGAGGGGCAGGGGGTAGTCGGCCATGGCCAGGCATTCGAGCACGGAGAAGCCGGTGTGGCGCTCCACGGCGGGGTTGACCCAGAGCAGCGCGCCCTTGGGCGAGAGCCAGGACTCCCAGTCGTGGCCGTAGTCCGCGATGGCCCGGAACTCCTCCTCGCTCTTGCGCAGGGCGTTCTCGGCCAGCTTGCGGCGGGTGATGTCGCGCACGGCCAGGACGATGCCGGTGACGCGGCCCTGGTCGTCGCGGACCGGAGACTTGACGGTGCAGGTCCAGATGGCTCCGGCCGGGGTGTCCAGGCGGTCGTCGCGGGTCACGCTCTCGCCGGTGAGGAGCACGCGGCCGTCGTCGAGCTTCATGATTTCGGCCTGGGCCGGGGGGAAGAGGGCGGAGTCGTCGCGGCCCAGGATTTCGGATTCCGGGCGGCCGAGGAGTTCGCGGAAGGAACGGTTCACGGCCAGGTAGACCGAGGAGGCGTCCTTGAGGGCGATGGCGTCGCGCACGGAGTCGATCATGGTCCGGCGCAGAACGCGCTGGCGCTCGACTTCGGCCTCGGCGCGGCGGGACTCGGTGACGTCGTGGATGACGCAGAGCAGGAGGCGGCGGTCCTTGATCTCCACCGGGCTGGCCAGAACCTCCACGCAGCGGGCGCCGCCCTGGCCGGTGAGGTGCAGGGCCTCGATCCGGCCGCCGCTGTCGCTCATGAGGCGCTTGATGGTTCTGCGGACCTCCTCCAGGGGCGTGGTGGTGATGTCCCAGACCGAGAGGCCGCGGCTCTGCTCCTCGCTGAGGCCGTAGAATTCGTGGGCCGCGCGGTTGGCCCCGACCACGGTCCCGCTCTCGGGATCGATGAGGGCCATGGGCGCGGCGTGGGCGTCGAAAAAGGTCCGGAACAGGGAGAGGTCGGAGCCGTTTCCCTGGACCAGGAGCTTCATGAACTCCACCTGGTTCGCGTTCGGTCCGTCGGCGTCGCTCACCGGTATGTTTTTCGCCTCCATCTCACACCTTGCCCCCAAGGGAGCGGAAAGACAAGGGTCGGACGACAGGTTCTAAAACCCGCCGGGAGTTGGCGGCGGCCGACGCCGTCGTGGAATGTCCGGCCGGAAGCTACTCCTCGGTGATGACCCGGCCGGTGGAGAGGAAGGAGATGCCCTGGGAGTTGGCGGTGCCGATCATGACCGCCTCGACCACCGGCGGCGGCACGGGCCGGTCCGAGGTCCAGCGCACCAGGAACTTGGCCCCGGAGCCCCCGGCCGAATCCTTCTCGCTGACCAGGAACTCGCGGGTGCCCAGCGGCGGCACGCTCTCGGCCTTCTCCAGGTAGCGGCGCACGGGCTTGCCCGCCGTGTCGTAGTAGTCCACGAAGAGCAGGGTGATGGGATGATCGGCGTCGGTGTTGCGCACGCTCAGGGTGGCCGAGAGGTCGAAGGGCCGGTCGCGCAGGCCCTGGTAGACGTGGGAGTAGAGCGGCACGTAGACGGTCTGGCCCTTGGCGCGCGGCGACCCGGCCAGGGCCGTCGCGGCCAGGCAGAAAACGGCGATGAGGGCGAGGGAGGCGATGCGGTGTCTCATGGCGACTCCTGATGCGTCCGGCTTGCGCCCGGACGGGCTTGCGGCTACACTTTCCGGGAGGTGACTCCCATGACGTTGCACAAAGACCTTCTGGATATTCTGGCCTGCCCGCTCTGCAAGGGCAAGCTCGTTCTGCTCCCGGCCTCCGACGGCCTGCTCTGCGAGTCCTGCGCCCTGGTCTACCCGATCAAGGACGAGATTCCGGTCATGCTCACCGACGAGGCCGCGCCCCTGGCCAAGTGGACCGGCTCCAAGCCCGCCTGACCGTCTAGCGCACCCGCCGTCCCGGAGCCGCCGCGCGCCAGCGTTCGGCCAGATCGAGCGCCTCGCGCCGCGCGGCCTCGTCCAGGTCGCGGTCCATCTGCTCCCGCGCCAGCCCGGCTTCCTCCAGCCCTCGTTCCTCGGCCAGCACGAACCACATGTAGCCCTGGGCCGAGTCCTCCCGGCCCAGGCGGCCCCCGGCGAAGAGGCGGCCGAGCTGGTACATGGCCCGGGCGTCCCCGCGCTCGGCGGCGGCCCCGAACCAGCGGTTGGCCTCGGCCAGGTCGCGCCCCACGCCCTCGCCCTCGAGATACATGCCGCCCAGGAGCACCTGGGCCTCGACCTCGCCCTGCACGGCCGCCCGCTTGAGCCAGGTCGCGGCCTCGGCCGGGTCGCGGTCCGTGCCCCGGCCCTCGCGGTACATCCGGCCCAGCTCCAGCTCGGCCCCGGCATGTCCCTGGGCCGCCGCCGCGTGCAGCAGGCGCACCGTCTCCCAGGGTTCTCCCGCCGGAACGCCCCGGCCCTCGGCGTACATCAGGCCCAGGCGGTACTGGGCTTCGGCCAGGCCCTGGTCCGCCGCCAGCCGGGTCCAGCGCGCGGCCTCGGCGTCGTCCCGGGGCAGGCCCCGGCCCGTGGAGTAGAGCACGCCCAGGGCCGCCTGGGCCTGGGCGTCGCCCTTGTCGGCGCGCTCACGCAACGCTTCCGGGGTCATGGGCTTGTCCCGTCCGCCGGAGCAGGACCACCCGCAGAAAAGCGCCGCCGCCACCAGCACGGCGGCCAATACCCTGACCATCATGCCCCCACCCTAGCCCAACCCGCCCCCCCGCGAAACCCCCCCAGGCTTCGCCGGGTCATGGAACAGCCAAGAGGCTCCCGCCTTCTTGCCGGACCTCCGTGGCGCGGCTCTTTCGGGCGTCCGCTCGGAAAAGCCGCGCCGCTATCGGGTCCAGGACGCAGTCCTGGCGCGGGGAGTGGGGGCGCGCAGCCCCCACGGCCTCTGTCACCCTTTTGCCGTCCTGCGAAAGGGGACCGCCCCCTTCGGGGGCTTATAGAAAGGCGGCAGAGACGCCCATTTCGGCGTTTTTCTGAAAACCGGCGAAGCCGGTCAATATGCTGATTCGCTGCAAAGAGCCGCAAATGTGCCGCTGATCTTCGCGGGGGCGGAAAACCGGGGCTAGGCTCCGCCAGAAAGGAGGCGGAGATGAGCCCGAGAACCGTGACCCTGACGAATTTCACATCCGGCGAGCTGTCGCCCCGGCTGGAGGGCCGGGTGGACCTCTCGCGCTACTACAACGGCTGCCGCGAGCTGGTGAACTTCATCGTGCATCCGCACGGCGGAGTGACCCGGCGCGGCGGCCTGCGGCTGGCGGCCGAGGCCGGGAACCCGGACCAGCCCTCGCTGCTGCTGGCCTTCGAGTTCAACGCCGAACAGGCCTACGTCCTGGAGTTCCACGAGGACGCGGCCGGGACCGGGCGGATGCGGGTCTTCCGCGACGGCGGCCTGGTCCTGGGCGCGGACGGCGCGGCCTTCGCGCTGGAGACCCCGTACCGCCGGAAGGACTTCGCCCGGCTGCGCTGGACCCAGTCCAACGACACCCTGTTCCTGGTCCACCCGGACCACGCCCCGCGCACCCTGACGCGTTCGGGCCACGCGGAATGGACCCTGGCCGAGGCCGCGTTCACGGGCCGCCCGGAGTCCTGGGGCGAGGGGAACTGGCCCACGGCGGTCTGCTTCTACGAGCAGCGGCTCGTGCTGGCGGCCACGCCCAAGGCCCCGAACACGCTCTGGTTCTCGCGCAGCGGGGACTTCTTCGACCTGCGCCGGGCCACGCGCGAGGTTCCCCTGGAGGGCTGGCGCGACGTGGAGCTGGCCGAGGGCGCGGGAAGCGCGGCCGACGGCCGGAGCGGAAACCAGTTCACGCTCTACGCCGGGGACGCCTCGTTCCAGGGCGGCTCGGCGCTCAAGGCCCGCGACGCCTCGGGCGAGCAGACCCGCTACTACCGCTACAAGGGCGCGCTGACCCGGCTGGCGGCGACCTCCGACCTGACTGTGGCCATGACCCTGGACGCGCCGGGGGCCGCCCAAATCGAGGCCGTGCGCGACGCGGCCGGGGCGCCGCGCGCGGAGTTCTGGGAGGAGTTCGCGCCGGGCGACCGCATCGACGCGCCCGTGGGCCAGGGACCGCTGGACGACGACGGCATCGAGGTCACGCTTTCGGCGGCCCAGGCCAACGCCATCGAGTTCCTCGCGCCCAAGGCCCGGCTCTGGATCGGCACGGCGGGCGGGGAATGGACCGTGAGCGGGGGCGACGGCGGGGCGGTCTCGCCGCTGAACATCAAGGCCTCCCAGGAGGGGGTCTCGGGCTCGGCGCGGGTCCGGCCGGAATCCGTGGGCCAGGGCACGCTCTACGTCCAGCGCTCGGGCCGCAAGCTGCGGGAGCTGTCCTACAGCTTCGAGGCCGACGGCCTCAGCTCGCGCGACCTGACGCTGCTCTCCGAACACCTCACCGAGGGCGGGATCACGGGGCTGGCCTTCGTGCGCGACCCGGACCCGGTGCTCTTCTGCCTGCGGGCCGACGGCGTGCTCCTGACCCTGACCTACGAGCCCGGCCAGGACGTGTTCGCCTGGAGCCGCCAGGTCACGGCCGGGGCCGTCGAGTCCCTGGCGGCGATCCCGGACCCGGCGGAGGGCCGCGAACGGCTCTGGGTCGTGGTGCGCCGCGAGGTCGGCGGCCGGACCCGGCGCTTCGTGGAGACCCTGGAGGCCGGGCTCGCCGGCGACGACCCGGCGGAGGCCTTTTTCGTGGACTGCGGCCTGACCTGGCGGGGCGAACTCGCCGAGGTTCTGGGCGGGCTGGAGCACCTGGCCGGGGAGACGGTGGACGTGCTGGCCGACGGGGCGGTGCAGCCGCCGCGCGCGGTGGCCGCCGACGGCACGATCCGGCTGGACCGTCCGGCGCGGGTGGTCCACGCGGGCCTGCCGTTCACCTCGGCCCTGACGACCATGCGCCTGGAGTCCGGAGGCGGGACCGGCACATCCCAGACCCGGCGCAAGCGCATCGTGCAGGTCTCGGCGCGTTTTTACCGCACCCTGGGCGGCAGGCTGGGCGCGCCGGGCGGCCGCATGGAGACCATGCACTTCCGCCGGGCGGCCGACGGCATGGGCCGGGCCCCGGCGCTCTGGAGCGGAGACAAGACCGTGAAGTTCCCCCAGGGCTCGGACCTGGAGGGCTGCGTGCGGGTGGAGGCCGACCGGCCGCTGCCCATGACCGTGCTCATGCTCGTTCCCGAGCTGGCGCAATACGAATGACCACAACGAACGCAAGGAGGTTCACCGTGGGAGGAGAAGCGATGAAGAGTCAGGGGGGCGCGGGCCTGATCCGCCAGGGCCTGGATTTCGCCCGGCGGGCGGAGGAGGACGACGAACTGCGCGATCGGGCCGAGGCCGCGGAGATCGACGCGGGCCGGGAGGCGGCCCGGGCCCGGGAGCAGGGCCGCGAGGAGGCCGCCGCCGTATCGCGCCGCGCGCGGCGGAACAAGGCCCGGCGCATGACCCTCATCGGCGGTTCGGGACTGGCCCTGTCCGGCTCGCCGCTGCTGGCGCTGGAGGCCGAGGCGGCCCGGGACGGCGAGGACGAGGCGGACGCGCGGAGCCGGACCGAGGACCGCGCCCAGGACCTGCTGCGTTCCGGCCGGGAGCGGGCCGAGACGCTGCGCGGGCGGCGCTCCGGCGGATCACTGCTTTCCCTGGGCTCGCGGCTCTGGGACAACCCTTTCTTCTAGGAGCGCATGATGACCATCGCATCGACCCTTTCCTCGGCCCGCTACGCGGGCAACGGCGAGACGCGGGAGTTCCCGCTGCCCTTCCGCTTCCTGGTCCCGGCTGACGTGGCCGCGGTCCTGCGGGCGGCGGACGGGAGCGAACGCGTCCTGGCCGAGGGCGCGCAGTATGAAATCACCGGCGCGGGCCTGCCCCAGGGCGGAACCTGCCGCCTGAACACGCCTCCGGCGGCGGGCGAGGTGCTCAGCCTCACGCGCGCGCCGCGCCTGGTGCAGGAGACGGACTACCAGGAGAACGACGCCTTCCCGGCCGAGACCCACGAGGCGGCCCTGGACCAGCTGACCATGATCTGCCAGGCCCTGGACGAGAAGATCGCCCGGGCCCCGCTGGTCAAGGTCTCGGCCGCCGCGCGCGGGCTCTCCCTGGGCGACCCCGCCCCGGGCCGGGCCCTGGTCTGGGGCGCGGACGGCCTGGCCCTGGAGCCCGGCCCGGAGGCCGGAGAGATCGCCCTGGCCCAGGGTTACGCGGCCCGGGCCGCGCAGTCCGTGACCCGGGCCGAAACCGCCCGCGACGCCTCCCAGGCCGCCCGCCAGGGGGCCGAGGCCGCCCGCGACGAGGCGGCGGCGCTGGCCGCGAGCCTGGAGCCCGCGACCCTGGCTCGAAAGACGGACCTCTCCACCCTGGAAACCGGCCTCATGTCCCTGGCGATGAAGCAGGCCGTGCAGGCAGGCGACACCGACCGCTCCATCCTCATGAATGGCTGGCTCGACCCGCTGACCGACGCCGGACAGGTGGCGCTCACGGGCATGGAGTTCCAAAGTGGTGACACCGGATACATCCAGCCCACGCCTGGCGGCGCGAACCTCGCCGTCCCGCTGAACCTCGCCGGGGCCGTTGGAAGCGGCGTCGCGGCCGGGGCCGGGGCCGTGAAGCTCGACACGACCGGGAGCGGGAACGTCCTGACGGCGCTGACCGCCACCATGCTCTCCAACGTGGGCATGACCGACTGGACGACCTACTTCGCCAACCTTGTCAGTGGAACGCCGGACGACAACGGGCCGTACTTCAACGCCGCCAGTGTCGGCTTCATCATCGACCTCGGCGTGGCGCGGACCATCACCGGGGCCGGGATGTACGGCTATCCGGCCGGGGCGGGCACGGGCGCGGTCTGCACCTGGGCCTATGCGGACGCATCCACCGGCCCGTGGACCAGCGTGGCGACCGACGCCACCTACGGCAAGACCGGCTGGACGGACAAGATGTGGACCGCCGCCGGGGCGCACCGCTTCTGGCGCTGCCTGTCCAACACGGGCACGAGCAACAGTCTGCGGCTCTCGGAAGTCCGGCTGTACGAGCGGGCCGACTACCCGGTGAACGACTTCGCCGTCTTCTCCCTGCCGACCCTGGACGCGGCGTACTGGACGGCGCTCAAGGCCGCGACCGGGAACGCGACGACCCCCGACGGGTGCGCCGTCTACGCGGCCGTGAGCTTCAACGGGAAGCACTACCTCGTCTGGACCGGAACGACCTGGAGAGGTCTGACCTACGAGAACAACGGAGTCTGGCAGTATTTCGTTCCCGCCGTCGGATGGGTCAACGCCTCGGCCAACGACAAGTTCACCGCCTTCAAGGAGGCGCTGGCGGCCCACGCGCAGAACAAGTGGCCCCTGGTGCCGCAGTACGCCCAATGGACCACGGACATCTGCGCCGGGGGGACGGCGGCTTCAGGGACGGCCTACTCTCCCGCCGCCAACGCCTTCGACAACGATACCGCGACGCGCTGGGAAACCGCCTCCAACGTCAACACCGATTGGCTGCAATACACCCTGCCGAGCGCCAAGCGGGCCTGGAAGGCGACGATGCGGTGCGACAGCGGCACCTACGGCCCCACCAACGTGACCATCTACGGCTCCAATGACGGCGGGACGACGAAGGCGACGCTGCTCACGCTGTCGGGCCTGACCTGGGTGAACGGCGAGAAGAAGGAATGGGTCATCCCCAAGGCCGCGCGGGGGAACTACACGACCTACGGATTCTCGATGCAGTACAGCGTCGATAACCGGAACATCATCGTGCATGAGGCGGAGTTCTACGAGGAAACCCTCCGCACCCCCACGAACGCCACCGGAATGACCCAGGCGCAGTGGGCGTCTCAGGCCGGGTTCGTCCCCGGCACGACCACGACCGTGGACGTCATGGCGGCCCTGACGACCTCCGACACGGCGTTCACTCCCGAGTTGAACGCCCTCGGGTTCACCGTGGACCGGACCACTGGGGTCGGCACCGCCGAATTCAACGCCTTCGAGGCCGTTGACCCGGACATCGGCCGGGCGGTCTTCGTCATGCAGGCCGTGGACGACATCACCCTGGACACGGACCTCAAGGCGTGGATGAAGCGCGGGACCGGGGCCTACACCCAGGTGCCGCTTGTCCCGGACAGCGCCTACGACGCCACGCGCGTCCTCGTGCGCGGGGAACTGGACATGAGCGCCACGCCCGGCACGGCCGCGCAACTCAAGCTCACCACGCACAACAGCAAGGCCGTCAAGGTCTTCCAGGCGGCCAACTACTTCAAGAGCAAGTAAGGAGGGAATCATGTTGAGTCTCATCATCGTCGCCGTCGTGTCCGCCCTGGCCGGTTTCGCGGCCGCCTGGGTCTGGCGGGGCAGGCTGCGGAAGAAGATCGGCGGGGCGCTCACCGACGCCGCCGCCAGGGTCAGGGAGGGCTGAACCATGCGGATCGAGACCAGGCCCGGCCCCACGCCGGGCGACAAGGAAGTGAAGGGGACGGGCGCGTAGGCCCGAAAAAAAAAGGGGAGGCGCGGGCCTCCCCTTTCTCGTTCCGCGTCGGAGCGCGGTCAGGCGACGACCGCGTGCGAGGCGTCCACGATGACCACGTCCGTCGTCTGGAGCCCTGTGACGCCGGAAACCACGGTGGCCGCGCTCTCCACGCCTTCCTTGCCGTCGGGGTCGTAGAGCAGGGAGCCGCCGTTGACGACGAAGCAGGCGTCCGTGCCGCCACTGCCGTCATAGGCGGCATAGTCGCTGTAGATGAAGTCGGACAGGCCGGAGGTGGAGGTGAAGCCGAAGCTTCCGCCGGAGTCGTCGGAGAGGAAGCCGATCTTGTCCTGGCCCGTGATGAAGTTCGTGGCCGTGTCCCCGAAGTCCGAGGTGGACTGGTACTCGATCAGGTCGGAGGCGCCGTCGCCCGCGGGCGCCGTATTGACGATCAGCGTGTCGCTTCCGGCCCCGCCGATGAGGATGTCCGCGCCGTCGCCGCCGATGAGCAGGTCGCCGCCGGCCATGCCGTTGAGCAGGTCGTCGCCGCTTTCGCCCCCCAGGGAGTTGGCTTGCCCGTCTCCGAGGAGCGTGTCGTTGAAGTCCGAGCCGGAGGCGTTCTCGATGCTGATGAGGGTATGGGTATATCCCCCCTCGGAGATGAAGGCCTGACCCGTGGACAGGTCGACCTCCACGCCGCAGCCGTCAGAATTGGACGGCGCGCCGTCGTACATGGCCGTGTCGCCGCCGCCGCCGCCGGAGAGGGTGTCGTCGCCCAGCCCGCCCCAGAAGACGTTGTCGCCGCTGTCGCCCTCGAGGAAGTCCGCGTACTGCGAACCCTCGACATACTCGAAGTTGGAGACCGTGTCCTGGTCGCCCCAGCCGTCGGTGGCGAGGTGATCGGAGAGGCTCACGGTCACGCCGCCGGGGTCGTCGCTGTAGGACAGCCAGTCCCCGCCGCCGTCCTGTCCGCCGCCGTTCAGGGTGTCGTTCCCGGCCAGGCCCTGGATCCAGTCGTTGCCGGTGCCGCCGGTGATCGTGTCGTCGTGCAGGGAGCCCATGACGCTCTGGATGTCGTTCAGGGTGTCCGTGCCGCCGAAGCCGTCCGAGGCCGTGCCCGTTCCCAGATTCACGTTCACCCCGGTGGGCGAGGTGAGATAGGACACGGTGGTGACGTTGTCCTCGAAGTTGGCGCCGTCGAAGGTGTCGTCGCCCGCGTTGCCCACGAAGGTGGAGGAGTGGGACGAGGTGGCCATGAACCAGTCCGCGCCCGCGCCGCCCCAGAACTCGTCCACCAGGGAGTTGAAGTGGTCCTGTTCGCCGGTGGGGCTGCCCCCGTCCGCCGAGCCGAGAAAGACCTCCGCTCCTCCGTCGCTCACGACCACGTTCACGCCGTAGTCGGCGGTCAGGTTGCGCCAGCTCATGATCTCCCAGCCGCTCATGGAGGCGGGGTCATGAGACACGCCGTTGAACTGGTCGTCGCCGAGGCCGCCCTCGAAGTAGAAGATCCCGCCGTACATGGTGTCCATGCTGACGGTGTCGTTCTGGCTGGAGCCCACCAGGCCCTCGATGCCCGTGAGCGTGTCGACGCCGTTGGAGGCGGTGACCGAGAAGGTCGTGCCGGTCACCGAGACGTTCAGGGCGGTGGTGCTGTCGGAGTAGACCGCGATGTCCAGGAGCCCGTTGATGGGATCGTTGGTCCCGCCGTCCAGGCTGTCGAACCCCGCGCCGCCGAAGAGCGTGTCGCCGCCGGGTCCGCCCTCCAGGGTGTCGTCGCCCTCGCCGGCGGAGAGGGAGTCGTCGCCCAGCAGGCCCATGAGCTTGTCCGTGCCCGTGCCGGTGGAGAGCGTGTCGTCGCCGCTCGAGCCTGTGGCCCAGACGTTGACGTCCAGCGCCGAGGCGTCCAGGTTCAGGCTGGTGATCCCGGCTCCGGCGAAGATCTTCAGCGTCGAGCCGGACGAGAAGCCCGCGGGCAGGGTCAGGCCGGCCGCGCCCGTGCCCGTGATGGTGATCACGTCGAAGTCCTGGAGCCTGTCGGCGGCGATCAGGGAGTTCAGCACCGCCGCCGAGCCGCTCACCGCGTCCTCGCCCGTTCCGCCGATGTAGCACTCGGTGTTGGAGATCTGCTGGACGTGGGAGGAACCGTCGTCCAGCACGGCCACGCCGCCGGTGGTCGAGGTCAGGGTCAGCCCCACCGTGCCCGCGAAGTCCGCGTAGCTCAGGGTGTCCGTGCCCGCGCCGCCGTCCAGGGTGTCGTCGCCCAGGGAGAAGTGCAGGAAGTCGTTGCCCGTTCCGCCGTAGAGTTTGTCGGCTCCCAGGCCGCCGTAGAGGGTGTCGGCCCCGCCGTTGCCGTAGAGGGTGTCGTTGCCCTCGGCCCCGACGATGGAGTCGTTGTTCTCGGTTCCGGCGATGGAGTCGGCGCCCATGGTCCCGAGGACGTCCAGGCCCCAGACGGCCCCGGCGGCCACGGCCAGGGTCAGCGAGCTGACCATGTCGTTGTTGGTGGTCACGTTGACCCGCGACCCGGCCGCCCCGCCGAGGTAGCGGCCCAGGGTCACGTTGGCCGCGCCGTTGGTGTCGCCCGCGAGGATCACGCTTTCCATGTAGGTCATGCCGGAGAGCGCGGTGGTGGCGTTCTCGCGGCAGACCGTCACCTGGTCCTGGCCCGCGCCGCCGTTCACCGTGGGGCCGACGGTCAGCGAGGAGCCCACGTCGATGGTGTCGTTCTGGTTCGAGCCCAGGAACTGCTGCACGTTGGTGAAGGCGTCCGTGTAGGCGATCTTGTCCGCCGTGCCCGCGTTGTTGCCGGTGAAGACGAGGTGCAGGCCCTGGCCCAGGCCGGAGTAGTTCAGGACGTTCACGCCCGCCCCGCCGTCGTAGGTCATGTCGGCCAGGGCTCCGGCGATGAAGATGTCGTTCCCCGCGCCGCCTTTCAGGGCCATGCCCACGGAGGCGGTGGTGGCGTCCATGGTGTCGGCCCCGGAGGAGCCGGTCAGGGTGTCGATGTTGCTGAAGGTCTGGGTCTGGGCCGTGCCGCTGGTGAAGACGACCGAGCCCGAGCCCACGTTCACGGAGACGCCCGTGACCGCAAGGCCGGAGAAGTCCAGGGAGTCGTCGCCCACGACGCCGTCGTATTGTTCGCCGTCGCCCGCGGAGCCCAGGAAGACGTCGTTGCCCCCGCCGCCACGCAGGATGTCCACGCCCGCGCCGCCGGCGAGGGTGTCGTCCCCGCCGCCGCCGTAGAGGGTGTCGTTGCCCGCGCCGCCGGTGAGCTTGACGTAGTTGCCCATGGACAGGGCGGAGCCGTCCAGGAAAACGCCGTTGTTGGTTCCGGCCGCGCCGGTGGTGGTCGAGGCGTCCACGTCCAGGAAGGTGGTCGCCAGGTTGAGGAAGTTGCCGTCGTAGAGGGTCTGCGTGAACTGCCCCTGGCCGCTGATCCGGTAGTGCTCGACCTCCCGCACGTTCTGGAAGGCCCCGGTGTCCATGCCCGCGCTGCCGGTCATGGTCAGGGTGTCGTCGCCGTCGCAACCGTAGACCGTGTCCGAGCCCGTGAGGTACGAGCCCATGACGATGGTGTCGGCCCCGCCCATGGCCAGCACCTCGTCGATGCCCGCGCCGGTGGTGATGACGTTGGCCGCGTCGCTGCCGGTGATGCTGTCGTTGAAGTTCGTGCCGACGACGTTCTCGATGCCCGAAAGGACGTCCGTGTCGCCCCATCCGTCGGTGGCCGTGCCCGCGCCGAGGTCCACGACGACGCCCAGGGTGTCTCCGTCCCTGGAGGGGTCTTCGCTGTAGACGACGGTGTCGCCGCCGCCGCCGCCGACCAGGGTGTCGTTTCCGGCGTTGCCCATGAGCACGTTGCCCAGGCCGTCGCCGGTAAGGGAGTCGGCGTAGTCCGAACCTTCGAGGTTTTCGAACCCGGAGAACGTGTCCGTGTCGCCCCAGCCGTCGGTGGCCGTGCCCGTGGCCAGACTGGCCGTCACGCCGCCGGGATCCTCGCAGAAGGAGAGCCAGTCACCGCCGTAGGCATCCTGGCCGCCGCCGACCATGAAGTCGTCGCCCTTCAGGCCCTGTATCCAGTTGCTGTGCGAGTCGCCGATGATCGTGTCGTCGTGCAGCGACCCCATGATCTCGCGGACGTCGACCAGGGTGTCCGTGCCGCCGAAACCGTCCGAGGCGACGCCCGTGCCCAGGTTCACGTTCACGCCGCCGGTCGAGGTGAGGTAGGAGACGGCCGTGTTGTAGTTCCCCACGCTCACGCCGATGAAGGTGTCGTCGCCCGCGTTGCCCACGAAGGTGGATTCGCGGGAATAGGAGGCCTGGAACCGGTCCGCGCCCGCGCCGCCCCAGAATTCGTCCACGTAGCAGTCGAAGCCGTCCTGCTCGCCGGTGGGGGTTCCCGAGCCCGCCGCGCCCTGGTAGACCAAGGCCGAACCCTCGCCCACGAGAACCTTCACGCCGGAGGTCGCGTCCAGGTCCCGCCAGCTCATGATGTCCCAGCCGCCCATGGAGTTGGGGGTGTGGTACGCGCCGCCGAACTGGTCGTCGCCGCGGCCTCCCTCGAAGTAGAACACCCCGCCGTAGTCCTGGGTCACGGTGACGGTGTCGTTCAGTCCGGAGCCCACCAGCCCCTCGATGTTCGTGAGCTGGTCGGTGGCGCCCGAGGCCGCGACCGTGAAGCTGACGCCGTTCACCTGGACGTTCAGGGCCGTGGTGCTGTCGGAGTAGACCGCGATGTCCAGGAGCCCGTTGATGGGGTCGTTGGTTCCGCCGTCCAGGCTGTCCGCGCCCGCGCCGCCCTGGAGCGTGTCGCCGCCGGCCCCGCCCATCAGGCTGTCGTCGCCCGCGCCGCCCGAAAGCTGGTTGTTTTCGTCGCTGCCGATGATGACGTCGTCGTAGGCCGTGCCGATGACGTTGGTGATGCCGGAAACCTTCGTGGGGGAGGCGTCGCCGTCCTTCCAGTACCACTGGTCGGCGGGATTGGCGATGTCCGCCTCCGCGCCCGCGCTGAGTCCCGAGAGATCCAGGGTGCCGCCCGTGCTCGGCGCGGGAGGCTCGTTCGGGGTGTCGTCGTCGGTGGTGTCGTCGCCGTCCACGACGAAGGTTCCGTCCGTGCCCTCGCCCGAACCGCCGCCCGAGGAGCCGCCGCCCGAGGAGCCGCCGCCCGTGCCGCCGGCATCGCCTCCGGGAGGAGACGGCGGAGGCGGCGGAGGAGGAGGCGGAGGGGGAGGCGGCGGCGGGGTCAGGTTCTGGTCGCCCTGGTCGCCTTGCTGGCCCTGGTCGCCCTGGTCGCCCTGCTGGATGTCCTGGTCCTGCTGGGCCAGATCTCCGGCCGGGTCGGGCGAACCGTCTCCCTGGTCGCCCTGGTCGCCCTGATCGCCCTGGTCACCCTGATCGCCCTCGCCGTTCTGGTCGCCGTTCTGCCCGTCCTGCCCTGGAGGCGGCGGAGGGGTGTAGTTCTGGGGCGGGCCCTGCTGCATGCCCTGGGGGCTGAACTGGTTCAGGTAGCTGATCAGGCCGGGGGGGGCGGGAACGGGAGCGCCCACCTGGACCACCCCGTCGGGGGTCATCATCACCGGGACCATCTCGCCCGAGCCGGTGAGAAGCTGGAAGCCCGTGCCCGAGCCGGAGAAGATGACCACCGGGCGGCCGTCGTAGACGAGCACGGTGTGCTGTTCCGTGGGCGTTCCGTCCGGGCCCAGGCCGATGACCGAGCCCACTTCCGTGCCGCGGATGCCGATGGTCGCCAGGGGGCTTTTGAGCTGGAAGGCTTCGGGGTTCTTGTCCGCGATCTGGCCGGTGACGGCGCGGAAGGTGCCCTGGGCCATCTTGAAGGCCAGGGCTCCGCCGCCGGTGTCGGGGTTGTAGGCGTATTCGTCCAGCGAGATGGTGGAGTCCGCGCCCTGGGCCAGCACGGTCTTGTCCGCGAAATGGATTTCCAGGGCCGAGCCCGGCCCGGTATGCACGGTGTCGCCCTGGTAGACGGGCGAACCCTGGGACAGGGCGCGGGCCCCGGACGGGCCTTCGGCCTGGGCTTGGCCGTGCAGGACGCTGACGGTTCCGATGGTCTCGGGCATGGCGGACTCCCCCCCGGAGTTCACATTCTACTATGTTGGAGAATACCCCGAGCGTTTTCCAGGGACAAGCGTTTTCTTGACGCTTCCCGAGAAAGGCGGAACGCGGAACGCCTCTCCGGTTTTGCCGGAACCCTCTCTTCGGCCTTTCCCTGTCCCCCCGAGGGGGGGCCTTCGGCCTGTTTTGGAAGGACGGAACGGCGGGAGCCTCCCGGTCTTTCCATGTCCCCCCCCGAAGGGGGGCGGCCCGTTTCGGAACGGCGCCGTCCCGCTTTGGTTTTCCGTGAACCCCCGAGGGGGGTGGCGGGTGGGGGAGGGATATGGTAGTTGTGGCGGGAGGTTGACGAGGAGCGTCGATGGAAGAGGTCAAGGCCAAGGTTCTGGAGGAACTGGGCGTGCTGCGCCGGGGCCCCGCCGTGGAGGGCGCGGGCGCGGTCCTGTCCGGCGGGCACGGGGTGCTGCGCCACGTGCCGGTCTGGGCCTACGAGAATCCGGTCTTCGCCGCGCCCTTCGCGGACGACGGCCCGCTTTTCGACCCCGAGCCGCCGGAGCGTTCCCCGGAGGAGGCCCTGGCCGCCACCCGGCTGCCGGTCTTTCTCGGCGCGACGCGGACGCCGCTGCTGGACGCGGCCCTGGCCCGGCGCGACGCGGCCGTGATCCTGCTGGACCCGGACCCGGGCCGCATGGGCGCGCTGCTGGCGGGTTTTCCCCCGCGCGACCTGGCCGCGCGCGGCGTGGTCTGCGTCCAGGGCGACGCCCTGCGCCTGAACCCGCCCCTGGCCCGGCTCCTGCCCGAGAAACTTTTCCTGAAGATGGGCTGCCCGGAGTTCTTCGCGGCCCCCGAACTGCTCCAGGCCCTGCCGGAATGGGTCCGGGCCGTGGTGGAGCAGATCGAGTTCCTCTGCTGGCGGCACCGCATCTACCCGGTGAGCGGGCAGTTCAACAGCCGGGGCCTGCCCCTGCGGCGCATCGAGCGCGGCCTGTTCCTGGACCAGCAGCACCACGCCTACGAGAACGCCGCCGCCCTGGCCTCCCAGGGCAACCTGCGTCAGGTCCGCGACGCGCTCAAGGGCGTCCCGGCCATCCTGGTCGCCGCCGGGCCGGACCTGGCCGAACGGGCGGAGTTCCTGCGGGCCAACCGCGACCGGGCCGTGATCATCGCCGTGAACAACGCCCTCAAGCCCCTGCTGGCCCTGGGCGTGACCCCGCATGTCGTGGTCATCAACGACAACAGCCTGGCGGCCCGGGTCTCCTTCGAGGGCCTCGACCGCCTGCCCGAGACCATCCTGGCGGCCCACTGCCTGTCGCACGCGCCCACGGAGCTGTTCGGCCGGACCTTCTTCTTCGGGGCCTACAAGCCGGAGGTCTTCGGCGCGCGGCCCGTGCTGCGCATCTACGGCTCGGTCATCACCGCGGCCTTCTCCCTGGCCCGCCACCTGGGCTGCCCCACCTGCGTCCTGGCCGGGGTCCAGCTGGCCGCCGCCGACCCCTGGCGGCTGACCTACGCCAGGAACTCGGTGCACGAGGCCCCGGACTCCGAGGCCCGGCCCCTGGTCCACCGCCACCCACAGCTCTATCCCGTGCGGACCCCCTTCGGGGAGACGCTCTACAGCACCCTGAACTTCCGCGACGCCGCGCTCTGGTTCCTGGACGAGGTGCGCGCCACGGGCGTGCGCTGCGTGAACCTCTCGCGCCGGAGCATCCTCCTGGGCCCGGGCGTGGAGTTCGACGAGAACCCCCGTCTGCCCGCCCGGCAGGGGCTGGACGCGGCCCTGCGGGCGCTGCGCGAACTGCCCGCCCCGCGCGCGGACAAGGGCAAGATCAAGGCCTTCCTGGCCCGCGAGCGGGCCGCCTGGGCCAACACCGCCGGGCCCCTGGACGTGCTGCTGTCCATCTCCGGGCCGGAGTTCGTGAAGAACGGCATGGACGTGCTGGAGCAACTGGATCGGGGCAACGTGACCTATCTCGTGCAGCGCTTCGAGGACTTCCACAACCCCACGTTCCACCGCCTCGTGTTCGAGCCGAAGGAACCGGACGACCGCGAACGCGGACTGCGCCTCTACCTGGAGGCCGTCCGGGCCATGTCCCTGCGCTTCATGTCCGTCATCGACCGCGGCTTCGCCGCGCTATAGAAACGCCGAAGGGGCTTCGCCCCTCCACCGAACACCGCGCCCCTCTTCCGCCTTTTTATGAACCCCCGAGGGGGGGGTGGATGGTGAGCACGGGCAGGGGCGAGGTCTTGACCACCTTTTCGGCCACGGAGCCGAAGACGATGCGGTCGATGCCGCGTCGGCCGTGGGTGCCCATGACGATGAGCCCGCAGCCCTGCTCCTTGGCCACAGCGATGAGGGCCTCGGGCGCGTAGCCCATTTCCACGGAGGTGGTCGCCTCCAGCCCCTCGAAGTGCTTGGCCGCGAACTCGTCCATGGTCTCGCGGGCCCCGGCGAGGATCGCGCCGACGAAGTTCTCGATGCTCTCCTCGGCGACGGCGAAGGAGCCGTAGCGCTTCAGGGTGGGGGCCACGTAGACCGCGTGCAGGGGGACGTTCAGGGCACGGGCCAGGGTGGCGGCGTAGTCGGCCACGCGCGGGGACATGGGAGAGAAGTCGAGGGCGCAGAGGATCTTGCGGATGTCGGCCACGGGTCGCCTCCTGGTTGAGGGTCCGATGAGGCCGCGTCGGCGCGGCTTTCCCCAGCGGTAGCAGGAAGTTGGACCAAAAGGCAAGACCCCGGCGCTCAATCCCGGTTCGACGGATCGTCGGTCGGAACCCGTCCGCTCAGGACGGTCACCACTCCCTGGACGCCGGTGACGCGGCCCTGCTCGTCCCGGCGCGGGGCCAGGGAGAGACGCACCCAGGGGTAGGTTTCGTCGCCGTGCCGCAGCCGGTGGTCCCCGACCGTGTTCGCGCCCTCCAGGGTCCGGGCGATCTGGTCCAGCAGCAGCGGCGCGTGCCCGGGCAGGGCGAAGTCCGCCAGGGGGCGGCCCTGGACCGCCTGGGGCTCCAGGCTCCAGACCGTCTCCAGCGAGGGCGAGACGTAGACCACGCGGCCCTGGTCGTCGAGCATGAGGAGCACGTCGTGCATGTCCTCCACGAACTGCCGCAACCACTGGTTGCTGCTGGTCAGGCCGCGCTCCAGGGCCCGTTCGCGGGTCACGTCCACGATGCTCGCGATGCCGCCGATCACCCGGCCGTCCAGGTCCAGGCTGGCCGTGGCCGCGACCCGGGCCAGGAAGGTGGTGCCGTCGGGGCGCAGGGCCCTGGCCTCCATGGAGGACCGTCCGGTCTCCTTCATCTTCCGGTAATAGTGCTGGGCCTCCTCGGGATCGACCCAGAGCACGCTTCGCTGCAGGCCCAGGACATCGGCTTCCGACGCCAGGCCCCAGAGGGCCAGGAAGGCGCGGTTCACGTAGGTGACGGTGTCGTCCGGGCCGATCATGCAGACGGCGGCCGGGCCGTTGTCCACGGCCAGCCGGAAGACCCGCAACTCGTCCAGGGCCTTGCGCAGGCGCACGGCCTTGTCCGTGATGCGCTGGGCCAGGCGTGTGCGTTCGCGCCGGAGCTGGGGGTCGGAGCGCACGTCCTCGTCGGGCGCGTCGCGCAGTTCGCGGATGAGCCGGGAGAAGAGGGCCGGGCGCTTGAGGATGGCCCGGCGCACGTCCTCGGCCACGGCGCCGTTCATGGCCAGGATGAGGTCAGGATCCTCGCCCAGCTCATGGGCCAGGGCCACCAGCTTGCGTTCGCAGAGCCGGGCGGGTTCGCCGCGCTCGATGCGGCTCAGGAAGGAATGGTGCACGCGCAGGCGCTGGGCCAGCTTGCGGATGCTGTAGCCGCCCCGCCGTGCGTCCAGTTCTTGTCGCCGCGCGCGCAGATAGGTTCCGAAGAGTTCGCTCATGGTTGAGGCCCGGCTGGGAGTGATGTGCAAATATACCGCGATCACGGCATGTTGTAACGCTCTTTTCGGGGCATTCGGGTTTCTCCGGGGAATCCTTTGCCCATGAGCCTCCCTCGGCCGGTCGACGGCGGGATATAGCCGGTGCGAAGCGGAGGGGTCGAAAAAAGGCGGGAGCGCGGCTCCCGCCTTTTTGGGGGAAGGCCCCGAAGGGGCCTATTGCTGCATGTCGGTGATGATGCTCTTCAGATCCTGGGCCAGCCGGGACAGGTCGGAGACGGCCTGGGCGGACTGGGTCATGGCCTCGGCGGTCTCGGCCGCGATGCGGTTGATCTCCTCGGTGGAGCGGCTGATCTGTTCGCTGGCGGCGGACTGTTCCTCGCTGGCCGTGGCGATGCCGCGCACCTGATCGGCGGTCTTCTCGACCATGTTCACGATCTCGCGCAGGGCCGCGCCGGACTTCTCGGCCGTGGACGTGCTCTCGTGGATGGCCTGGGCCGTGGCCTCGGTATTCTGGATGTTCTTGCGCGCGCTGTCCTGCACGGCCTTGATGTACGCGCCCACCTCGTTGGTGGCGGTCATGGTCTTCTCGGCCAGCTTGCGCACCTCGTCGGCGACCACGGCGAATCCGCGACCGGCCTCGCCCGCGCGGGCGGCCTCGATGGCGGCGTTGAGGGCCAGGAGGTTGGTCTGGTCCGCGATGTCGGCGATGACGTTCATGATCTGGCCGATGCCCTCGGCCTGCTTGCCGAGTTCGGTCATGTCGGTCCTGAGCACCTCGGACTGCTCGTTGATGCGGGTGATGGTCGCGACCACGTCGCGCACGAGCTGTTCGCCGTCCTGGGCCTGGCTCTTGGCCTTGTCGGCCAGCTCGGCCGCGGTGGAGGCGCTCTTGGCCACCTCCATGACCGTGGCGTTCATCTCCTCCATGGCCGTGGCCGCCTCGCCGGTGCGCGAGCGCTGCTCCTCGGAACCCCGGCTGGACTGCTCGATCTGGGCCGAGAGTTCCTCGGAGGCCGAGGCCACCTGGTCGGAGACCGTGTCCGCGGCCTCGGCGGCCTTGGCGATCTTCTCGTTCTGCGCGGCGATCTTCTTCTCCTGTTCGCGGATTTCGGTCAGTTCGAACCAGACCGCCAGGGTGCCGATGACGTTGTCGTCCAGGTCGTGGATGGGGGTGGCGGTCACGTCGAAGACCTTCTTGTTGCCCGTGTGCGAGGTGTAGGGCACCTCGGCCTGGAGCATGCGGCGTTCGCGCATGGAGCGGGTGGCGGCGGTGTCGCGGCCGGTCTCGTCGTAGATGAACTGGCCCGAGGTCTGGCCGTGGTAGCTCGTGGGGTCGCCGCTCTTGTCGATGGCCCGGACCATGTGCTCGTTGGTGAAGGTCACCTTGTCGTCGCGGTCGAAGACCGCGCAGGGCATGACGAAGCCCTTGAGCACGCCCTGGGCGAAGCCGAGCTTGTTCTTCAGCTCGGCCACCATGACCCGGATGTTCTCGGCCAGGTGGTGGAACTCGAAGCGGAAGTCCGTGGCCAGGGCGGCCGTGAAGTCGCCCTTGGCGATGGCCGCGGTGAAGGCCTCGATGGCGGTGATGGGCCGGACCACGAGGCGGCGGATGATGAGGGCGATGACGCCCACCAGCAGGAGCACGGCGGCCGCGCCGATGCCGATGAGCATGTTGCGTTGGGCCGTGGCCGTCTCGGCCAGCTCGGAGACGTAGGCGCTCATGCAGGTGACCCAGCCCGTCTCCGGGTCCGTGGTCACCTGGATGACCTTCTTCTCGCCCTTCCATTCGTAGGACAGTTCGCCGTTCTTGACTTGCAGGGCCTTGAGGTTGATTTCATCCGCCGGGGCGAGGATTTCAGCCTTGTTGGTGGGATGGGCGATGGTCCGGCCCTGGCCGTCGAGCATGAAGGGATAGCCGCGCTGGCCGAAGCGCACCGGATCGATGAAGGCCTTGGTGAAGTTGTCCCAGAGGGGGTACAGGGCGACGCCGCCCAGGAGCCTGCCGTCCGCTCCCCGCACGGCTGCGGCCACGACGAAGCTCAGGGCCGAGGAACTGGCGCTCTGAACCTTCATCAGGGTTTGGGGCAGGAAGATATCCTTGCCGCCCAGGATGGCCTTGGCATAGTCCCGGTCGCTCAGGCTCTTGCCGGCCAGGTCGTCGCCGGAAGCCGAAAGCCCCACCGTGGCCATGCCCGTGGTGTCGAAGAGCACCACGCCCCAGAGGTTCTTGTCGTTTCGCAGACAGGTTTTCAGATCCGCATCCACCTTGGAGAGATCGCCACCAAGCGCGGCCACCACGGAGGAGCGGCTGGCCATGGTGCGCACGGAGTTCTGGGCGTTGTCCATATACATGTGCAGCGCTTTTTGGGTGGTTTGCGCCATCTGCTGCATGGCCTGCTCGTTGAGTTCCAGGCTCAGGCTGTAGGTGGAGCGGGAGACATAGGTGACGATGGCGGCCACGGCCAGGATCACGGCCAGGGCCACGGAAGCCATGAGCACCGAGCTGATGCTTTTGCGGAACATGGACTGACTCCTCTCTCTCCCGCCGGCGTTGTTCGGCGGAACCCGGACCGGGCCGGGGTTATGGAGGCGAGCGCCGGATGTGGCGGACGCCGGTCGCGGGATATCTCCTTCCCGGGACCGCGTGGAGGGAGAAAATCGCCTCCCGCCCCACTCGCCAGGGAAGGAGGAGAGGATTCACGCGGTCCATAAATTGGCTACTATATGGTAGCCAGTAAGAGACGGGCAATGGAATCCCGATATGAAATGAAAAAAAACGACGGGCCCGTCGTCCGCATCGCGCTTGCGGGGGGCCGTCTACATGCGCAGCCGCACGCGTTCGGGCGAGAGCCTGCGCTCCAGCCGGGCGGCGAAGAGGCTCATGACGTAGCAGCCCAGGAAGTAGAGCAGGGCCACGGTGGAGTATATCTCGAAGGGATGGACCATGAGCCGGTTGTTCAGGCCCTGGGCCACGAAGGTCAGCTCCAGCACGCCGATGACGTAGGCCAGGGAGGTGTCCTTGAAGATGGCGATGAACTGGCCCACGATGGCCGGGATCATCTGCTTCAGGGCCTGGGGCAGGATGATCCTGCGCATGGTCTGGGCGTAGGTCAGGCCCGTGGAGTAGGCGGCCTCGAACTGGCCCCTGGGGATGTTCTGGATGCCGCCGCGCACGATCTCCGCGATGTAGGCCGCGGTGAACAGGGTCAGCGCGATGGTCGCGGACCAGAACACGTTCAGGAAGGTGTCCAGGAGCACGGGCACGAAGAAGTAGACCCAGAAGATGACGATGATCAGCGGGTTGCCGCGGATGATCTCGATGTAGGCCGTGGCCGGGATGCGCAGGACGCGGTTCTCGGCCATGCGCGCCAAGCCGATGACCAGGCCCATGACGAAGCTTACCGAGATGGCGATGACGGCCATGAGCAGGGAGAAGGACAGTCCGCCCAGGCCCCAGAGGATTTCGTGCTCGTCGCCGTGGGGGAAACGCCAGATGAGCATGGTCGTGATGTTGTCGAACACCACGGCCCAGTCGAAGTCGGCCAGCCCCTGGGCGATCTTCCAGGCCAGGGCGGCCAGCAGGCCCAGGAAGACGGCCTTGCCCGCCAGGACGAGCGCCCGCCGGGCCAGGCCCAGGAAGCGGGCCCAGAGCGCGCCCAGGGCCGAGCGGGTCAGGGACTGGCGGCGGCGACGGGCCATGCGCCGCAGGGGCCGGGTCAGGGCCCGGAAGAAGAGCCCGATGGGCAGCAGCAGCCGGTCCAGGGCCAGGTCCATCCAGGAGGGCCGGGCCAGACGCTCCACCCGCAGCCGCCGGTTCACGGTGTTCAGCACCCCGGAGATGATCAGCGAGAGCGAGAGGTAGAGCACCGTGGCCGCCGTGGTGGCCTCGAAGCCCCGGAAGGTCAGGGATTCGATCTGCTGCGACTGCCAGGTGAGGTCGGCCACGCCCACGACCATGGCCAGGGACGAGTTCTTCATGTTGTTCAGGAACTCGCTGCCCAGGGGCGGGATGATCGCCCGGAAGGCCAGGGGCAGGATGACCCGCGTGAGCACCTGGAAATAGGTCAGGCCCGAGGAATAGGCGGCCTCCAGGAGCCCCTTGGGGATGGACTGGAGCCCGGCGCGGATGACCTCGGCCATGAACGAGCTGGTGTAGGCGGCCAGGCCGAACACGGCCACCCAGAACTCGTAGTGCAGGCTGAAGAGCCATTCCCGCCCGGCGTCGGGCAGGAGCTTGGGCAGGGCGAAATACCAGAAGAAGAGCTGCACGAGCAGGGGCGTGTTGCGGAAAAACTCCACGTAGCAGGTCGCCACCCAGCGCAGGGGCCGGAAGTGCGAGAGCCGCGCCAGGCCGAGGGCCGTGCCCAGGCCCAGGGCGATGGCCGCCGAGAGCAGGGAGATCTTCACGGTCAGGGTCAGGCCCTTGAGCAGCTCCAGGCCGAGGTTCAGGCCGTAGGTCTTGTTCTCCACGAAGAGAACCGACCAGTCGAACTTGTAGTGGAAGCTGAAGACGAAGCCCCAATACCAGACCGCCAGGCCCAGGATGAGGGCCAGGGTGGCGTATTGGGCCAGGGGTTTTTCCATCCAATGCTTGAGCATGTTCACGCGCCGGGAAAAGGCTCCGGCCCGGGGATGCCGGGCCGGAGCTGGTTGACGGGGAGGGATGGGCCTACGGCCACATCTCGATCTTGCCGGACATGGGGAAGGCGTACGGCGTGTTGGGGCCGTACCACTTGTCGTAGATCTTCATGTAGGCGCCGTCGGTCCACATGTCCTGGATGGCGAAGTTCACGGCGTCGCGCAGCGCGGAGTCGTCCTGGGGCAGGCCGATGCCGTAGGGCTCGTCGGAGATGAAGTCGCCGATGACTTCCCACTTGCCGGGCTCCTGGGCGGCGTAGCCCAGCAGGATCGTGGAGTCGGTGCTCCAACCGGCCACGCGGCCCATCTGCAGGGCCTGGAAGCACTCGGACTCCTTCTGGAAGGAGATCACGCTCTGGTCGACGTTCTTCTCGCCCAGGCTCTTCAGCTTGGCCTTGAGGTTGATCTCGGAGGTGGTGCCCTGCATGGTGGCGACCTTCTTGCCCATGAGATCCTTCCAATCCTTCACCGCGCCCTTCTTCACGAGCACCTTCTGGCCGTCGAAGAAGTAGGTGATGGAGAAGTCGATGCTCTTGTCGCGCTCACGCTTGTGGGTCATGTTGGCCACGGAGATGTCGATGCGTCCTTCCTGGACGAAGGCCACGCGGGTCTTGTTGTTCACGGCCACGCGCTCGAGCTTCACGCCCAGGCGTTTGGCGATCTCCTCGGCGATGTCCACGTCGAAGCCCACCCATTCCTTCTTCTCGTTGTAGAAGGCGCCGGGGATGGAGTCGGTCATGATGCCCGCGCGCAGGGTCTTCTCCTTCATCACGCGGTCGTAGGCCGGACCGGCCATGGCCACGGAGGCGGCGGCCAGCAGGAGCAGCGAGGCAAGAGCCAGGGTCTTCAGGGAACGCATGTGCTTTCTCCTTTGTTTGTCCCGTGCGGGAATCGTCGATCCTTGTACCATGCCACAAAACAAGGCCCCGGGAAATGCTTCCCGGGGCCCGACGTCCTAATGCGAGAGAATCTTGCTCAGGAAGTCCTTCGTGCGCTCCTGCTTCGGATGGTTGAAGAACTCCTCGGGGGTGTTTTCCTCCACGAGCGCGCCGTGGTCCATGAAGATGACCCGGTCCGCGACCTCGCGGGCGAAACCCATCTCGTGGGTCACGACCACCATGGTCATGCCCTCGCGCGCCAGGGTCTTCATCACGTCCAGCACCTCGTTGATCATCTCCGGGTCGAGCGCGCTGGTGGGCTCGTCGAAGAGCATGATCCGGGGCTTCATGGCCAGGCCCCGGGCGATGGCCACGCGTTGCTGCTGGCCGCCGGAGAGCTGGCTGGGGTAGGCCCCGGCCTTGTCCGGGATGTTCACCTTGGAGAGCAGCTCCATGGCCGCGGCCTCGGCCTCGGCGCGCGGCGTGCCGCGCACGAGCATGGGGGCCAGGACGATGTTCTCCAGCACGGTCATGTGCGGGTAGAGGTTGAACTGCTGGAACACGAAGCCCACCTCGGCCCGAAGCATGACCATGTTCGTGCGCGGGTCGCCCACGTCCACCCCGTCCACCACGATGCGGCCCTTCTGGATCGGCTCCAGGCGGTTGATGCAGCGGATGAGCGTGGACTTGCCCGAGCCGGAAGGCCCGCAGATGACCACCACCTCGCCCGGGGCGATGTGGAGGTTCACGTCGTTCAGGACATGCAGATCATGAAACCATTTCTGGACATGTTCGAAACGGATCACCTGGAAAACTCCTTGAGTGCGGCGGTGCCACCCAGCTACCAGAATCCCCCCTTTCCGGCAAGGGTCCGCCCGGCTTCGCCGGTTCATGGAACAGCCAAAAAACTCCCGGCTTCCCCCCTTCGGGGGGTTACGGAACAGCCAAGAGGCTCTGGGCTTTCCGCCTTTCTGAAGACCCCCGAAGGGGGCGGGACGAGAGCCCGTCACCCTTTTGCAGGACAGGCCCCTTCGGGGCGTTACAGAAAGACGGGGAGGCTCCCGCTTTTTGCCTTTCTGAAAACCTCCGAAGGAGGCGGGACGAGAGCCCGTCACCCTTTTGCAGGATAGCAAAAGGGGACCGCCGGTTCCTCCGGCGGCCCGAAGGGCGGGCCACAGGACGTGGCCCGTCAAGATGCGAATCCGCTGCAATGAGCCGCATATTGGCTGTCATTCTTTCCCCGGCCCGAAAACGCCCCTTATGGTTCGTTGAAAACCTATAGGAGGAGTTTTATGTTGCGGGACCGGGAAGGGCGAAAATTGTGGATTCAGACGGAACGCGGGGAGTTCGACCCGCTGGAGTCGTACCAGCAGATCGACGAACGCAGAAAATCCAAGGGCGGGCCTGACTGGTGGGTGGTGGCGAAAGAGCCGGGCTGGGCTCCGCCCAAGCAACGGATGTCCTTGGTGGCGGGAGGCCTGGCCGGGCACACCAAGCCCAACTCCCACGGCGACCAGCAGCCCTATGACGAACTGGGCCGTTACGCCGGGCCCGGAGAAGGGGCCTGGAGCGAGAAGCCCAAGGAGGAAAAGACCCGGGGCGGAAGCCTGTTGACCACCCTCTTGGGCCGGGACGGCGACGACTTCCTGGCCGGTCACTCGGGCGGGGATGTGCTGGACAAACGGAGGGCATACAGACCGGCAAATCAAGGCTTGGATCACAGGCAACCGATGGCCTCGACGCAACGTGAGCCATTGCCGGAATTGCCCGACTGGCCGAGCGGGCTCGAATTGCCGGATTGGCCGAATGAGGGGAATGTCTTTCCTGGAGGCGCGGGCGTCCTGACCGGGGGAAACCAGACGCGGCAAGAGCCCGGCACGGACGGGGAGCAGGATGAGGATGTGAGGAAGCTCCCTCCCCCCATCAAAGGAAAACCCTGCATTCTCTGGATTCAGGACCAGGGCGCCCTGATGGAGGAGGACGGCCGGGTGCTGGCGAAGGGTCATGCGGGGCAAGGGCAGTGCACGAACAACCCGGATTGCGAAGGGGTGCCCGACCAGGGCCCAGCTCCCGGCGGGAACTGGCGGATGGTGCTGCTGAACGATAAGGAGGCGCGAGAGAGACATCTGGCCGCGCCGGTGTTTCGTCTCGTCCCCGCCGACGAGGAAACCAGACGCAGGGCCGAGGCGTTGCACCGTAAACCGTTTTCATTTCTTATTCATGGAGCACGGAGAGATGGGAGAGAGTCCTCGCAAGGCTGCATCATTCTGGACTGGGCGACGCGCGATTCCCTGCGGAAGCGAAAGGACAGCATCCTTCGCATTCTTCCGCGGCGTTAGCATCCGTCTCGCGCTGTGCGTGGCGCTGTTCGCGGCGTTGTGCGCCGCCCCGGCATCTTCGGCTTCGGAATGTGAAGGAGTCGGAATATTCCTGCTCAATGGCGATTATTATTGCAATACGTGCGGCGATCAGCCCCCGGTCAAACTATCCCCGGAGCGGGCCAAGGAGTCCATCGCGCGGATCAACGACCCGGCCCATCTCGTCTTCACCGGCCTGGGGCCGGACGGGAACCAGAGTCTGACTGTGGATCGGGACGTGCGGGACCGCCTCTTCGCGGTCCTGGGCCGGGCGAAGCGCCTGCACGAGCCCGGGGTCGAGGTGCCCATCTACGGCTACGTCTCCAGCCGTCCCGGGGACCACACCGTGCTCACGGCCCGGTTGGACGACATGCCGGGCGTACCCTGGCGCATCTACGAATTGGACGTGTTCGCTGACCCGCGCATGATCCCCGAAGCCAAGGGCCTGCAACCCACCCCGGGCCTGAGCGCGGCCGTGGCCACCAAAAGCGGCCTGCGCCTGGGCCTGACCAAGGACGAGGTCAAGGCCATCCTGGGCTGGCCGCATGGCGAGGACGAGAACATGTTGGGCTACAATGCGTACGATGTGCGTTCACTGTCGCCGCAAGAGGCCCGAGGTCGGGGTTACGACGCGGAAACGGCGCGCCGCGCGGCCATATGCAGCCGGAAAATCCGGTTCCACTTCGCCCAGGGCCGGGTCGTCTCCTTTTACGTGCTTCACACCGTGAACATCGAATGACCGGCTTCGCCCCCCTTCGGGGGGTCATGGAAAGGCCGGGAAGGAATTCCTCCATGTCGCGCGCTGAACTGTTCCGGGTCGTCCTGGCCTTGGCCGTGGCGCTGCTGCTCGTGTCCGCGTCGCGGGCGGATGCCGGGTACATCTGGCTGGGCGACGGCGGGTACGTCTGGATTCGTGGTGGAGGGCGTACCTCCCAGCCCCTGTCCCCGGAAGAGGGCCAGGCCGCCTTCGATCGGATCATGGACTGGGCCCAGGTGACGCTCGATCACCTGGGCCCGGCTGGGGACCAGCGCCTGATCCCGGACCAGGCCGACAGGGCCCGGGTCTTCGCGGTCCTGGGCGAGGCCCCCAAGGTCCACATGCCCCGCGAAATCGTCGACCAGTACGGCTACGTCTCCAGCGTGCCGGGCGATACGACCAGGCTCATCGTCCTGGTGGACGACTGCCCCGGCCCATGCGAACGGGTCTTCCACCTGGAACTGCGCCGGAACCCCGGAGATTTTCCCCGACCCGCCGCGATGCGACCCACCCCGGGCCTGAGCGCGGCCGTGGCCACGAAAAGCGGCCTGCGCCTGGGGCTGGCCAAGGACCAGGTCAAGGCCGTCCTGGGTTGGCCCCAGGAAGAGGAGGAGAACGTCCTGCGCTACGGGGCCGCCCGGGCGGTGTCCTTTTCCCGGGAGGAGGTCCTGGCCCGCGGTTTCCCGGAAAAGTACGTGCGGATGGGCCAATCCACCTACCGCTTCATCTGGATCACCTTCACGGACGGCCGCGTGGACTCCATCACCCTCCAACACCGCATCACCTGGGACTGACCGGCTTCGCCGGTTCATAGAAAGGCTGGGAGGCTCTTCGCCTTTCTATAGCCCGGCGAAGCCGGGTGGGTGGTGGCGAAAGAGCCGGACTGGGCTCCGCCCAAGCGGCGGATGTCCTTGGTGGCGGGAGGCCTGGGCGGGCACACCAAGCCCAACTCCCACGGCGACCAGCAGCCCTATGACGAGCTGGGCCGCTACGCCGGACCCGGAGAAGGGGCCTGGAGCGAGAAGCCCAAGGAGGAAAAACCCCGGGGCGGAAGCCTGCCGCCCCCCTTCGTCCGGCTTCGCCGGTCTACGGGCAGTCCAAATGTTCTCCGTCCTTCCCGCCTTCGTGGCACCGGGCGAGGCCGGCCGGGGAAAGGCGCGGCTGGAGAACACGCTGGAGCTGCCCGACTGGCCGAATGAGAGGAATGTCTTTCCAGGAGGAACCGGCGGGGAGCAGGCCCAAAGCCGTGGCAAGGTGTTTTTGCCGCCTCCGCCCCCGCCCTCGAAAGGCCCCTACCTGATCTGGAGCCAGAGCAAGGGGACGCTGACCGACCAGGACGGGAACGTTCTGGGCAACGGCTACTCCGGCAAGGGCACGCCCGGGGAAAAGGACGCGGGACGAAACAACCCGGGCCGTGAGGGCGAGGAGAACGTCGGCCCCATTCCACGCGGGAACTGGAGAGTCGTGGAGATCACCGACGAGAACTACCGGCCGGATCTTGCGCGCCCCATTTTCAAACTGGAGCCTGATACCGAAACCGAAGCAAGGGTCAACAGCATGGGACGCAAACCGCGATCATTCCTTGTCCACGGCGATAACGCTGAGAGCGACGCGTCTGAAGGCTGTATCATTCTGAACTATCCCACGCGGAGCATGTTGAAAAAGTATAAGGACAAGGTGATCCATGTTTCGGAATAGAAAGGGATTCACTAACGCTGTACTTGGAATCATGTCGGCGCTTACCGTGTCGCTCTCGTCCATCGCCTTGGCTTACGAGATAGAACTGGACAACGGTTCATACTCCTGGAACCGGTGGAGCGATCGGCCGTCTCAGTCTTTGCCCTCGGATGTGGGAAAGGCTGCGTTCGACAAGGCAATGGACCCGGCTCACGTTGTTTTTGAGCACGTCGGCTTGGATATGACCGGAACCCTGACCGTGGATCAGGACGGCCCGGAACGGTTGTTCGAGTTGTTGGGTCGCGTCGACGCGCTGGCGGACGCATATCCCACGGTTCCCCTGTTCGGTTATGTGTCCAGTCGGCAGGGTGATGCGACGGTGCTGCTGGCTCGGGTGGAGAAAAGCCCGAAGGGCTGTGGCCGTCTTTTTCAGATTGAGTTGAGGCGCGATGCCAAGGGGCTTCCCCTTGCCGGGAAGCTGCATCCCTCTCTCGGCTTGAGTTCGGCGGTGGCCACGAAAAGCGGCCTTCGTCTGGGGCTGACCAAGGGCGAGGTCAAGGCCGTCCTCGGCTGGCCGCATCATGAGGAGCCAGACTCCTTGCGGTACGGGGCGACGTGTAAGGTCTTCCTTTCCAGGGAAGAGGTTTTGGCCAGGGGGTACCCCGAAAAATACGTGCGGAAGGGGCAGCTTATCTACCGCACCATCATCATCACCTTCACGGACGGTCTCGCGGATTCCATATTCGTCAAGCACCGTATCACCTGGGACTGACCGGCTTCGCCGGTTCATAGAAAGGCTGGGAGGCTCCCGTCTTTCCGCCTTTCTGAAGAGGGGCGAAGCCCCCCCGAAGGGGGTCAGATGAGGCGGCTGATGATGGAGTTGGAGACGAGCATGCCGGTCTTGGTCAGGGAGAGGCGGCCCTTCTTGATCCGCAC
Source organism: Desulfovibrio aminophilus DSM 12254 (assembly GCF_000422565.1). NCBI lineage: Bacteria > Pseudomonadati > Thermodesulfobacteriota > Desulfovibrionia > Desulfovibrionales > Desulfovibrionaceae > Desulfovibrio > Desulfovibrio aminophilus. The sequence goes on along the minus strand of NZ_KE383877.1, from coordinate 107,874 downwards.
GAGGTCGTTCTGGCGCAGGCCCTGCATGAGCCTGGCCTCGTCCTTGAGCAGGTCGCGGCCCGAGAGCTTGCGGTAGCGGACCAGGTCCAGGCCCTCGGTGGTGCGCAGGGAGAGCATGACCATCTCGCGCAGCCGGGCGGCGTCGTCCAGCTCCTCGAAGTCCAGGCCCGCGAACCCGCCGCGCACGGCCGCGTCGTAGGCGTCCATGTAGCGCGGGTTGGTGAACCGCCGCCGCCCCAGGGTGGACACGGCCGAGGGGCCCAGGCCGAGGTAGTCGCGGCCCTGCCAGTAGCCCAGGTTGTGGCGGCAGGCGAAGCCCATGCGCGCGAAGTTGGAGACCTCGTACTGGAGGTAGCCCTGGGACTCCAGGTACTCCGCGCCGTAGACGTACATCTGGCCCTGCTCCTTTTCCGAGGGCAGGGCGTATTCCCCCAGGTCCAGCGAACGCTCCAGGGGCGTGCCCGGCTCCACGGTCAGGCCGTAGCAGGACAGGTGCTCGGGCCGCAGCCTCACCGCGCCCTCCAGCTGGCGCAGCCAGTCGCGCTGCCTCTGGCCGGGCAGGCCGGAGATGAGGTCCAGGCTGATGTTGCCGAACCCGGCCTGGCGGGCCAGGGCGAAGGTGTCCACGGCCTGGCGCGCGGAATGCGGCCTGCCGAGCAGGATCAGGTCCGGGTCGTCCAGGCTCTGCACGCCCAGGCTCAGGCGGTTGAAGCCGATGGAGAGCAGGGCGCGGAAGAAGGACACGTCGCAGGCCGAGTCCGGGTTGGCCTCCAGGGTGGCCTCCAGGCCGTCGTCCAGGCGGAAGCTGGCCCGCAGGGCGTCCATGACCCGGGCCAGATCGTTCAGCGGGAACAGGCTCGGGGTGCCGCCGCCGAAGAAGAGCGTCTCCACGCGCGGCCGGGAAAGCCGTTTGCCCCAGAGTTCGATCTCGGCCAGGAGGATCTTCAGGTACCAGGCGAAGGTGACCTGGTTGAAGCTCTGGGAGTGGAAGGCGCAGTAGTGGCACTTGCGGCGGCAGAAAGGCACGTGGACGTAGAGCAGGATGGCCTTGTCCGGGCCTCCCTCGGGCGCGGCGGGCTCCCGCTTGGGCCCCTCCACGGGCAACTCCTCTCCGAACAGCCGGGGCATCCGCCCGCTCCTATTCTTCCTTCTTCTCCGCCGGACCCTCTTCCGCCTTTCCGCTGACCGATGAAGACGGACCCTCTTCCGCCTTTCTGGTGACCGACGAAGTCGGCGGCGGGGCCAGGGGAGAGGAAGGCTTGGCGTCCGTCTCCGGTTCTTCGGCGACCGCCTGGATGGAGACGATCTTGATCCCGCGGGTGCGGAAGATGACCACCCCGCTGATGGTGAAGTAGGCCCCCAGGATCAGGTTCAGGGCGTTCAGGCCCATGGTCTCCAGGGGGTTGGTCAGGGACAGGACCAGGGAGTTGAACAGCGAGCTCAAGCCCGTGAACATGAGGCAGGCGGTCATGACCCAGATCGCCAGGGTGTTGCGCCGCCAGGCGTAGAGGGCCACCACGGCGTAGACCAGCAGGCCCATGGCCGCGCCCATGCGGGCGTCCTCGGGCTGGGCCGGGTCCAGCCAGACCAGGGCCGTCTTGACCGCCGAGAAGAGCACGTAGCTGCCGAGGATCACGCCCCGGTGCTGCATGAAGTCCACCACCTGGTCCGAAAACTTGGCCATGTCCCGCTCCTAGGTCTTCAGCAGCGCCCGGTAGCGCTCGTTTTCGCTGTAGAGGCAGCCGCACCACTGCTGCCGGTAGATGTCCCATTCCTTGGAAATCCGGATGCCGTCCTTCCAGCCCGAGCGGAAGTCGCGGTACAGGAACCCGGTTCCGTCGGCGGCCAGTCCCTGGCCCAGGGCCGCGATGTCCTCGTGCTTCTGATACTTGCTGTAGAGCAGCGTGGTCGTGAAGGCCTCGAAGCCGCCCTCGCGCGCCAGTTCCGCCGCCCGCGTCAGCCGGATGCGGTAGCACTCCCCGCAGCGCCGGTCGTCCTCCCGGCCCGTCACGGCCCGGAAAAACACCTTCGGATCATACTCCGCGTCCAACACCCGCAGTGGAAAGCCCAGGCGTTCCGCCACCTCCAGGGCCCCATCCCGCCGTTTGGCGTATTCGCCCAACGGGTGGATGTTCGGGTTGAAGAACAGTCCCTCCAGTTCGTGGCCCTCGTCCAGCAATGTCCGCGCCACCGTGATTGAGCACGGCCCGCAGCACACGTGCAGCAATATCCGCATCCGTTTCCTGTTCCAGAATCTCGCCCCCCTGTAAAGCGGGCTTCGCCCGGTTACGGAGAGGCGAAGATGCTCGCGCCTCCCCGCCTTTCCGTGAACCCCCGAAGGGGCCGCCTTCGGCGGTCTACGGAAAACCAAAGAGACTCTCGCCTTTCAGCTTTTTCGGGACGGGGCGGAGGCCCAAGCCGATGTTGTTGATTCACATGAATTTCGCATTGTTGCCGCCTTTCTTGCCGGAACGTTCATTTTTCCCTTGTTTTTGAGATTGATTTTCAATATCAATCAAACCGTGCACGGGACGCGGCCGGAACGGGCCGCCCCTCCTGGGAATCCAAAAATCAATGAAGGAGCAACGCATGAGCAAGGTTCTGATCGTCTACGGTTCCACCACCGGCAACACCGAGACCGCCGCCGGGTACGTCGCGGACGTGCTGCGCAAACACGGCGCGGACGTGGCCCTGAAGAACGCCGCCGACGTGGAGGCCGAGGGCCTGGCCCGGGGCTGGGATCTGGTCCTCCTGGGCTCGTCCACCTGGGGCGACGAGGACATCGAACTCCAGGACGACTTCGTGCATCTCTATGAAGGCCTCGACCAAGCCGGGCTGGACGGGGTGAAGACCGCGGTGTTCGGCTGCGGCGACTCCGGCTACCCCCATTTCTGCGGCGCGGTGGACGCCCTCGAGGAGCGGGCCCGGGACCTGGGCGCGGTGCTGGTGGTCGACGGGCTCAAGATCGACGGCGACCCCGAGCGCGGCGAGATCGCGGCCTGGGCCGAGACGGTGGCCGTCCATGTCTGAGCCGCGCACGCCCTGTCCGGGCCGCTGCCGCACCCTGCGCCTGGTGGGTTCCCTCTGCCGGGGCGGGATGCGCCTGTTCGACAACGACGAGTCCGTCCTGGCCGAGCGGATGCAGCGTCAGGCCCTGGTCCTGGTGGCCGAGCTGGGCGGGATGCCCGTGCTGGAGGCCAAGATCCGCAACAACCTGGGCGTGATCCTGACCTGTTCCGGCCGCCTGGACGAGGCCGAGGCCGAACTCGGCCGCGCCCTGGAGCTCATCCGCGCGCGCATCGGCGACGGCAACCGCGTCCATCAGATCGTGCGCATGAACCTGCGCACGACCCTCAACCGCCAACTGGACCGACAGATGGGGCCCATCCTGGCCGCCGCCGTCTAGCCGTTCCCGAGGAGGAGAAGCCATGCCCGAAGTCCAGGCCATCGTCCGCTACAACTCCGAGGCCTGCCGCGCCGAACGCGAGGGCCGCCTGGACCAGGCCATGCTCAGCCTGGCCATGGCCCTGCGCCTCGCCCGCGAGATCGACCGCCCCCTGCTGGAGGCCCACTCCAAGAAACACATGGGCCGTATCTACGCCCGGGCCGGACGGCCCGAGGAGGCCGAACTCTGCTTCCGCATGGCCCTCCGCCTTCGTCCGTCCGGCTTCGCCGGGTTATAGAAAGCCAGGGAGGCTCCCGCCTTCCCGCCTTTCCGTGAACCCCCCGAAGGGGGCGGCTCTCCGCCTTTTGGGAACGGGCCGAAGGCCCCTTGACGGGGGGAGGGCGGGGGCGGTAGTTTGGGGATGATCGCGCCCAGGCGCGACGGGACGACGCCATGTACGTGGGACTCACGGACAACATCGTGGCCGGGCCTCCGGGCCAGACCATGGCGGCCCCTCCGGGCCAGGTCACGGCCGCGCCCCCGGGGCAGGCCTACGTCTCGCCCCCGGCGAGCGCGCCCATCTTTCCCGGCGAATCCCATTTCGTTCCCGGCGGGCACGTGCCCATCGACACCACCAAGGCCATGATCCCTTACGGGGTCGGCGAATCCCACTTCGTACCCGGCGGCAACGTGCCCATCGACACCTCGGCCCCGCGCATCCCCTACGGCGCGGGCGGTGGCGGCGCGCTTTCAGGCGGCGGCGGTGGCGGCATCGGCAACCCCACGGACGGTTCGCGCATCCCGATCTTGCCCAGCGGCGAGACCCACCCCGACACCTCGGCCCCGCGCATCCCCTACGCCTCGGCCCTGTCCATCTCCGGGGCCATGGCCGGTTCCGGCGGCGGCGTGTTCGTCGGCGGCGGGGGCGGATTCATCGGCGGTGGCGGTGGTTCGGCGGTCGGCGCCAACGTGGGCGGAGCCCAGCACATGCTGGTGGAGGGCGGTTCCGCGCCTGTGGGGAACACGGGCGGGGCCATGCGCGTGATTTCCGACGGCGCGGGCGGCGGTCTGATTTCCGGCGGAGGCGGCGGCGTCGTGAGCGGCGGCGGAGCTTCCGGCTCGACCGGCGGAGGTTCGATTTCCGGCGGAGGCGGCGGGACGCTCTACCTCACGCCCTCGGGCGGCGGCGGCTCGGGAGCCGGCGGCGGAGGCGGAACGCTCTACCTCACGCCCTCGGGCGGCGGCGGTTCGGCCGGGCCCCAGCGGGTCATCAGCGAGACCGGCGGCGGAGCCCAACACATGGTTTCCGAGGGCGGCGGCGGGGTCGTGCGCATCATCTCCGACGGCACGGGCGGCAACGCCATCCCCGGCGGCCCGGGGCATTACACCACGGCCACCGGCCCGGTGATGCCCTCGGCGGCCTCCAAGGTGGCGGCCATGCCCGCCAGCCATTTCGACGACGCGCCCGTGGCCTTCGTCTCCCGGGCCCCGAACGAGGGCACGGTCCAGGTGCGTCAGACCCCGGCCTACGAGCCGTTGCGGCTGAACGTGCTCTGGAACCCGTACCCGCCGGAGATGCGTTTTCTGGTGGACCCGGCGGACGCCATCAAGACCTCGATCACGGAGCTGGTGCGCTGGCCCGAGGACGTGCATCTTTCCTCCCTGCAGAGCAAGGGCGCGGGTGAGCTGACCTACGACTTCAGCACCCAGATCAGCGTGGACCAGTCCAGCACCGTGCGCCAGACCGACGCCTCGGTGCACGAGATCCGCACCGAGACGACCTCCACGGCCAGCCAGACCCAGAACGTGGAGATCACCCGGGTGGAGAACCGCGAGGTCTCGAACACCTTCGACTCCTCGCGCGACGTGAGCGCGGACAGCCTGAACTGGAACGTGGTGGACAACTCGGTGACGGTCATCGCCCAGGGCTCCCCGGGCGGGGCCATCTGGGTGGACCCGTTGTCGGTGATGCCGGAGGCGGGAGCTGGGCGGGTCATGTCGGCCGCGGCCTGAGCGGACGAGACAAACACTGAAGGCCCGGGACCGTTGCGGTTCCGGGCTTTTTTCACGCGCTGCGGGGGTCAGACCGGGCGGTTGTAGAGGACTCCGGCGAACTGCTTCAGGGATTGCTGAAGCTGCAGCAGCTCGTCCTGGGGAACCTTGCGGATCAGCTTGTCGCTGGCCGCGTCGTGGATCTCCACCTGGACCTGCCCGGCGTCCTCGCTGACCACGAACTTGAGGTCCACTCCCTGCTCACGCAGGGCGGTCTCCGCCTTCGCGGCCAGATTCCTGGTCTCTTCGGCGTTCAGGGGGGAGGCCTGTCCGGCCCCGGACCCCGTTTCCTCCCGCCGCTGGACCCCGCTTCCCCCGGCGACCGCCCGCGACGGAGCCTGGGCCGTCTGAGCCGGAGCGGTCTGGATGTTCATCTGCACGTAGGGTTCCATGACGCGACTCTCCATAGGGTCTGCATGTCCTGTCGCCCATCATATCGGCCTTCGAATGGGGAAACTTTAGACTCAGCCCTACAGCCAGTAAGGCTAGTTGCTGGCCGAAAGCCGGTCGCGCCACCCAGGAATATAGACTTGACGGCATTATGCGGGCAGTCACACGCCGAAGAAAAAGCGCGGATCAGGGGACGGCCAGGATGCGTTCCGCCGCGCCCGCCGCGCGCTCCAGCTCCGGGAGCATGTCCTGGAAGGCTTGCCGGGCTCCGGCCAGGTCTCCGGCGCGGGCCATGTCCTCGACGGGCCCGGCCAGTTGCCGGACCCGGGGCAGTCCGGCCGTTGCCGCCGCGCCCTTGAGGGCGTGGGCCAAGTGCATGGCCCCGACCGCGTCGCCCCGCTCCAGCGCGTGGGTGAGGGCCTCGCGCTTGGGACCGAGGTCGTCGAGGAAGGAGCGCAGCACGCCCCGGGCCAGTTCGCGGTCCCCGGCGCAGCGTTCCAGCAGTTCGTCCAGGTCCAGGTCCGGGGCGGGGGGCCCTTCGGCTCCGGGGGAGGGGGCGGCCGCCTCCGGGTCTTCCGGCGCGGGCGCGCGGCCCACGGCGTTGTCCAGGGCCCGCTCCAGGTCCGTGATGTCCAGGGGCTTGGCCAGGAAGCCGTCCATGCCCACGGCCCGGCAGGCCTTGCGGTGCTCCAGCGTCACGTGGGCCGTGAGCGCCAGGATGGGGACGCCGCGCACGGCCTCCCCGGCGTCGCCCCGGCGGATCGCCCGGGTGGCGTCCAGCCCGTCCATGACCGGCATCTCCAGGTCCATGAGCACCGCGTCCACGGGTTCGCGGGCCAGCAGCTCCAGGGCCTCGCCGCCGTGCGCCGCGCGCAGGGCCGTGTGCCCCAGGCGGGTCAGGAACGAGCCGACCACCTGGAGGTTCACCGGGTTGTCCTCGACCACGAGCACCCGCAGCCCGGCGCGGGGCCGGGGCGTGGGCCGGGAAATCGCGCCGGCTCCCCGGCTCAGGAGCACCAGTCCGCCCAGGATGTGGCCGTCGCGCCGCAGCACGGGCCTGGCGCTCAGGAGCACGCTCGACGGGCCCGGCAGGTCCGGCCGGTCCACGATGAAGGGCGCGTCCTCCAGGCTTTCGCCGCGCAGCACGCGCACGGCCGGGCTTTCGTCCGGGGCCAGGGGCGCGGCCCGGGAGACGTCGCACAGGCCGTAGGCCCGGCCCCAGTCCTCGGGCGGGCCCAGGTCCGGGCCCCGGCCCAGGAGGCGTTCGGCCTCCGGGTTGAACACGGTGACGCGGCCGTCGGCGTCGAACAGGATCATGCCCCGATGCACCGCTCCGAGCACGGCGTCCAGGAACCGCCCCTGGGCCTCCGCTTCCCCGGCGGCGCGGACCAGGGCGTTCTCGGCCCGGCGGGCCCGGCCCACGTCCGGCAGGGCCAGCAGCGCGCCGGCCGCGCTCCCCCGGGCGTCGCGCAAGGGCTGCACCCGCAGGAGGCGCTCCACGCCGTCCAGCAGCACGTCGCGCTCCAGGGTCCGGTCTTCTTCCAGGCAGACGGCCACCAGGGCGGCCAGGTCCGTTCCCGGCAGCCGGAGGGCCACGCCGTTCAGGGGCGCGCCCGCGTCCAGCGGCGACAGGCCCAGCAGGCGCGCGGTCGCCGGAGTCATGCGCCGGACGCGCAGATTCCGGTCCACGAACAGCACCGCGCCGGGGGTGGCGCGCAGGAGGTTGTCCAGGTCCAGGGAATCCTGGGAGAGTTCCGCGATGCGGCGCTCGTGGTCGGCGTTGATGGCCCGCAGTTCCTCGTTGGCGCTGCGCAGCTCCTCGGCCGTGGTCCGACGGGTCTCCTCGGCGGCCACCAGGCGTTCCTTGGCGGCGCGCAGTTCGTCACGAAGCCGGGCCAGTTCGCGCGCCAGGGCGTCCCGCGCGGCGTCCGGAGCGTTCTCCGACGCGGGCTGTCCGTCCTGGATGTCCACCACCAGCAGGCGGCAGGCCCGCCCGGGCGCGGCTCCCGGCACGGTCGAGGCCGTGAGGACGCAGGGCCGGGGCGGATCGCCGGGCAGGAACAGGCCGTCGCGGCGGATCTCGGCCCGGCCGTCGCCCACCTGGGCCAGCAGTTCGGCCGCCGGGCCGCGCAGGGACACGGGCAGCCGGTCCCGCAGTTCGTCCGCCGTTCCGGGGCCGTCCGAGCCCAGCAGGTCCGTCCGGCCGAAGGCCCGCAGCACGTGGTCGTGCTCGTCCAGCAGCAGGGCCGGAGGCGCGTGGCGGGCCAGGAGCCGCTCCCCGGCCAGGGCCGACACGGCCCCCAGGTCCGGCCGGGCGGCCTCGACCCGCTCCAGGCCGCTCCTCGGGACCAGAAGTCCGCGCGTGGGCAGACGCACGTCGCGGCGCTTGGAGAAGATCTTCCACTGCCGGTCCAGGGGCTCGAACTCCGCCTCCAGTTCGCCCAACGATTCGCTGGGGCCCAGGAAGAGCACCCCGCCGGGGTTCAGGGCGAAATGGAACAGGGTCAGCACCCGCTGCTGGGCGAAGGGCTGGAGATAGATGAGCAGGTTGCGGCAGGCCACCAGGTCCATGCGCGTGAAGGGCGGGTCCTTGACCAGGTCGTGCTCGGCGAAGACGACCATGCGCCGCAGGTCCGGGTGGACGCGCAGGCCCTGGTCCTCGATCGTGAACCAGCGTTCCAGGCGTTCCCGGGACACCCGGCGCAGCGGCTCCTCGCCGAAAAGCCCCCGCGCCGCCTGGGCCAGCGCCTCCCGGTGCACGTCCGTGGCGAAGATCTTCACCTGTCCGGTGAAGCCCCGGGCCTGGGCCCGCTCCTTGAAGAGCATGGCCAGGGAGTAGACCTCCTCGCCCGTGGCGCAGCCCGGAATCCAGATCCGCGCGTCGCGCCCGGCGGCCCGCTCGAGGATCTCCGGGATCACCCGGGCCTCGATGCAGGCGAAGGCCTGCCGGTCGCGGAAGAAATGGGTCACGCCGATGAGCAGGTCGTGGTGCAGCTGATCCAGCTCGGCGCGCTCGGCCTGGAGCAGCCGGATGTAGTCGTTCAGGCTCGGGCAGCGCCGGATGGCCTGGCGGCGTTCGATGCGCCGGGTGACGGTGGTGGGCTTGTAGGCCGCGAAGTCCACGCCGTGCCGCCGGTTGAGCAGCTCGAAGACCGGGACGAAACGGTCCATGGACAGCCCGTCGCCGTCTTCCGCCGCCGAGCCGCGCACCTCGCGCAGCAGGGCCTCGGGCAGATCCGCCGGGTCCAGGGCGCACCGCGCCGCGCCCGTGGCCAGGGCCGCCCGGGGCATGCCGTCGAAGGCCGCGCTCTCCGGGCTCTGCACGAGCACCAGTCCCCCGGCCCGGGCCACCTCGGTCGCGCCGCGCGAACCGTCGCCGCCCGAGCCCGAGAGGATCACGGCCACGGCCCGGGGCCCGGCGTCGCGGGCCAGGTCCAGGAGGAAGCGGTCCACGGGCAGGGTCAGCCCGGCGGAGGGATCGCGCTCGCGCAGACCCACCCGGCCTCCGGACACGGACATCTCCATGCCCGGGGGCAGCACGAGCACCTCGCCGGGGATCAGGGCCGCCCCGTCGCGGGCCTCGCGCACGGGCATGGGCGTGTGCCGCGCGAGGATTTCGGCCAGCAGGCTCTGGCGGCCGGGCAGCAGGTGCTGGAGCACCACGAAGCACATGTCCGGGCAGGGCGGCAGGGAGGAGAAGAAGGCGCGCAGGGCCTCCAGGCCGCCCGCCGAGGCGCCGATGGCCACCACCCGCGCGGGCGGGGGCGGCATGGCCGCCGGGTCCGTGCGGTTCCGGTCCTCGCCGCTCATGGGCGGCCTCGCGTGGCGAAGGGGGGGCGCATCGTCCCATCATAGCCGAAGCGCCCCCCGGCGTCAGCCCGTCGGGCCGGGGTTTCGCGCCGGAAGGACGGAAAAAAACGGGGGGCCCGGCCACCGCGGCCGGGCCCCCAGGCTGGAGGAGGGTATGCGAAACGTCTGTCGAGGCGGTCAACCCGCCTGGATGTCGATGCGTCGGGGCTGGACCCTGGCGACCTTCGGTATGAAGAGCTCCAGCACGCCGTTCTTCAGGGTGGCCTTGATCCCGCCCCGGTCCACGATGTCCGGGAGGGCGATGGTCTGGCGGAACTCGCCGGAGCCGAACTGGACCTCCAGGAAGCGTTCCTTCTCCGAGGGCAGGCCGCGCGTCTTGCCGGACACGGCCAGTTCGTTCTCGCGCAGGTCCAGGACCAGATCCTCCCGGTTCACGCCGGGCATGTCCATGTAGACCCAGTAGCCGTCCGCGCGCTCCAGGATGTCCGTGGCCGGGCGCAGCGCCGGCAGGCTCTTCTCGTTGGTGTCCGCGTTCATGCCGTCAACCTCCTAGCCCACGTCGATGCTCACGCGGCGGGGCTTGATGTCCTCGGTCTTGGGCAGGGTCACGGTCAGGATGCCGTCCGAGAGGGCGGCCTTCACCGCGTCCCGGTCCACCTGGACGTTGAGCTGGACCACGCGCTGGAACGGGCCCGCCGGGCGCTCCTGGCGGAAGTACTTGCCCTGTTCCGGCTTGCGCTCGCCCTTGATGACCAGGGTCTTGTCCGTGAGGGTGATCTCCATGTCCTTGATGTCCGTGCCCGGAATCTCCGCGCGGACATAGACGTTGCCGTCGTCCTCGCTGATGTTCAGGGGCGGATAGGCCATGCGCCGGCTCTCGCCGTTGACCGGCCGGAGGAACTCCTGCATCAGCCGGTCGAAGCGGTCCGGAAAGGAATACAGGGTGTTGAAGTCGAGCACCATGCGTCTACCTCCTTCTCGCTTTGTCGTGACGGAGAAATAGGCACGCCTCCCTCCTTGTCAACCGCCTTCGGCGGCTTTCAGAAAGGCGGGCCGCCTTCGGCGGTTTCCGGAAAGGCGGGGTCAGGTCATGAATCGGCGGGGCCGGGGGCGTGGCGCAGGAGGACGCGGGCCATGAAGCGCTGGGAATGATAGAAGGAGAAGAACTTCATGAGCATCTGGAGGGAGAAGCGCCTGGTCACGCCCTGGCCGCGCAGGTCGTTGAGGCGGGTGTGGGCCGCGTCCAGGGCCTCGGCCAGGGGGATGACGTCCGGCGTCCCGCCCCGGCCAAGGGCGGTCAGGACGTCGCGGGTGGCCGCGGACAGGGCCCGCAGCTCGGCCTCCATGAGGATGTCGTAGCCCTGGTCCTGGGCGTCGTTGAGGGAGTGGAGCATGGCCCGCAGGTGGGGCAGGCAGGTCTCCAGGGTGTCGAGCTGGAGGCCGAGGGTCGCGGTGTCGTCGCGGTAGAGGAGCCGTTCGTGGCGCAGGACGCTCTTGAGCAGGCTCCGGTCGGCGGCCACGTCCCGCTCCAGCCGTTCCAGCGGGTCGAGGGCGAGCATGTTCTGGCGGTTGAGGAAGGCGTCGAGCACGTCGCCGTAGAGGTCCGCCAGGGCGGTGAACTGCCGCCGCAGCCGCGCCCGCAGGACGTCGCCCGCGCGCTGGGGCCAGAGGGCCACGCTGACGATGAAGGCGCAGGACACGCCCAGGGCGATCTCCAGCACCCGCTCCATGCCGAAGACGAGCCGCTCGGGCTGGCCCAGGCTGGCCAGGAAGACGATGACCGTGGTGATGGCGGCCATGCGGTAGCGGGCGTTGTAGCGCGTCATGTAGGCGCAGAAGGCCACGGACAGGAACAGCGCCAGGATGGTCATGGGCGTGTCGTCCGGGAAGGCCAGGATCGCGACGGCCGCGATGACCGCGCCCACGGCCGTGCCGGAGAACCGGTACCAGCACATGCGGATGGAGTCGGCCACGGAGACCTGCATGACGATGACCGCCGAGATCGCGGCCCAGTAGCCGAAGGGCAGACGCAGCCATTCGGCGGCGATGTAGGCCAGCACGGCGGCCAGGCCGGTCTTCACGCCGTGGTGGATGTGGGAGCGGGTGGAATTGAACTCGGCTTTGGTCATGGATGCTTCATGCCCTGTTTCCTGGGCCGTGAAAAGGTTCGGAAAGACCGGAACGCTCGTCCTTTCTTTTGTTTTCTGTAATCCGGCGAAGCCGGGCGAAGTCGGACGGGCGGGGGGGAGGGGCTAGAAGGTGTAGGCGATGGAGAGGGAGCCGAAGTTGTGGCAGCCGCCGGGCTGGCCTTCGTATTCCTGGGTGCGCCAAGCCTGGGTGTAGGTGATCTTGACGTCGCCGAGGGTCAGGGCCGCCCCGGCGAGGAAGTCGGCCACGAAGGGCTCTTTGCTCACGTGGGGGCTGTTTTCCCAGGTGTTGCCGTCGAGGAAGATGTCGCGGGCCACGGCTCGGCCGTCGGTTCCGGCGAAGACGTGGAAGCCCCACCAGCGGGAGCTTTGCAGGCGTTCGGAGTTCAGGGCCACGGGCGCGCTGACGCCTCCGCCTGGGCCGATGAGGGCGGTGCCGAAGTCGGCGGGCAGGTTGTAGCCGAAGCGGACCTCGCCGCCGAGGTTGGCGTAGGTGGCCACGTTGCCCATGGTGACGCCCGCGTGGGGCAGGACGTCGAAGCCCAGGCCGGTGGGCAGGTCGGCCACGATGAGCCGCCAGTTGCGCTGCCAGGTGAGCATGAGCCCGGGCTCGTCGTGGAGCTGGTGGCTCCAGCCCTCGGAGCGGCGGGAGCCGATGGCGTTGTGGAAGTTGTTCTGGACCTCCTCGCCCAGGGCCGAGGGGCCGACCACGCCCAGGGTCAGGGCCAGGGTGTTCAGCTCGGTCTCGCTCTTGGAGTGCAGGGCCAGGGTGGTGAAGAGCCAGGCCGCGTAGGGCCGCTGGTTGTCGGGCGGGGTCTCGGAATAGACGTCGCGCGGCGTGTAGAGGTTCTGGCCCAGGGACACGGACACGGAACGCTGGCGCGAGGGGTCGTAGAGTTCGGGGAAGTTCTCCAGCCAGGGGTCGAGTTCGTCCAGCAGGGCGCGGACCCAGCGGGCCTGGTCGGGGGTCGATCGGCCGGGGGTCAGGTCCGGGGAGACCCAGGTGAGCATGACGCCGTTGGTGTACTCCTCGTCGGTGCCACCAAGAAATTTGTCGTTCTCCACGAACAGGAGGAGGGTTTCGCTGTCGCGGGAGGAGCGGGCCAGGCGCGGGCCGTCGTCCCCGGCGCGGGCCGGGGAGGGGAGCAGGAGGCAGAGCAGGAGCAGGGCGGCGAGGGTCGTCTTCATGGCGGTTTCCGGCCGAGGGCTACGCCGGAACGCCCCGGGAAGTCAAGTCCTACCTGCCCTCCACCAGATCGGTGTTGCCGGTGAGCACGAGCGCGCTCTTGCGCGAGAGGTTGCGCAGGGTCCAGGTGTCCGGTCCCAGGCGGCGGACCTCCACGCGGTCCCCGGCCTGGGCGTCGCTCAGGCCCTTGATCGAAAGCCGGTCAGGGTCCGTGACCGTGAGCACGAAGCTTTCGCCCTGGGCCACCTCCCCGGGGCCCCGGTCGGCGGTGCCGCCCAGCACGGGCAGCTCCACTCCGGCCCCGGCCGCCCGCACGGGCAGGGCCAGGAGCCAGATGGCCAGGAACAGGCCGGAAAACTTGAGAAAGACGTTCACGTCACAGCCTCCGGGCCCGCCGTGGGGACGTTCCGCCGCGGCGCGGAAGCTCCTGACGGGCCGATCAATGGTAGCAATGCCTGTGCCAAAACGTCGGGCCAAAAATTTCAACCGCTTGGCCGCCGGGGCGCGTCCGGTGTGCGCAAACCGGCTGCGCACCTCGGCCCCAGGTGCGCAAAAACCGTACAAGCGGACCCCAGCCGCCCCTTCCGGCCGTTCCGCAAACCCCCGAAGGGGGTTGACAGGCGCGGGCGGCTCGTATTGAGTGAAAGGCGGTACGGGGGAGGATGCGGAGAGGGACGATGGCGGACTATCCTGAAATTCTGGGCGTATACTCCATGCGCAAGGCCGACGAGATCGGCCTGGGCGCCACCACCTCCAGGCGCGAGCAGCTCACCTACTGGTACGTCCGCAAGCTGGACGTGGACCGCTACGAGGTCCAGCCGCTGAACGCGGGCAACGTGCCTTCGGGCATCAAGAAGGAGGTCTCGGAGCTGGACTTTCTGACCAACTACACGCCCGAACCCACCTTCTACCGCACCTTCACCGTGCCCGCGCTGGACTCCCTGGCCCGCAAGGTGATCCAGGGCGAGGAGATGCTCGCCGGCGGCCGCCTCGACGAGGCCGAGAAGCAGTTCCTCAAGGCCCTCATGATCGACGACGTGAACGTGCGGGCCAACTACGGCCTGGGCGAGGTCTATTCCGAGAAGAAGGATTTCGAACGGCTGCGCAAGGTGCTGCACACCCTGCTGGGCCAGGACGAGGCCTTCGGCCAGGAGCACCGCGAACGCTTCAACTCCTTCGGCATCAGCCTGCGCAAGAACCAGCGCTATGACGACTCCGTGGCCTATTACACCCGCGCCCTGGAGATCAACCCCACCGACGAGCACGTACACTTCAACATGGCCCGCGCCCTGCACGAAAAAGGCGAGTTCGAGCGCTGCATGCAGCACCTCAACATCGCCCTGAGCCTCAATCCCGACTTCCAGGAGGCCCGCAGGTTCCTGGAATACGTCGAGAAGAACGCGACCGATGCGGGATAGGGCCCGGAACGCCGCCGTCCGCGTGCCCCGGCGACGCCGGGGCCTGGGGGGCCTTTTTTCACGCCGGGCGTCCGGCGTCCTTCTCCTGGCGTGCCTTCTCCTCGTCGCGGCCGCGCCCCTGCGGGCCGAGCCCGGCCCGGCCGTTTCCGCGCCCCCGGACTGGAGCTTCGAGCTGAAGACCAAGGTCTTCATGGACAGCTTCACGGCCTACGAGTTCGGCGAACCCACGCCCCCCACCTACGGCCCCCTGAGCCGCCTGGAGTTCGAGATGGACTCGGTCTGGGCCGGGTTCGCGGCGCGCCGCAGGCTGGACCGCTTCTCCCTGGGCCTGGAGTACCTCTCCAGCTCCCTGCACCAGGAGGGCGGGCACATGCGGGACTCGGACTGGGAGGACGTGACCGATCCCGGGCGGCTGACCACCTTCAGCAAGTCCGAGTGCACCCTGCGGCCCAGTTTCCAGGTCAGCGCGGACCTGGACGCGCAGACCGCCGACCTCCTGGGCCTGGGCCCGGAATGGGACGTGCGGCCCTTCGTGGGCTTCCGTTTTCAGGAGCTGTCCTTCCTGGCCCACGACGACGTCCAGTGGTACTACGATTTCGGCCTCGTGACGCCCCTGCCCGGCCATGTGCTGACCTTTCGCCAGACCTGGCGGCAGTATTTCCTCGGCCTGGCCCTGGGCTACGACTGGGGCCCGGTCCTGGGGCTGCACCACTTCAAGACCACCGGCCGGGCGGACGTGGCCTACGTCCAGGGCGACAACCGCGACGACCATCTCCTGCGGCCGGACCGCATCACCCGCGAGGAGACCGACGGCTACGCCGTCCACGCCGTCCTGGGCCTAGTCCTCGGGCTGACCGAGAACCTGGACCTGGGCCTGGAGGGCGAGTATCTCGGCATCGAGACCACCGGCACCCACAAGCTCCATGACGGCTGGGTGGGCATCGACATGCAGTGGAGCGACGACGTGCACGTCTGGTCCCGCCAGACCTCCCTCCAGCTCTCCCTCACCTACTCGTTCTAGCCCCCCTTCGGGGGCACATAGAAAGGCCAAGGGCCTTCGGCCCGTTTCAGAAACCCCGGAGAGAGGGGCTTCCGCTTTTCTGGATACCGGCGAAGCCGGGGGCCTTCGGCCCGTTCCAGAAAGGCGTGAGAGACGGGAGCCTCCGCCGCCTTTCCGTAGACCGCCGAAGGCGGGGAGCTTGTTGGTTTTCCGGAACCCCACCGAAGGGGGTTACTTGAGGGCTTCGACGATGGCCGCGCCGAATTCGGCGGCGCTGTCCGGGCCGTTGGCGGTGATGACGCCGCCGTCGCTGACCACGCCCTGGTCGACGTAGATGCAGCCCCCGTCCTTGAGTTCGCCCACGCCGCCCGGGGCTCCCCCGGCCACGGTGCCCTTCTTGCCCTGGAGCACGCCCGCGCGGGCCAGGATCACCGGCGCGGCGCAGATGGCTCCCACGATCTTGCCCTGGGCCGCCGCGCTCTTGGCCAGGGCGGCCGCGTCGGCGTTCTTCCAGAGCTCGAAGCAGCCCTTGCCGCCGATGAAGACCACGGCGTCGAACCCGTCGGGTCTGGCCTCGTCCAGGGCGACATCCACGGGGGCGTACGCGCCTTTCTGGCCCTTGGCCCTGCCCACCTTGGTGGAGGTCACGGTGATGGCGGTTCCGGCCCCTTCCAGGGCCGCGCGGGTTTCCTTGTACTCGGTGTCGTGGAAGTCGCGGTAGGCGACGACCATGAGGACTTTCTTCCCGGTCTGGGCCAGGGCGGCGGAGGCGGAGAGCAGGAGGCAGAAGACGAGGGTCGTGAGCAGGAAGCGCAGACGCATGGGCTCCTCCGGTGAAATGGGTTGAATAGGTTGAAAAGGAACCTTTCCATTATGTAATGTTTGGCGCCGGGTCAACGGGGAACAGTAAATTATAACAACATGTTCGGAAATCCGATAGCCGCAGCCCGAAGAGCGGGCGATGAAAAAAGGCGGGGGATGCGCTCCCCCGCCTTTCCGTTTTCCGGAAACCCCCGAAGGGGGCTATTGCTTGTCCTGTTTGTCCTGCTTGTCCAGCTTGGGCGGGACGAGGGGCAGGGGCTGGCCCGACTTGATGATCGCGACGGCCTGGGCGAAGCGCTTCTGGTAGGTTCCTTCGGTGAGCGTGGTAGCGATGTTGATCGTGACCCGGCGCTTGGTGACCACGGTCACGCGCGTGTTCCCGGCGTCCACGGGTTCGATCCAGGCGCCCATGACCGCGCCCCAGGAAACCATGTTCATGCCGCTGCTGGTGAGCATGTAGCGCTGGTCCTTGTGCTCCTCGATGGCGTCCGCGCCTTCCCAGCGGAACACGGTCTTGGATATCTCCCAGGCCTGCTCGAAGGTCACGTCGTAGACTTCGACCGTGCCTTCCGATCCTTCCTGCTTGACCCGGACCACGTCGTTGGTGGTGGCGCAGCCGGAGACGAGCAGGAAAGCGAGGAGGCAGAGGGCGACGGAAATGGTGGTGCGCATGTGTTCCTCTCGGAGTTGCGGTTGAGCGGGAGCGGGGCCTTGCGCCCGGCAGATGCCATTGGAGCCTATTCCCATCAATATGAACCCGTTATCGTGCCTGGCCGGAACCGTCCAGGAAAAACGCATTTGCGGCGCTGAGCCGGGATTGAATGAAAAAAGGCGGGGGATGCGCTCCCCCGCCTTTCGGTTTTCCGGAAACCCCCGAAGGGGGTTAGAGGAACGCCTTGAGCGTCTTTTCGAACTGGGCGTCGAACTCGATCATCAGGGCCTGGAGTTCGGTGGGCCGCATCTCCAGCAGCTCCCAGGCCGCCGCGTCCAGGTCCGGCACCGCGTACATGCCGCCGTCCGCGATGCCCACGGCGTTGGCCATGATGTCGGCCAGATGCACGATGGCCGCGTCCACCGGCTGCGCGCAGTCCATGGGATCGTGGTGGTGGTTGATGCTGTCGCGGAACTGCTCCGGGAACTTCCATTCGGCCATGAGCACCCGGCTCACGTCCGTGTGGTCGAACTCCAGGAGGATGCGCTCGGCCTCCATCAGGGGCAGGGCGTTCTCCCGGGCGTGGATCATGGCCTCGGTGGAGGCGTAGGGCAGCTTCTTGAACAGGATGAGCCGTCCCACGTCGTGCAGCAGCCCGGCGGTGAAGAAACGCTCGGGCGGCAGGCCCCGGCGCTTGGCCAGGAGCAGGGCCAGCACCGCGCAGGTCAGGCTGTGGCGCCAGAACGTCTGCATGTCGATGAGTTCCGGCGGGATGTCCTTGAAGTAGTTGATGGCCGTGATGCCCAAGGCCAGGGTGGCCAGCTCGTTGGTGCCCACCAGGGTCACGGCCCGGGTGATGGTGTCCACGGGCTGGGCCGGGGCGTAGAGCGGGCTGTTCACCAGCCGGAGCAGCTTGGCCGAGAGCCCCACGTCGCCGGCGATGAGGTCCGCGATGCGCTTGGCCGAGGCCGAGGGCGACTCCAGCAGATCCTTGAGCCGGAAGTAGATGTCCGGGAAGCTCGACAGCTCGGTCTCGTGCTTGACGATGGTCTCGGGCGTGAACTGGCCCGGGCCGAAGACGTCCTCCAGGTGCTCCACGTTCGTGGCCCGGCGCGTGGCCAGGTCCGGCAGCCGCCAGCCCCGGCGGGTGCGTTCGCCCGCGCGCTCGGCCGCGATCTCGAAGATCACCTGCATGGCCGGGTGGTCCGGGTTCACGTAGAGGAAGAAGTCGCGTACGTATTCCAGCACCTCGGCGGGCGAGGGCAGGCCGGACTGATCCTCGGAGACGTCCACCTCGGCGATGCCGAGAGTCTTCAGGATCTGCACGTGCCAGGGCTCCAGGGCGGCCCCGGAGGCGAAGAGCACCTTGCCGTCCCGGGAGAGCACGTCCGCCGCCAGGACCATGCCCGGCCGGATGGCGTCGATGTTCAGTTTCAGTCCCACGGCGCTACTCCTTCCTGTAGGCCATGGCCCCGGGGATGAACTTGGGGCGGAAGGCCGTGGAAATCTTGTGCAGGGTCTCGGAGTGCCCGAGCAGGAGGTAGCCGCCGGGAAGCAGATTGTCGTAGAAGGCCCGGGCCACCTTGGTGCGCATGGCCTCGTCGAAATAGATGATGACGTTGCGGCAGAACACGATCTGGGACTTGGGCACCCGCCGCACCGCCGCGTCGTCGTTCAGGTTCATCTGCTGGAAGTTGACCATGCGCGCGATCTCGGGCTTGACCTTGAGGTCCGTCCCGGCGGGCACGAAGTACTTCTTCTTCTGGGCCTCGGTGGTGGTCTTGAAGGAGTATTCCCCGTAAACCGCCGCCTTGGCCTTGGCGACCATGGCCGGGGAGAGGTCCACCGCCGTGATCGTCACCCGCCACTTGGGCAGCTCCAGGCCCAGGGCGTCGGAGATGATCATGGCCAGGGTGTACGGCTCCTCGCCGGAGGAGCAGCCCGCGGACCAGATGTTCAGGTCGAACTTGCCCTTCTTGCGCTGCTCGGCCAGAACCTCGGCCAGAATCACGTTCTGGAAGCTCTCCAGCTGCTTGATGTCGCGGAAGAAGCTCGTCTCGTTGGTGGTGATGATCTCCCACAGCGACTTCATCTCTTCCTGGCTGCGGGGATCGTACTTGAGGAGCTTGATGTATTCGTCGAAGCTCTTCAGGCCCAGGGTGGCCAGCCGCTTGTGGAAGCGGTTTTCGAAAAGGTACTTGCGCTTCTCGTCCACCCAGATGCCGCTGCGCTGATAAATGAAGTCGCGCAGCTCCTTGAACTCGGAGTCCGTTATGGGCGTGGCGGCACGCAGGGTGATGGCGCCGGAAAACAGTGACATGCTCGTTTCGACCTCGTGGTTCCGTCTCGCGCGTCGCCGGTCGGTTCCAGGTGCTTTTTTTCGATTCTCGTCGACCGCGCGATTTCCTTATACCACGCCCCTGTTTTTTTTGTCGAGGATGATGAAGGGATTATAAGACCTTCGGTATCCTTCTCCATCTTCGCCCATCTTCGCCCGCCTTCGCCCGGCTTCGCCCGCCTTCGGCGGTTTTTAGAAAGGCGGGGGAGGCTCCCGTCTTCCGCCTTTCTATGAACCGGCGAAGCCGGGGCCTTTCTATGAAAGGGGCGAAGCCCCCGCCCACCATGTTTTCATGCGGCAGAGTTCCGCGCCCTCTCGCGAGAGGGAGTGGAGCAGACCGTCGCCGCCGGGCCCGGTGCGCGAGACCACCGCGTCGCCCAGGCGGCACTCGGCGCGGAAGGCGATGTCGGCCTGGACGAGCCGCCCGGGCCATTGCTCCAGCGACTCCAGGCACCATTCCGGGAAGCGGGCGTTGTTCACGTGGCCGTTGATGTCCAGGTCCGCCCGGCGCACCAGGATGGGCGTCTCGGACTCGGGCTTGGCCAGACGCGGCACGGCCTTGGACGGCAGGTCCAGGGCCGGGCGCGGGGTGGCGTCCCACATGCCGTCCATGTAGTCCGGCAGGGGCGCGAGCTTGCGGGCGGCGATGTCCATGACCACCCAGACCGAGGCCGCCCGGCCGATCTCGCCGCCGTCGCCGCCCAGGAGCAGGAAGTCGCGGCGCGTGGAGAACTGGTCCCGGGCGTGCGGCCAGGTGCGCACCACCACCGTTTCGCCCAGGTCCGGGAAACGGTCCATGCGCACGCAGATGCGCGACGTGACCCAGGCCGTTCCCCGCTCGAGCATGTCGGCGGGGGAGACCCGGAACTGGGCCGCGTGATTGCCCGCGGCCTCCTGCAGCAGGTCCAGCACGGCGGGTAGGTTGGCCCTCGGGCCGCCTCCCCCGGTGTGGTAGACGCGTACGCGGAAGGTTTCCTCATGTTGCGGATGGGGTGTGCTCATGCGCGGCACTCTAGGAGATTCTCCCGGGAAACCGCAAGCCCCGTCGCGGCCATGCAAATGTCACACAAAAGGCGGCGGATCGCCTTCCGCGACCGTTGCGGCGCAGGGGGCCATGCGCTAATCGAGAGTCACCGGAGTGCGTTCCGGCATGGGAGACCCCCGATGCGCCGCATTCTTCTGGTGGACGGCGATTCCGTCAACCGCGACTATCTGATCTGCCTTCTCGACCCCTTCGGAACCTGCGTCCAGGCTCACGACGGCCGATGCGCCCTGGCCCTGCTCCGCGACGCCCTGGACCAGGGCGAACCCTTCGACGCCGTCGTGATCGGGCGCTCCCTCTCCGGCCCCGACGGCCCGGACCTGGCCCGCCGGATCGACGAACTCCAGCAGCTCGCCGGAATCCCTCGCGGGAACCGCGTCCGCGTGCTTCTCCTGGTCCCGGCCGACGCGCCCCCGGACCCGGCCTTCCTCCAGGCCCACGCCGTCCACGCCGCCATCCCCGCCCCCGGCACCCGCCGCCTGTTCATGGACATGCTCTCCTGACCCCCTTCGGGGGTTCATGGAATGGCAAAGAGGCTCCCGCTTCCCCGCTTTTCTGTAATGGGCCGAAGGCCCCCGCCTTTCTGAAAACCGCCGAAGGCGGTCAAGATGCATATTCGCTGCAAAGAGCCGTCAATGTGCCGCTGATCTTCGCGGGGGCGGAAAACCGGGGCTAGTCTCCGGGGAAACCGGCGCGGCGGGGGAGCGGGAGGTCCGTGGTCCCGCCGCCCAAGGAGGATGGACACATGGGTGGTTCCGCATTCGACATCATCACGAGCATCGGCAGTCTGGCCCTGGGCTCCATCGGCTCGTCGTCCAGGAATCGCGGCTCGTCGGCCGCTGACATGGCCCGCGCCCGGGCCGAGGACGAGGCGCGCCGCCGCGCCGAGAACCGGCGCAAGCGCGAGGAGGAGAGCCAGGAGGCGGCCGAGCGCGAGAGAAACCGCGTGGCCCGGATGCGCGGCCAAGCGTCCACCCTGGCCACCGGCGGGGCCGGGCTTCTGGACCCCGCTCCCGTGGCCAGGCCGGGGCTCAAGACCCGGCTGGGGGAGTGAGCCATGGACGAAGCGCGCATCGATGCTCTCCTGGCCCGGCGCAAGAGCCTGGAGGAGGCCCGCGACCCCTGGCTGCCCACCTGGGAGGAGCTTTCGGACTACGTGCTGCCGCGCAAGAATTCCTTCCGGGGCCGGACTTCGAGCCGGGGCCGGGCGGGCGACGAGAAGATCTACGACTCCACGCCCTGCCACGCCCTGGACCTGCTGGGCGCGGCCCTGGGCGGCCTGCTCACCAACCCCTGCCTGCCCTGGTTCCGGGTGCGGGCCAGGGACAAGCGCCTGGCCGACCAGGAGGGCGTGCGGACCTACGTGTCCGAGGCCACGGAGCGCATGGCCGCGCTGTTCAACTCCGAGGCCAGCGGCTTTCAGGCGGCGGCCCACGAGCTGTACCTGGACGTGGTCCTGCTCGGCACGGGCGTGCTCTACGTGGAGGCCGACGCGGAATGCGCCGTGCGCTTCTCGGCCCGGCCCCTGTCCGAGGTCTGCGTGGCCGAGGACGTGCGCGGGGTGGTGGACACGGTCCTGCGCACCTATGAGCTGACCGCGCGCCAGGCCGCGTCCCAGTGGGGCGAGGCCTGCTCCGAGGAGACCCGGCGCAAGGCCGGGGAGCGGCCCGAGGAGCCGGTGGAGATCCTGCACGCGGTCTTCCCCCGCGCGGACCGCGACCCCCTGGGCCTGGGCAACCGCAACTTCCCCTTCGCCAGCGTCTACGTGGAGCTGGGCGCGCGGCGGGTGCTGGAGGAATCCGGCTATCTGGAGATGCCCTACATGGTCCCGCGCTGGTCCAAGGCCGCCGGGGAGGTCTACGGCCGGGGCCCGGGGCTCACGGCGCTCTCGGACATCCGCGTGCTGAACGCCATGAGCCGCACCGCGCTCATGGCCGCCGAGAAGATGTCCGACCCGCCGCTCATGGTCCCGGACGACGGCTTCCTGGGCCCGATCCGCTCCGGCCCGGGCGGGTTGTCGTACTACCGCGCCGGGTCCGGCGACCGCATCGAGGCCCTGCCGGTGGCCGTGGACCTCAAGGCCACCGAGTCCATGATGGCCGCGCGGCGGGACTCGATCCGGGCGATCTTCCTCAACGACCAGCTCCAGCCCCCGGGCGCGCCCGTGCTTTCGGCCACCGAGGCCCTCATCCGCCAGAGCGAGAAGATGCGCGTGCTCGGCCCGGTGCTCGGCCGGATGCAGACCGAGTTCCTGGCCCCGCTGGTGAACCGGGTCTTCAACATCCTCCTGCGTTCGGGCGAACTGCCGCCCCTGCCGGGGGGAGTCGCCCGGCGCGATCTGGTCATCGACTACGCCTCGCCCGTGGCCCGGGCCCAGAAGCAGTACGAGGCCCAGACCCTGACCCAGGCCATGACCTACCTCGCGCCCCTGATGCAGGGCGGCGACTCCCTGGGGCTCATGGACAACTTCGACACCGACCGCATCGCCCGGCACGCCGTGGAGCTGTTCGGCGCGCCCGAGGACTACCTCCTGCCCGAGCGGGACGTCCGCGCCGCCCGCGTCAGGGCCCTCGGCCCGGCTCAGGAGGACGGGGGAGAGGAACCCTCTTCCGTCGTTCCGTAAACCGGCGAAGCCGGGGGCTTCGCCTCAATTCAAAAAGGCGGAAGAGATGGGAGTCTCTTCCGCCTTTTCATGACCCCCCGAAGCCGGGGGCGATAACGGGGGGCGGCCCCTCGGGTATTTTCACGACAAGGCAAGGGGCCGCGCACTCCCGAATCAGGGGTGCGGGGCCGCGGGGCCTGTCGTGCGGGCGCTTCGGGCCGGGCCCGACTTGCTCCTGCCTGGCTCGTGAAAACACGCCTCGCGTCCGCCTTTCGGGGGCCTTCGGCCCATTTCAGAAAGGCGGGGAGGCTTCCGGCTCTCTTATGGCCCACCGTGGCGCGGGATTTCGCGGGGCGAGCGGGCCGACGGCGCGCGACGGAGCCGCGAAATCCCGCGCCATTATGGGGTCCAGGGCGCAGCTCTGGCCAGGGGGGCGGGGGCTGGAAGCCCCCGGATCAGTCTTTCCGGCCGCCGCGATCAGGCGGCGAAGCCGGGGGCGAAGGCGGTGAATTGCCTGTGGGCCTCGTCCTGGGCTTGTCTGCGGGCCTCGTCCACCTGGGTGGTGTGGGTCAGGAGCAGGTCCACGGCCCGGGTGTCGAGGTCGCCGTCGTCGGCCAGGGTGCGCAGGAGGGAGCGGGCGCGGTCCAGGGTCATGCCCGGACGATAGGGCCGGTCTTCGAGCACGGCGGTGAAGACGTCGGCGGCGGCCACGAGCAGGGAGGGCTGCCTGAGCTGGCCGCCCGCGAGGCCCCGGGGGTAGCCCCGTCCGTTGGGCCGTTCGTGGTGGCGGCAGCCGAACTCGGCCACATCCTCCAGGCCGGGAACCTGGGAGAGGACGCGCTCGCCGATCTCGGCGTGGCGGCGCATGATCTCGGCCTCGCGGGGATCGAGGGGGCCGGGTTTTTCGAGGATTTCCGTGGGCACGGCGAGCTTGCCCAGGTCGTGGAGGTCTCCGGCCAGGAGGACGCGGGCGCGGATGTCCTCGGGCAGGCCTTCCAGCCCGGCCAGGGCGTGGGCCACGGCGGCCACGCCGCGCGAGTGGGTGGCGGTGAAGCGGCTGCGGAAGTCGATGACCTGGGAGAAGGCCCGGGAGAAGACGGGGATCTCGCCGTCCTCCAGGGAGAGCTCCAGGCAGTCGGCGGTGCAGCGCGCGTCGCGCACGGCCCCGTGCCAGAACTCGGGGTCCAGGTCGTTCCCGGCGATGGTGTCGTCCAGGGCGCGCAGGGTTTCGGGGTCGAAGGTGCGGCCCCGGAGCATGCCGATGCGGCGGATGGCGGCGCGGGCCTCGGTGTCCAGGTCGCGGTCGCGGCGCAGGGAGACGTCCACGCGGTCGGCGAGGTTGAGGAGGTTGCCGAGGAGCAGGGTGCGCGGGTCGTCGAGGATGTCGCCGAAGTCGTCGAAGCGGGTGTGGTGCCAGCGCACGAGCCGGGCCGGGCGTTCGAGCCGGGGCAGGGCGCGCAGCAGGCGCCAGCCGGTTTCGGCGTGGTCCAGGTCGTTGGTGTCGAAGACCAGGGCGTCGAGCCGGCTTTTGAGGGAAAAGGCCCCCACGTCGTGGAGCAGGGCGGCCAGGCGCAGGTCCGTGATGTCGGCGGGCGGGAGGTTGAGGCGTCGGCCCAGGGCCGTGGCGATGGCCGCCACGCGGCGGTGGTGGCCGACCACGGCGGGGCTGACGAGGTCGAGCGCGCCGGAGAGGGCCGAGATGAGGTCGATGAGCGAAATGCGCATGGATGAAGTCTCGTTGTCGTGACTGGTTGTCCCCGAGGCCGGGAACCCGGCTCCCACGGGGAGATTATGAATGCCGTCCCTGAAAAAGTACAGCCCCCGTGAGCCGGGGGCCATGATTATCGGAAGAGGTCCGGCGGGTCGCGCCGGGAGCGGATCGGCTTCGGATCAGGTCATGCCTCGTGGTCCTTGGGCGGGACCGGTTCGTCCCCGGCGGCCGGGGTGTGGGCGGCGCACTCCTCCACCTCGTGCTTGGCCTTGCTCCGCAGCTTGCGGATGACCCAGACAGCGAGGGCCAGGAGGATGATCACGCCGAAGACGTACATCTCCACCTGCTTGACGTCGTGGAGCACGCTCTCGGCCGCGCTGCCGAAGAGGTAGCCCAGGGAGGCGAAGGTCACGGACCAGACCACGGCGGCGATGAGGTTCAGGCCGAAGTACTGCCAGGCCTTGATGGGGCTCATGCCGATGACGAAGGGCGTGACGTTGCGCAGGCCGTAGAAGAAGCGGAAGCTCAGGATCACGGCGTAGCGGTAGCGGTGCAGCAGGCAGGCCACGCGGTACGCCTTGCCCTTGAGCTTGGGCCAGCGCTCGAACACGGCCATGCCTTTCCAGCGGCCGATGTAGAAGTAGAGCTGGTCCCCGAAGAAGGTTCCGGCTCCGCCCGCGAGCATGACCAGCGCCAGGTCCATGTGCCCGGTGAAGGCCGCGAACCCGCAGAGGAGCATGATCGTCTCGCCTTCCAGGAAGGTGCCGAGGAAGAGGGCGAGATAGCCGTATTGCGCGATGACGTGCTGCAGCATTTCCATTGTAATGTTCCCGCAATCCTGACTATGCGCTCCCGCTTCCGGGGTCAAGAAAAGGCGTCATGCCCGGCGGATCGTCACCAGGCCGTAGTTCTTCTTGCCCTTGCGCAGCACGAGCACACCGCCTTCCAGGAAATCGGAATCGCCGGGCGCGTGGGCCGGGTCCGTGATCTTGTTCCCCGAGAGGGTCAGGCCGCCCGCCTGGATGTCCTTGCGGGCCTGGCCCTTGGAGGGCGACAGGCCGAGATCCACGAGCATCTGCGGCAGGTCGGGCAGGTTCCTGGCCTCGTAGCTCACGGCCGGGGCGCTTTCCAGGGCCGCGCGCAGCAGGGAGGGCTCCACGGCGCGGATGTCGCCCTTGCCGAAGAGGGCCTCGCTGGCGGCCAGAACCCGGTCCAGGACGTCGCGGCCGTGGACCATGATGGTGGTTTCGGCGGCCAGGCGCTTCTGGGCCTCGCGGGCGCCGGGGTTCGTCTCCACCTCGCGCTCCAGGGCGGCGATCTCCTCCTGGGACAGGAAGGTGAAGAACTTGAGCAGCTTGACCACGTCGCGGTCGTCGCTGTTGAGCCAGAACTGGTAGAAGGCGTAGGGGCTGGTCAGGGCCGGGTCCATGAAGATCGCGCCCTTCTCGCTCTTGCCGAACTTCTTGCCCGAGGCCGTGGTGATGAGCGGGAAGGTCATGGCGAAGGCTTCGCTGGCGGCCTTGCGGCGGATGAGTTCTGTGCCCGCCGTGATGTTGCCCCACTGGTCGCCGCCGCCGATCTGGAGCCGGCAGCCGTAGGTCTCGTAGAGATGGTGGAAGTCGAAGCCCTGGAGGATCATGTAGCTGAACTCGGTGAAGGAGATGCCCACGTCCTCGCGCTCGATGCGGCCCTTGACCGACTCCTTGGCCAGCATCCAGTTCACGGTGAAGTGCTTGCCCGTGTCGCGGAGCATCTCCAGGAAGGTCACGTCCTTGGTCCAGTCGTAGTTGTTGACCACGATGGGCTTGCCGCCGGTGTTCTTCTCGAAGAAGGCCTCGGCCTGGGCGCGGATGCGCGCGGCCCGCGCCAGGACCAGCTCGCGGGCCGAGAACTCGCGTTCCTTGTCCTTGCCCGAGGGGTCGCCGATCATGCCGGTGGCCCCGCCCAGGAGCACGATGGGCTTGTGGCCGGCGCGCTGGAGCCGGGCCAGGGAGAGCAGGGGCACGAGGTTGCCGATGTGCAGGCTCTCGGCCGTGGGGTCGAAGCCGCAGTACATGGTCCGGCCGGGCTCGGAAAGATACTCGCGGACCTTCTCCTCGTCGGAGACCTGATGCACCAGCCCGCGCCACTTGAACTCGTCGTAGATATTCATCTTTCTTCCTCTCTGAATGATCCGGGGGAGGTCCTCTCGGTCGAGGATCTCCCCCTGTCGCGACAAGCTGTAGGACAAAATTTCAGCATTGTAAAACCCCGGGGAGGGGGCTTCGCCGGGGCCGGATCAGCCCCTCCAGGCCTTGATGGACAGGGCCCGGCCGGTGTCCGGGTCGATCTCCAGGAGCGCGCCGCGCAGCTCGGCCGGGGTCTCGGCCACCTCGAAGCGCGCGGGCAGGCCGGTCATGAGCCGCCGGAGCACGGGCTCGGGCTGCATCCCCAGGCAGGAGGGGAACGGCCCGCACATGCCCGCGTCGGTCAGGAAGGCCGAGCCGCCGGGCAGGATCGCGGCGTCGTTGGTCTGCACGTGGGTGTGCGTGCCGATGACCGCCGAGACCTTGCCGTCCAGGAACAGGCCCAGGCCGATCTTCTCGCTGCTGGCCTCGGCGTGGAAGTCCACGATCCGCACCATGACGTCCCGGGGCAGCCCGGCCAGGGCCGCCTCGGCCGCGCGGAACGGGCAGTCGATGGGGTCCATGAAGACCCGGCCCTGGAGGTTGAGCACGGCCACGGGCGGCAGGTTCGGCGGCCGCAGCACGGCCAGGCCCCGGCCCGGGGCCTCCGGGAAGTTCAGCGGCCGGATGAGCCTCGGCTCGGACTGGAGCACGGGCACGAGATCCTTGTACTTCCAGACGTGGTTGCCGGTGGTCAGGAGGTCCGCGGCCTCCAGCAGCTCGGCCGCGTTGCGGGCCGAGAGCCCCAGGCCCGCCGAGGCGTTCTCGGCGTTGGCCAGGATCAGGTCCAGGGACAGTTCGCGGCGGAGCTCCGGGGCGCGTTCGAGCACGAGCTTGCGGCCCGGGCGGCCCATGATGTCGCCGAGGAAGAGGATGCGCATGTCCCGGATGTACGACGGCGCGGGGGTTCCCGGCAAGGGTTTTGCGTCCACCCCCGGCCCCGTGCTAGCCTCCTTTCGAGGAGGTCCGCCCATGCGCAGCCTGTCCGCCTTCTGCCTGCTTCTGCTCCTGTCCGCCCCGGCCCTGGCCGGAGGCGAGGCCCCGGGCCAGGGTCCGGTCCACGGCCCCTATGCCTACTCCTGCGACGACGGAACCGCCTTCAGCGCGGTGTTCGACAACGCCGCCGGTCCCGACGGCGTTGTCATCCTGACCTTCCCGGACGGCGTTTCCCTGACCCTGCCCCGGGCCCTGTCCGCCTCGGGCATCCGCTACACCGACGGCAAACACGAGTTCTGGGGCAAGGGCGAGCAGGCCTCCTGGACCATCGGCCGCCGCGCGCCGGTCAGCTGTTCGACGCGAGCCCCCTTCGGGGGTTCATGAAAAGGTAAAGAGGCGCCCGGCTTCGCCCCCTTCGGGGGTTCATGGAAAGGTGAAGAGGCTCCCGGCTTCGCCGGTTCATAGAAAGGCGAAGAGGCTTTCGCCTTGCTGAACCGGGCCGAAGGCCCCCTGGCGTTTCTCTTTCTATGCGGACGGCGAAGCCGTTCCCCCCGAGAGGAGCAGGGCCTCGAATTCCCCGGGGGCGAGGGGCGGGGAGAAGAGGTAGCCCTGGACGAAGCGGCAGGAGTGGCGGAGCAGGAAGTGATACTGCTCCATGGTCTCCACGCCCTCGGCGATCACGGGCAGGCCCAGGCCGTCGGCCAGGGAGAGCACCGCGCGCGCCAGGGTCTTGCCGCGCGCGTCCGCCTCGTTGATGCGGTCCACGAAGCTCTTGTCCATCTTCACGCTCTGGAGCGGCAGGGCCATGAGGTAGCTCAGGGAGGAGTATCCCGCGCCGAAGTCGTCCAGGGCGAAGCGCACGCCCCGGGCGGTGAGCGTCTCCATCATCTCGCCCGCGGCCTGGAAGTTCTGGAGCAGGGCCGTCTCGGTCATCTCCAGCTCGAGCCGCTCCGGGGGCAGCCCGGTGCGCGCGAGGATGTCCAGGACGCGCTCGGGCATGTCCCTCTGGCGGAAGTGCTGGGCCGAGAGGTTGACCGCCAGCGTCAGGTCCGGGAATCCCGCCTCGTGCCAGCGCGCGGCCTGGCGGCAGGCCTGTTCCAGGATCTGGTAGTCGATGGCCACGATGAGCCCGCTGGACTCGGCGAAGGAGATGAAGCTCGACGGCGGCCGCAGGGAACCGTCCGGCGCGCGCCAGCGGACCAGGGCCTCCATGCCGACCACGGCGTGGCCGCGCAGCTCCACCTTGGGCTGGTAGAAGACCTCGAAACGCTCCTCGGCCAGGGCCTGGCGCAGCTCGGTCTTGAGGGTCAGGCGTCGGCGGGCGCGTTCGTTGAGTTCCGTCTTGTACAGCCGGAAGGTGTTCCGGCCCTGCTCCTTGGCCCGGTACATGGCCATG
This sequence comes from Desulfovibrio aminophilus DSM 12254, assembly GCF_000422565.1. Taxonomy (NCBI): domain Bacteria; kingdom Pseudomonadati; phylum Thermodesulfobacteriota; class Desulfovibrionia; order Desulfovibrionales; family Desulfovibrionaceae; genus Desulfovibrio; species Desulfovibrio aminophilus. The sequence goes on along the minus strand of NZ_KE383877.1, from coordinate 78,822 downwards.
TCGGCGTTCTGGATGAGCCGTTCCGGTTCCGAGCCGTCCAGCGGGCAGACCGCGATGCCCACGCTGACGCCCAGGTAGACCTCGGCGTCCTGCACGGCAAACGGGCGCTCCAGGGACTCCAGCAGGGCCTCGGCCACGCGCGACAAGGGATCGGCCCCCTCCAGCCCCTCGATGAGGACGCCGAACTCGTCCCCGCCCAGGCGGGCCAGGGTGTCGCCCTGGCGCAGGACTCCGGCGAAGCGGTCGGCGGCCTCGCGGAGCACGGCGTCCCCGGCGGAGTGCCCCAGGCTGTCGTTGACGTGCTTGAATTCGTCCAGGTCCAGGAGCAGCACGCCCACCTGGGTTCCGATCCGCTCCGAGACGCCGACGGCCTGGCGCAGGCGGTCCTGGAAGAGCCGCCGGTTGGGCAGGCCGGTGAGCGGGTCGTAGAGGGCCTGGCGCTCCAGCCGACGCTCGGCCTCCTTGCGGTCGGTGATGTCCGCCAGCGAGGCGATGGACATCCGGGTGCCCGGGATGCAGGCCACGGTCATGGCGACTTCCTTGAGCGCGCCGCAACTGGTCAGCAGGCGGGTCTCGTAGGAGCGCGGAGCCCGGTCCGAGTCGATGCGGCGCAGGGCGTGGGCCTCCATCATGCGCGACAGATCCTCGGGATGGAAGAACTCCGCCCAGCTCCGGCCCACCACGTCCCGGTCCGGCTCCAACTCCACCAGGGCGGCGAACTCCGCGTTGGCCAGCTGGATGGTCGTGTCCTCTTCCAGGAGCAGGGCGGCCATGCCGGTGTTCATGAACAGGGCCCGGTAGCGGGCCTCGGACGCGGTCAGGCGCGTGTTCTGCTCCTCGATGATCCGCTGCTGTTCCAGGCGCTCGGTGATCTCGAACCAGACCGCCAACGCGCCCTGGATTTCCCCGTCCAGGCCGGTCAGGGGCATGGCCGTGACGGTGCAGGTCCGGGATTCGCCAAGAGAGGAGAGATAGGTCGCCTCGTCCGTCACCGTGCGCTGTTCCTCCAGGGCCCGGAGCAGGATGGTGCGGGCTCCCTCGTCGCCCCGGAGCAGGCGGCCCGACGGGCGGCCCAGGCAGTCCGCGTAGGTTTCGCGCCCCAGGATGCGCAGCAGGCGGCCGTTGGCGAAGGTCAGGCGGTTCTCGGCGTCCACCACGGCGCAGGGCAGGACGAAGCCCGTCAGCACGGCCCGGGCGAAGCCGAGCCGTTTCTTGAGCTCCGCGACCATGAGCCGGATGTTCCCGGCCAGGCCGCGCAGTTCGCAGCGGAAGCTTCCGCGCAGCGCGGCCGTGAAGTCGCCCCGGGTGACGGCCGAGGTGAAGGCCTCGATGTCCCGCACCGGGCGGGCCACCAGCCGCCGGACCAGCAGGGCGATGATCCCGGCCAGGAGCAGGACCGTCGCCGCGCCGGCGGCCAGCAGCAGGCCGCCCTCGCGTTCCGGGGCCAGGAGCAGGTCGTCGACGAAGGCGTTGGCGCAGATGACCCAGCCCGTCTCCGGCACGGTGGCCAGGACGTAATGCTTGCGCTCGTCCTCCCACTCGCCCCGGAATTCGCCGTTGCCAAGGCTCAGGATCCTCCTGGTCAGGGACTGGTCCGGGATTTCCCGGAGCAGCAGGGACTTGTCCCGGGCGTGGGCGATGATCCGGCCCGTGGCGTCGAGCATGAAGCAGGAGCCGCGCGCGCCGAAGCGCGGGGGATCGATGAAGTCCCGCATGAAGGGCTCCCAGCGGGTGAACACGGCCACCCCGCCCAGGAGGCGTCCCTCGGGGGCGCGCACGGCCGCGGCCTGGACCAGGACGAGCGTGCCGCCGGGCGTGCGCCGCAGATCGGGAGAGAGGAAGTTCTCCCGGCCCGAGGCGATGGCCCCGGCGTAGTCCTCGACGCCCAGGTCCGGCCCGGCCGGGGCCTGCCCGTCGGCCGAGACCCAGGCCCGCGTTCCGCCCCGGGCGTCGAAGAGCAGCACGGCCTGGAGCGTCTCGTCGGCGAGCCATTCCCAGGGCAGGGCCCCGGGGGTTCCCCGGTCGCGGGAGAGCGCCCGCCGCGCGTCCTCCCCGGCCGCCAGGGAGCGGGCCATGGTCGCGCCGCTCCGCAGATAGAGCTCCAGGGCCCGGCGGATGGACCAGGTGGTCTGGCGCATGGCCCGGGTCTCCAGCAGCAGGGATTGGGAGTAGAGGGCGCGGGAGGCGTGGAGGACCATGCCGCCGATGGCCAGGGCCACGGCGCAGGTCACGGAAAGCATGAGCACGGAGCTGAGTTTTCTGGGGAACATCGGGATCCCTTCATCGTGGAGCGGCCACGACGCCAATGGCTATTGTATGGTAGCCAGAGGGGTGGGAGCAACCTTTCCCCCGTTAACTCATGGAAAGGTGGAGTCCGCGCGTTTCAATGATTCCGCGAGGCCGACGTCTCGGAGCAGTGTTTGCGCAGGGCGGTCCTGAGGTCTTCCAGGTCCAGGGGCTTGGAGAGGTAGCCGTCCATGCCCGCCTCCAGGCAGCGTTCGCGGTCCCCGAGCATGGCGTGGGCCGTGAGGGCGACGATCGGCACCCGGGCCTTGTCGCCCAGGTCCGGGTCCGAGCGGATGATGCGGGTGGCGGCGATGCCGTCCAGCACCGGCATCTGCACGTCCATGAGCACGCAGTCGACGCGCTCCTGGCGCAGGATGTCCATGGCCCGGCGGCCGTTCTCGGCCTGGATGGCCACGTGCCCGAGCTTTTCCAGGAAGCGCGCGGCCAGGGTGCGGTTGATGGCGTCGTCCTCGGCCACGAGCACGCGCAGCGCCCGCCGGGGTTGGACTTCCGGCGCGGCGGGCATGGCGGGCCGCCAGGGTCGGGAGGCGGCCTCGGCCCGGATGCAGAAGTGTACCGAGGTGCCCACGCCCAGTTCGCTCTCGATGGCCACGTTGCCGCCCATGAGCGTCACCAGACGCTTGACGATGGACAGGCCCAGGCCCGTGCCCTGGTGGCGGCGGGTGAGGGTGCCGTCCACCTGGGTGAAGGGTTCGAAGATGTCGCCCAGCCGGTCGTCCGGGATGCCCACGCCGGAGTCCGAGATGGTGAAGAAGACGCGGGCCTCGCCCGGCCGGGTGGGCGGCAGGGGGTAGGCCTCGATGCGCACGAAGCCGGTCTCCGTGAACTTCACGGCGTTGCCCGCCAGGTTGAAGAGCACCTGCCGCAGCCGTGCCGGGTCGCCCAGCAGGGGCCTGGGCAGATCCGGATCGGCGTGGACCTCGAAGACCAGGCCCCGGTTGCGGCAGACCGGCCCGAAGAGCTTCTCCACCGAGGACAGCACCAGGGGCACGTCCAGGGGCTCGATGACCAGGGAGAGGGCTCCGGCCTCCATCTGGGAGAAGTCCAGCACGTCGTTGAGGATGGTCAGCAGGTGGCGGCCCGAGTCCAGGGCCGTCTGGGTGCATTCCCGCTGCTCTTCGTCCTGGGGCGTGTCCTTGAGGAGCTGGAGCATGCCGAGCATGCCGTTTTGAGCGGGGTGCGGATCTCGTGGCTCATGTTGGCCAGGAACTCGCTCTTGGTCCTGCTGGCGGCCTCGGCGGCGGAGCTCGCCTGGCGCAGGGCGTCCTCCACCTGGCGGCGGCGGCCGATCTCGGCCATGAGTTCGTCGTTGGCCTGGACCAGCTCCTCGTTGGTGGCGGCCAGTTCCTCGTTGGCGGCGGCCAGTTCCTCCTGGATCTGGATCTGGCCGGTGACGTCCTGGTGTACGCCGACCATGCGCAAGGGCCTGCCCTGGCCGTCCCAGGAGACGACCATGCCGCGCGAGAAGACCCAGCGCTGGACGCCGTCGCGGGCGAGCACCCGGTAGCGGATCTCGTAGGGTGCGCCCTCCTCGATGTGTCGCCGCTGGGCCGTCTTCACGCGCTCCAGGTCGTCGGGATGAATGTGCCGGGCCCACGCATCGTGGCTGGAAGTCATCTCTCCCGGGACGTAGCCCAGGAGGCGCGCGTCGTTGGGGCTGCGGTAGACCGCGTCGGTCTCCAGGTTCCAGTCCCAGATGCCGTCGCGGGTGGCGTCCAGGGCCAGGCGCAGCCGGTCCTCGCTTTCCCGGTGCGCGGCCTCGGCCTGTTTGCGGCCGGTGACGTCGAGCATCATGCCCAGCACGCCCTCGATCCGGTCCTCGGCGTCCCGCAGGGGGGCGGCGTGCAGGGAGAGGATCAGCTCCACGCCGTCCTTGCGCCGCCGGAGCAGTTCCACGCCCTGGAGCTGTTCCCCGGCCAGAACCCGCCCGATGAACGTCTGGTATTCCTTCCGCTTGTCCTCCGGGACCAGGGGGGGAATCCGCCCGGCGGCCTCGGCCGCGCTCCAGCCGGTGATGGTCTCGGCGGCCGGGTTCCAGAGCCGCACCCGGCCCTGGCGGTCGAGCACCAGGATGGACACGGGCGAGGCCCGGACCACGGCCTCGAGCATGGCTCCGGTGCGACGCAGGGCCTCGCGGGCCTCCTCGGCCGCGGCCAGGCTTTCGCCCAGACGCCGGTTCAGGCGCAGGACGCGGCGGTAGTGCCAGAGCCAGAGGCCGAACAGGGCCAGGGCGAAGCCGCCGCCCAGGGTCCAGCCCAGGCGTTCCAGGGTCCAGAAGGGAACGGGCTTGCCGTACCAGCGCTCGATCAGGTCCTGGTATTCGGGCGAGCGCACCAGTTCCTCCACCAGGGGGTCCAGCCGCGCCGACAGGGCGGCGTCGCCCTTGGCCACGGCCAGGGAACGCTTGTATTCCACGTCCGGCCCGGGCGCGAAGCGCACCATGTGCTCCATGCCGATGCGCTGGATCATGTGCTGCAGCTCCAACTTTCCGGCCAGCACGGCGTCCACCTCCCCGGCCAGGAGGGCGAAGAGGTTCTGCTCCATGCCCAGGCCCTGCACCACGCGCAGGCCAGGCAGCCCGCCCAGGGCCGGGGGCAGGATGCTGCCGCGCATGAGGGCCAGGGTCTTCCCGGCCATGTCCGTGAAGTCCCGGATGCCCGAGCCTTCGGAACGCACCAGGAGCACCGGCGGTGAGGTCAGGAAGGGTTTGCCGAAGTCCAGGATTTTGGCCCGCTCCGGCGTGGGGGACAGGGCCGTGAGGTCGGCCCGGCCCTCGCTCACCGCTTTCACCAGCCCGTTCCAGTCGTCCTCCTGGACCCAGAGCGGGGTCAGCCCGGCCTTGGCCAGCACCCGGCGGATCACCTCCGGGGCGAAACCGTCGGGAAAGCCGTTTTCGTCGATGTCGTACATGGGCGGGAAGCTTTTCAGCACGGCCACGCGCACGGTCTTTCCGGCCAGGGCGGAGTCCCCGGCCCGGCAGACCCCCGCCAGGGCGGAAAGAAGCGCCGTCAGGAGCAGGAGGATAAGGAGCGGCGTCGCGCGTCTCGGCATGAACGGACCTCTGTTGAAGGAAACGCCGGAGAATATCGACTATGCCATCGGACGACCGCCGCGACAAGCGTGTCGGGGAAAAAATAAGGGCCCCGCCGCGAAAAGCGGCGGGGCCCGGAAGAGGCGCGTCGGTATGCCGGAGTATCGGCCGCGCTACTTGGCGTAGCCCACGGCGCGTTTCTCGCGGATGACCGTGACCCGGATCTGGCCGGGATAGGTCATGTTGTTCTCGATCTTCTCGGCGATGTCCTTGACCAGCAGGTGGGTCTCGTCGTCGCTCACCCGGTCGGCGTCGACCATGACGCGGATCTCGCGTCCGGCCTGGATGGCGTAGGCCTTGGTCACGCCGTCGAAGCCGGTGGCCAGGCCTTCCAGCTCCTCCAGGCGCTTGACGTAGTTCTCCAGCAGCTCCTTGCGCGCGCCGGGCCGGGCTCCCGAGAGGGCGTCGGCGGCCTGCACGAGGTTGGCCAGGATGCTCTGGGGCGGCACGTCGGCGTGGTGGGCGGCGATGGCGTGGATGATGTCCTCCTGCTCGCCGTGCTTCTTGGCCAGGTCCGCGCCGATGACCGCGTGCGGGCCCTCGACCTCGTGGTCCACGGCCTTGCCGATGTCGTGCAGCAGGCCCGCGCGCTTGGCCTTCTTCTCGTCCAGGCCCAGCTCGGCGGCCATCACGCCGCAGAGGAAGGCCACTTCCAGGGAGTGCTGGAGCACGTTCTGGGAGAAGCTCGTGCGGTAGTGCAGCTGGCCCAGCAGGCGGACGAGTTCGGGATGGATGCCGTGCACGCCCACGTCGAAGGTGGCCTGCTCGCCGATCTCCCGCAGCTTGACGTCCATCTCCTGCTCGACCTTGCGCACGATGTCCTCGATGCGCGCCGGGTGGATGCGGCCGTCATGGATGAGCCGCTCCAGGGCCTGCTTGGCCACCTCGCGCTTGAGCGGGCTGTAGGCCGAGAGCACCACGGTCTCCGGGGTGTCGTCGATGATCAGATCCACGCCGGTGGCGGCCTCCAGGGCGCGGATGTTGCGGCCCTCGCGGCCGATGATCCGGCCCTTCATGTCCTCGGAGGGCAGGGTCACGGCCGTGACGGTCTGCTCCGAGACGTAGTCGCCCGCGTAGCGCTGGATGGCCAGGGAGAGGATTTCCTTGGACTTCTTGGCGGCCACCTCGCGGGCCTCGGTCTCGATGAGCCGGACCATCTTGGCGGCCTCGTGGCGGGTCTTGGACTCGATCTCCGTGAGCAGGCGCTCCTTGGCCTCCTCGCGGGTCAGGCCGGAAATCTCCTGGAGCATGCGTTCCTGCTCCTCGGCCTTGGACTCGATCTCGCCGGTCATCTCCTCCAGGTTCTTCTCCTGGGTGATGAGCTTCTTCTGCAGCTCGATGACCTCGGACTCCTTCTGGGCCAGCTTCTCCAGCTTGCTTTCGAGGCGCTCCTCCTTCTCCTGGAGGCGCGACTCCTGGCGTTTCAGGTCGTGGTCCCGGCTCTTGAACTCGGCCTCCTGTTCCTTCTTCAGGTGGAAGACCTCGTCCTGGGCCTGGAGACGGATCTCCTTCTTCATGGCCTCGGCCTCCTTGCGGGCCTCCTCCACGATGCGTTCGGCCAGTCCCCGGGCGTCGTCGTTGCGTTTGTTGGCGATGTATGCGTTGAGGGCGAAACCGGTGGCCACGCCGATGACGGCGGCGGCCCCGGCCATGAGGATGGAAGTGATCATGTCGATTGCTCCTGTATGGGTGAACGGACCGCGAGGCCCGGAAATTCCCAACAAACGCCGGGGTGCGCGCCGCTTGCGGCGGCGTGGTGGCAAGGAAAGGTGACGATTCCGCGCGGAAGGTGCGCCGGAGCGTGGAGGCCGGGGGAGTCTTCGCGGCAGCGCGGCGTGAGCGCCCGCGCCGGGTCCGGGGGAGAGAAATCCCTCGGCTCTATACTGTGCCCCGGGCAGCCGTGTCGTCGTGGGTTCTGAACCTGGTTTCCCAGGTGGGCTCCACCTCCGGGCCGTCAGGCTCCCCGCGCTGGGCGGGTCTGCACACGGGCCGGGACTGGGCGGACTCCCTTTATCATCTCATTGGCTCAGGAACCGCCGGACGATCACGAACTCCCCAGGGTTATGGCACCGCTTCCGGGACGTCAGCGTCCCGGCGTTTTCTCCAGCATCCCGCTGATTCGGGCTTCCAGCCGCCTCAGTTTGGACTCGGACTCGAGATAGTCGTCCGCCAAGCCGAGGGCCAGGAACGTCAGCAACTTTTCCTTGCTGATATTGCCGCCGTTGCGCACCAGTTCCGCGAAGCGGTCTTCGATGAGCGTCCGGGCGGCTTCGATGCGGCCATTGTCCGCATCGGTCTTGAAGGTGATCTCGAGGCCGAGCAGGGTCAGCGTGTATCGCGGCATGTTCGCGGACCGCTACCCCAGCTCCGTCTCGATTTTCCTGAGCAGGTTCTCGACACGCTCCTGCACGTCGCGCCTGCCCGCCGATTCATTCTCCAATGCCTGCCGGAGGGTCGTGTTTTCCTGCTCCAGGGTCTTGATCCTCTCGAGCATGGCCTCGAAACGGCTCTCCAGTTGGGCGATCGGTTCCATATGCATCCTCTAATCCCTTCAGGCGTCAAAATCAAGACGCCTTGTTGCGTCGCTTCATGTTCGTCTGTCGTCCGCGGGCGATGGCCAGCTCTCCGGCGGGCACGTCCTTGGTGATCACCGAACCGGCTCCCACCAAGGCGTTCTCGCCCACGGTCACCGGCGCCACCAGGGCCGTGTTCGAGCCGATGAAGGCCCCGGCCCCGATCTCGGTGCGGAACTTGTTTTTCCCGTCGTAGTTGCAGGTGATGGTTCCCGCGCCCACGTTGGCCTTCTCGCCCACCTCGGCGTCGCCCAGGTAGGTCAGGTGGTTGGCCTTGGCCCCCTTGCGCAGGGTCGCCTTCTTCATCTCCACGAAGTTGCCCACCCGCGCGGCCTGCTCCAGCACCGCGCCCGGACGCAGCCGGGCATACGGCCCCACCTGGCACTCCGGCCCCACCTGGGCCTGCTCCAGGTGGCAGAACTCGCGCACCAGGGCGTTTTCGGCCACGCTCGAATCCGTCAGCACGCAGTGCGAGCCCACCTTCGCGCCCCGGGCCACGCTCGTGGTCCCGTACAGCTCGCAGGGGCCGCGCAGCTCGCAGCCGGGCTCCAGCTTCACCCCCGGGCCCACGCTCACCAGCTCCGGCCGGTGGATGAGCACGCCCCGCGCCTGCCAGCCGCGCAGGATGCGCCGCCGGAGATGTTCCTCGGCCTCGGCCAGCTCCAGGGGCGAGTTGATGCCCATGAGGTTCACGTCGTCGCCGCAGCGCACGCCCTCCACCGAGAGCCCGGCCTCGCGGGCCAGTCCGATGAGGTCCGTGATGTAGTACTCGCCGCTCTTGTTGGCGTTGGTCAGCCTGTCCAGCAGCGGCGTCACCGCCTCCAGGCGCAGGAAATACACGCCCGCGTTGACCTCCCGGGGGTCGCCGTGCTTCGTCGGGTCGAGATCCTTGGCCTCCACGATGGCCGTGACCCGGTCGTCCGCGTCGCGGATGACCCGGCCGAAGGCCCCGGGGTGTTCGGGCGTGATGGTGGCGAAGGCCACGTCCGCGCCCGCGCTCTCGGCCAGGAAGCGCTCCACTGCGTCCGACTCCAGCAGCGGGGTGTCGCCGTTGACCACCAGGCAGTGCGCCCGGCCCAGCTTGCGCAGCGCGCCGAGCGCGGTCTGGAGCGCGTGGCCCGTGCCGAGCTGTTCGGTCTGGGTCACGAAGGTCGCCTCGCGCCCGGGATAGGCCCGGCGGACCTGATCCGCGCCGAAGCCCACCACCGTGAGCACGGCCGGGCCGAACAGCGGCTCCAGGGCCGCGAAAACATAGCCGAGCATGGGCTCGTTCAGAAGCGTGTGCAGGACCTTGGGCTTGTCCGAATGCATGCGCGTGCCCTTGCCCGCGGCAAGAACCAGGGCGGCTGCGTCGTGATGCGGCATGGTCGCTCCTTGTGCGGCTGTTTTCGCCGCGCGAAGCATACTCCAATCCCCCCCGCCCCGCCATCCCCCTTCGGGGGGTCATAGAAAGGCAAAAAAGCTCCCGGCTTCGCCCGCCTTCGGCGGTCCATAGAACAGCCAAGAGACTCCCGCCTTTTGCCTTTCTGAAGCCCCCCGAAGGGGGCGGGACGAGAGCCCGTCACCCTTTTGCAGGACAGGCCCCTTCGGGGCGTTACAGAAAGACGGGGAGGCT
>NZ_KE383877.1:65207-67191 GCF_000422565.1 Desulfovibrio aminophilus DSM 12254 | reverse complement strand
AGAAGCCCAAGGAGGAAACGGCCCGGGGCGGAAGCCTGCTGCCCCCCTTCGGGGGTCTACAGAACGGCCAAGAGGCTCTCGCCTTTCTGGAAACCCCCGAAGGGGGCGGCCGGGATGTGCTGAACGAACGGCTCGCATACAGACCGGCAAATCAAGGCTTGGATCACAGGCAACCGAGGGCCGAGACGCAACGTGAGCCATTGCCGGAATTGCCCGACTGGCCGAGCGGACTTGAATTGCCGGATTGGCCGAGCAAGGATGATTTGCCGGAATTGCCTCAGAAAGAGGTACCATCTCCGACAATCGAGCAGGAAAATGCAACTATAAGCCGAAGCATTGACCCGAGAGATATGTTCCCAAAAGCAAAACGGGTGAGAGATGCGAATCTTGACCCGAGAATTACGAACCAATATGAAACTATTGGAAGAATTTTCCATGAAAATGGCGCCAAGGTTGTAATTTCATCTGCGAATGACAGTATTCATAGTCCCAACTCTCTTCATTATAAAAATTTAGCAATCGATATTCGGGCAAAAAAGTATAATAGAACTATAATGCTAAAAATACAAAACAAACTGAGTAAGGAACTCGGAAAGGATTATGATGTGCTGTATGAAGAGTACCCTGATGACCCAGACAATAACCATATCCATATTGAATATGATCCAAAAGGCAAGGTGATGAAATGAAAAAGATCGCTTTATTATTCTTTTTTTGTGCAAGTTCAATATCCGCCTTGGCCCAGGACCTCTCCGGCGCCTATTGCGTGCTGACCGAGTCCGAATGGACGCAGTGCATCGAGTTGCGGCACGGCGGCGAATGCCGGATCGTCACTGAGTTCTGGGACCCCACGGAAGGTTCCGGCCCCCGCAAAAACATGACCCGCAAGGAGACCCCGTGCCGCTACGAGGTGAACGGCGACCTGGTGTCGCTGGCCTACGAAGGCCGCACGGAGGTGATGAAGGCCGCTGTCTACGACTGGGCGGCCATCGACGAAGAGGGGTGGTCGCCGGGCCTGGAGTTGGTCAATCCGACATACGAGAGAGGCCGGCTGGACCCTGGGGTCTATTGGAAAAAGCCCAGGCGCGAATTCCGCCTCAACGCCCCCCCCGGCCCCGCCCCCTTCGGGGGGTCATAGAAAGGCCGGAAAGGAATTCCTCCATGTCGCGCGCTGAACTGTTCCGGGCCGTTCTGGTCGCGGCCTGCATCCTGCTCCCGGTCGTTCCGGCCCGGGCGGGCGAAACCTTTGTCCTGGACGAGTACCTTTTCCCTCCCACCGGGGACAACGCCAGTTACGAGGGCCCGGACACTCCGCTCGACGAACGGCTGTTCGTCCTGCCCTGGGTCACGCTGGAAAAGGACACCGAAGAGGACGTCTTGCGCCGCTTCGGCAAGGCCCAATCCCTCCCCGGCTGGGACCGCTTCGCCTATTGCTACGAGGAGACCGGTTCCGGCGTGGTGGCCGTGTTTTCAGGATTCCGGGACGACGTGGTTCGCGCGATGCTGGCGGATTCCGCGCGAAGGCTGAAGGACGCCCGGCTGTGCGCGCGCGTGCCCAAGGGGACCTTCACCACGACCACGGCGGCCGGGCTGCGCCGGGTATGACCCGCGACGAGGCCGTGCGGCTCCTGGGCGCGCCCAGGCTGGAAACCCCGTCCCAGCTCTACTACGGCCAAACCCTGAAGACTCCCATGGACCCGGAAACGCGGAAGCGGTTCAGCCGACTCCGGCCGAACTTCACGGACGACGACGCCTGGATCTACGAATACCGCATCATCATGCTGCGTCTGGACAAGGGGCGGGTCTCTTCCTTCACCGTCAGCCGCTCCTCTTCCTCCTGACCGGCTTCGCCCGGCTCCGCCGGTCTACAGAAAGGCAGAGAGGTTTCCGCCTTTCTGAAGCCCCCCGAAGGGGGCGGGACGAGAGCCCGTCACCCTTTTGCAGGACAGGCCCCTTCGGGGCGTTACAGAAAGACGGGGAGGCT
>NZ_KE383877.1:0-64707 GCF_000422565.1 Desulfovibrio aminophilus DSM 12254 | reverse complement strand
CTACAGAACGGCCAAGAGGCTCTCGCCTTTCTGGAAACCGGCGCAGCCGGCGAGTACCGGGCAAAGGCGCGGCTGGAGAACACGCTGGAGCTGCCCGACTGGCCGAACGGGCTTGATGTGCCTGGTTGGCCGGGTGAAATGCCCGCGTTGGGACGGCTCCAACCGGTTAAGCTCAGAGGACTGAAAAAAAACACGCTGCTGGATGTGGAGTTCACGGAACGACTGCGCAGGTTCGAGGAACTCAATCGCCAGGATGGGATAAGCGTCATTTATACACAGGGATTCCGCACTACGAACAAGCAAAAAGAGATCAAGGACAAGCCGAATGAAAACCCTGTCGCGACTCCCGGCAACAGCCTGCATGAAGCTGGACGCGCTGTGGATATCAGCTGGGACAAGCTGACACCCACGGAAAGAGTGCGCGTTGTACAGAACGCGAAAAAAGTCGGCATCGCCTGGGGCGGGGATTTCAAGACCCAGAAAGACAACGTCCATTTTTATCGGGAAGTTCCAAATCCCGGAAACGATCGTTCCGAATTCATCAAGCGGGCTCAGGAAGCATACGAAAAACCGCCGAGGTAAACATGTCGCGTCGGGTTATGCCTTTTCATCTCATCTTGTTGTTCGTCATGGCGTTTTCCTCCAGCGTCTTCGCCGGAGAGAAGACCGACGACGAGCCGGATTGTCTCGGAACCTTCTCGAACATGTACTTTCACCAGGAGGCGGGCGACCTGCTGGGCGAGGAGATCAAGATCGTCATCGGCGAGGAGCGGACAGATGACGATGCGCCCTTGATCGGCATCTTCCAGCAGGCCATGGGCGCGCCGCTCAATCCGGTGATCGTGGACGTGCGGTGCGGGAAGGACGGTGTTGAATTCGCGCTTCCTGACGACGAGTATGGCGCGGGGAGCGTATTTCGGGGCACGATCACGAAAAAGGGAATCCACGGCGTGTTCACCCATGCCAAGGGCGCGCGGGACGAAGTCGACCTGCCCCGCCGCGCCAGCTACTGGGATAAGCGCGTCGTTCACTGACCCCCTTCGTCCGGCTTCGCCGGTCTACGGAAAGCCAAAGAGACTCCCGGCTTTCCGCCTTTCTGGAAACCGGCGAAGCCGGCCGGGGAAAGGCGCGGCTGGAGAACACGCCGGAGTTGCCGGATTGGCCGAACGAGGGGAATGTCTTCCCTGGAGGAACCGGCGGGGAGCAGGGTGAGGATGAAAAGAAGCTTCCTCCGCCATCCGCAGAAAAGCCTCCGTTGTTTTGGTCGCAGAGCAAAGGAACCCTGATAGATGAAAAGGATCGTCTTTGGGGAAAAGGTCACGCGGGGCAAGGACAGTGCAAGAACAATCCGGATTGCGAAGGGATACCCAACCACGGCCCTGTTTCATGCGGGAACTGGCGGATGGTGTTGCTGACCAAGCAAGAGGCGCAAGAGAAACATCTGACCTGGCCGGTGTTTCGTCTCGTCCCCGCCGACGAGGAAACCAGACGCAGGGCCAAGGCGTTGCACCGTGAACCGTTTTCATTTCTCATTCATGGAGCGCGGAGAGATGGGAGAGAAGCGTCGAAGGGATGCATCATTTTGGACAAACCAACGCGCGAATCATTGATTCCGCTGGATGGGAGCGTCATTCATGTCATTCCGTGACGGGAAAAGATTCGTGCTGTGCGTGGCGCTGTGCGTTGCGTTGGCGTTTCCGGCCAAGGAATGTCTCGCGGCTGGAGTCTATTTGCTCAATGGTGTTTATTATTGGCATTCGTCTGGCGGCCAGCCCCCGGTCAAGCTGTCCCCGGAGCGGGCCAGGGAGTCCATCGAGCGGGTCAATGACCCGGCCCATCTCGTCTTCACCGGCCTGGGGCCGGACGGGAACCAGAGTCTGACTGTGGATCGGGACGTGCGGGACCGCCTCTTCGCGGTCCTGGGCCGGGCGAAGCGCCTGCACGAGCCCGGGGTCGAGGTGCCCATCTACGGCTACGTCTCCAGCCGTCCCGGGGACCATACCGTGCTCACGGCCCGGCTGGACGACATGCCTGGCGCGCCCTGGCGCATCTACGAGCTGGACGTGTTCGCTGACCCGCGCATGATTCCCGAAGCCAAGGGCCTGCAGCCTTGCGCCGGGGTGAACGCGGCCGTGGCCACGAAAAGCGGCCTGCGCCTGGGCCTGACCAAGGACGAGGTCAAGGCCATCCTCGGCTGGCCGCATGCCGAGGATGAGAACACGTTGAGCTATGGCACTTACGAGACGCTCTTTCTCACTCTGGAGGAAGCCCGGGCTCGGGGCTACGACGCGGAAGCGGCGCGCCGCGCTGCCGGACGTGGCCGGGAAATCCGGTTCAACTTCGCCCAGGGCCGGGTTGTCTCTTTTTACGTGCTTCACTCCGTGAACATCGAATGACCGCCTCCGCCCTCGAAAGGCCCCTGCCTGATCTGGAGCCAGAGCAAGGGGACGCTGACCGATCAGGATGGGAATCCTCTGGGCAACGGCTACTCCGGCAAGGGCAAACCCGGGGAAAAGGGCGCGGGCCGCAACGACCCGGGCCGTGAGGGCGAGGAGAATGTCGGCCCCATTCCACGCGGGAACTGGACGATCGAAGTGGTTGATTCCGATGAATACGTAGGGCGATTGGCGCCGCCGGTCATCCGCCTGAAACCAGACGCGGCGACCCGCGCGCGGGTCAAGGCCATGGGCCGCGACCCCGACAGCTTCCTGATTCACGGAAACAACCGGGACAACGACGCCTCCAAAGGGTGCATCGTTCTCAATAAGCCAACGCGGGATATGTTGGCGAAAAGTGAAGGAGCCGTCATCCATGTCCAAAAATAAGACGTTACATTCGATCCGGTTTTTACTTCTGGGCCTTTTTTTTCTTTCCACTGCAACAATAAATGCAAATGCCGCCTATATCACACAAGACGGTGATGGATACCTTTGGATTCAAGGTGGCGGACGCACTCCCAAGCCTCTCTCCCCGGAAGAGGGCAAGACCGCGTTTGATCGGATCATGGACTGGGCCCAGGTGACGCTCGATCACCTGGGCCCGGCCGGGGATCAAAGCCTGATCCCGGACCAGGCCGACGCGGCCCGGCTCTTCGCGGTCCTGGGCGCGGCCCCCAAGGTCCACATGTCCGGCGAGATCGTCGACCGCTACGGCTACGTCTCCAGCATCCCGGGCGACATGACCGTGCTCCTCGTGATGGTGGACAACTGCCCGGGGCCTTGCGAACGGGTCTTTGACCTGGAGTTGCGCCGCGACCCCGGGAGTTTTCCCGAGCCCGGTAAATTGCAACCCACTCCGGGCTTGAACGCGGCGGCGGCCACGAAAAGCGGCCTGCGCCTGGGCCTGACCAAGGACGAGGTCAAGGCCATCCTGGGCTGGCCGCAGCATGAGGAGGAAAACGTCCTCTACTACGGGGCCGCCCGGAATGCGTCCTTCTCCAAGGAAGAGGTTCTGGCCCGTGGTTTCCCGGAAAAGTACGTGCGGATGGGCCAGTACATCGACCGGTTCATCAAGGTCACCTTCACAAACGGCCGGGCGGACTCCATCCGCCTGGACCACCGCACCGTCTGGGACTGACCGGCTTCGCCGGTTTATAGAAAGGCCGGGAGCCTCTTCGCCTTTCTATAGCCCGGCGAAGCCGGTTGCGGCGGGAGGGGGGGATTTGATAGGAGGGGGGAGGAGGCTCACCATGCCGCGACTCGTCTATGCCCTGCTTTCCGGCGACCTCATCGTGGACCGCGAAAGCGGCTCCGTGTCCTTCATCCGCGCGGTGGAGCACGTGCAGGTCCGGGCGCTGCCCGCGCGCCTGCCCGCGCTCTGGCTCGGTTCGCTCTGGGAGCTGGACGGCTCGGGAGCCTTCGCCGTGGAACTGCGGCTGCGCGCGCCCTCGGGGGCGCAGAGCGTGCTGGGCAGGCAGGACGTCCCGGCGGCCCAGTCGCGGCTGCACCGCCTCAATTTCCGGCTGGGGGGCCTGGACCTGACCGAGGAGGGCCGCCACGCCCTGATCCTGGCCCTGCATGGCGGCGACAAGCCGATCAAGGCGGCCGAGCTGCCGCTCTACGTGATCAAGGTGGCGTCCGGGAACGCCTAGCGGAACGAGGCGCAGCGCACCCCGCGCACGAACCAGTCCATGGCGGCGAGTTCCTCGGCCGAGGCCGAGCGGCCCGCCGGGATGCGCACGGTTCCGGCCTGATCCGTCACGGGCCCGGCGAAGGAACGGTCTTCGCCCAGGAGCATCCGCGCCCGTTCGGCCAGCACCTTTCCGCGCACGGCCGACGGCACCCAGCTCCCGAACGGCGCCAGATCCACCACGCCTTCCCGGATGCCGCCGGAGTGCCGCATCGGCCGCCAGATCCCCTCGCGCACGGCCCGCACCTGGGCCTCGTAGACCCGACACCAGTTGAAGACCGTGGAGGTCAGGGCGCAGGGCGCGCCCAGGACGGTCACGTCCAGGCCCCGGCCCACGGCGGGGACGTTCTTGGAACAGGCCGCGCGGGAGGACTCCGGGGTGTCGCCCATCTGGCGCACGAGGTCGCGGCCCCAGCCCACCAGGTCCAGGGCCAGGGAGTATTCGCGCGGCGGGTCGCTCCAGGCGTCCAGCCAGAGCACGTCGTTGACCCTGGACGGGTCGTGGGCCGCGCCGGATTCCGCCAACCCGCGCAACAGCCCCAGGGTGAAGGCGTTGATCCCGCGCACCACCTCCGGCTCGGGCAGGGTGGCCACCGTGCCCGCGGCGCGGAAGCCCATCAGTCCGGCGGCGTAGCCCGCCAGATATTCGGCCTGTTCCAGGCGGGCGGTGTAGGCGCCCAGGTTGGACCCCACGCGCCGTCCCGAGCATTGCATGAAGCGCACTCCCGGATACTCCCGGGCGACCTTTTCCGTGGCCCCGGCGTGGACCAGGGAGGTGGCGAAGATGATGTCGAAGTCCCGCGCGGCGAGGGCGCGGAGAACCGTTTCGGCCTGGGCCGGGGTGTCCACGTTTTCGACGCTCTCCACCTGCACGGCCTCGCCCAGGCGGCGTTTCATGGCCTCCACTCCCTGGTGGTGGGCCGCGGTCCAGCCCTGGTCCCGCGCGTCCTTCACATGGATGAAGGCCGCGCGCACGGGCTCGGAGGCCGAGGCGGGCGTGGGCCGCGGTCCGGCGGAAAACAGGCAGAAGAAGGCCAGCAGGAGCAGGATCGGTCGGCGGTGGGGGGCGATCCTGGGCATGGCGGCCTCCTTTGCGGATGAAAAGGGGGGATGATGCGCCTATTGGGCCCGATCCCGTCCAAAAGTCAACCGCCTTCGGCGGGTTTATGGAAAGGCGGGGGCGTTACGAAAAGGCGGGGAGAGGTCGTCGCCTCTCCCCGCCTCATATCCGGGAGCCTCTTTGTCTTTCCATAATCCGGCGAAGCCGGCTATTCCACGGTCACGCTCTTGGCCAAGTTGCGGGGCTGGTCCACGTCCTTGCCCAGGTAGTCGGCCATCTCGTAGGCGAAGAGCTGGAGCGCGGGCAGGGCCAGGAAGGAGTTCAGGGGGCCGAAGGCCTTGGGCAGGACCCAGGAGTGGTCCACGCCCGCGTCCAGGCCCGGGTTGACCAGGGCGATGATCGTGCCGCCGCGCGCCTGGACCTCCACGAGGTTGGACTTGACCTTGGGGAACAGCTCGTCGTCCAGGGCCATGGCGAAGGTCGGGAACTTGGGGTCGATGAGCGCGATGGGGCCGTGCTTCATTTCGCCCGCGGCGTAGCCCTCGGCGTGGATGTAGGAGATCTCCTTGAGCTTGAGCGCGCCCTCCAGGGCCAGGGGATAGCAGGCGTCCCGGCCGAGATAGAGGAAGCTCGTGGCCTCGGCGTGCAGCCGCGAGAGGCGCTGTGCCTGTTCGCGCATCCCGGGCAGCTCCTTCTCCAGGAGCTGGGGCAGCATGGCCAGTTCGCGCACGCAGCGGGCGGCGGTGTCCTGATCCAGGGCCCCGGAGCGGCGGCCCCAGTAGAGGGCCAGCAGGAGCATGGAGGTGAGCTGGCTGCACATGGCCTTGGTGGAGGCCACGCTGATCTCGGGCCCGGCCTGGGTGTACATGACGTAGTCCGACTCGCGGGCCACGCTGGAGCCGACCACGTTGCACAGGCCGATGACCGGCAGGCCCTGCTCCTTGGCCAAGCGGATGCCCGCCAGGGTGTCGGCGGTCTCGCCGGACTGGGAGATGGCCAGGACCACGCCCTTCTTGTCCAGGATGGGCCCCCGGTAGCGGAACTCGGAGGCGATCTCCACCTGGACCGGGATCTTGGCCCATTTCTCCAGGAGGTACATGCCCCAGAGCCCGGCGTGGAAGGAGGTGCCGCAGGCCACGATGTGCAGGCGCTCGGGCACGCCCAGGGCCTCGATCTCGGGCAGGTCCACGAGGTTGGCCTCGTGGTCCACGCGGCCGACCAGGCAGTCCGCGATGACCTTGGGCTGCTCGAAGATCTCCTTGATCATGAAGTGCTTGTGGCCGCCCTTCTGGGCCGACTGCACGTCCCAGGCGATGTGCTGGACCTTCTTCTCGCGCGGGGCCAGGGTGGCGGCGTCGAAGACCTCCCAGGAGTCGGCGTCGATGCGCACGAGGTCGCCGTCGTCCAGGAAGACCACCTCGCGGGTGTAGGGCAGGAAGGCCGGGATGTCCGAGGCCACGAAGTTCTCGCCCGTGCCGATGCCCATGACCAGGGGGCTGGAGCGCCGGGCGGCGTGGATCACGCCGGGCATGTCCTGGTGGATGACCGCGATGGCCCAGGCGCCGTCGGCGCGGGACAGGGCCCAGGACAGGGCCTTGGTCAGGTCGCCCTTCTCCTTGAGGCCCTCGGAGATGAGGTTGGCCAGCACCTCGGTGTCGGTCTGGGAGGAGAAGGTGTAGCCCTTGGCCGCGAGCTCCTTCTTCAGCTCCAGGTAGTTCTCGATGATGCCGTTGTGGATCAGGGCGATCTTGCCGGAGTTGTCGCGGTGGGGGTGGGCGTTGGCCTCGTTGGGCACGCCGTGGGTGGCCCAGCGGGTGTGGCCGATGCCCGCGGTGGCCTGGAACACGTTCTGCCGGGCGAGCTTCTTCTCCAGCTCCCCGAGCTTGCCCGGGGCGCGGATGACGGAAAGCTCCCCGGCCTGGACGAATCCCACGCCCGCCGAGTCGTATCCACGGTATTCGAGCCGCCGCAGGCCCTCGACGATGAGGGGCACGGCGGGACGGTGGCCGCTGTATCCGATGATTCCGCACATGGTCGAAGATGTCCTTTGTTGTCGTTTCCGGTCCCGGAATCTCCCGGGAGGCCGCCTGGAGTATGCCGTTTTCCCGCTTTTTGTCAAATCGCGGTCGCCTGGAAAGCGGCTGCTGCCAAGGGTTGCCGAGGATCATCATTGACATGCTCCCGGGCGGGGGGTACCCGGGAATCAGGGAAAGTGTTCCAGCAACGCCGCCGGGGGGAGGTGGAGAGATGCAGAAGGTCGTCGGGGAGATCTTTTCGCGGGGGCTGGTGGCTGTCCCTCCCGGGATGGCGGCCGGAGAGGCCGTGGCGCTCATGCGCGACCGCCGCATTTCCTGCGTGGTGGTGGTCGACGGAGGCCGGGCCCTGGGCATCTTCACCGAGCGCGACGTGGTCCGGCTGGTGGCCGGACGCGGCAACGAATTCCTGCATGAACCCATCGTCGAGGTCATGAGCCCGGGCGCGGTCCAGGTGCGGCCCCAGGCGACCATCCACGAAGCCTTCGCCCTGCTCCTGGAGCGCCACATCCGCCACCTGGTGGTGGCCGAGGCCGGGGGGCCGCCGCTGGGCGTGCTGACCCAGTCCGACCTGGTGGACCAGCTGGGCTACGAATTCTTCATCAAGGTCCAGACCGTGGCCCAGATCATGAGCCGGGCCGTGCTCGTGGTGGACGGCTCCACGCCGCTGCGCCGGGCCTCCCAGATCCTGGCCGAGCGCCAGGTGAGCTTCCTGGTGGTGGGCGAGGCCTGCGGCGGCCCGCCCCTGGGGGTGCTCACCGAGCGCGACGTGGCCCGCCTGGCCCTGGAGGCCGCGGATCTGGAGATCCCGGTGGCCGGGGTCATGAGTTCGCCCGTGGCCACCCTGCACCAGGACTCCCCGGCCTACGCGGCCGCCGAAATGATGCGCGAACGCCGCATCCGCCGAGTGGTGGTGGTGGACGAGTGCGGGCGGCTGGCCGGGGTCGTGACCCAGTCCGACCTCGTGCGCGGGCTGGAGAGCAAGTACATCGAGACCCTCAAGCAGATCATCCGCGACCAGGGCGTGGAGCTGGAGCGGACCGCGCGCGAGCTGTCGGAGAAGACCCTCTACCTGGACAACCTCCTGTCCACGGCCATGGACATGGGCATCGTGGCCACGGACACGGAATTCAACGTGGTCTACCACAGCGCCTCGGCCGGGCGCATCCTGGGCAGCCGGTCCTCGGACGTGCTGGGCAAGCGCCTGGACCGGGTGCATGAGGGCATCGCCCTGGACGCCGAGCGTTTCGCCCGGGCCATGGAGGAGGTGCGCCACCACGGCTCCCACGAATTCTGCTTCACCCGCCGCCAGGGCGGGGTCGCGCGCCACGTCAACGCCCGGGTCTCGGCCGTGCGCGGCCAGGGCGGGCTCGTGGGCTACGTGCTCATGGTCCAGGACGTGACCGAGAAGCGCCAAGCCGAGGAGACGATCCGCTTCCTGGCCTATCACGACACCCTCACCGGCCTGGCCAACCGCGTGCTCTTCGCCGAGCGCCTGGACATGGACCTGGCCCGCTGCCGCCGCCACGGCCTGTTCCTGGCCCTGGTGGTCCTGGACCTGGACCGCTTCAAGGAGGTCAACGACCACCTGGGCCACCACGCGGGCGACCAGGTGCTTCACGACGTGGCCCACCGGCTCCAGGGCCTGCTGCGCCAGACCGACACCGTGGCCCGCATGGGCGGCGACGAGTTCACGGTCATCCTGCCGGACCTCAAGGCCCCGGAAGACGCCCTGGCCGCCGCCGAGAAGCTGCTCCAGGCCTTCGCCCGACCCGTGCTCGTGGAGGACACGCCCGTGGAGGTCCGGGCCAGCATGGGCGTGGCCGTCTATCCCGGCCACGGCGAGGACGGCGAGAACCTCCTGCGCCACGCCGACCGGGCCATGTACCGGGCCAAGCGCCTGGGCCGGGACAACCATCTGGCGAACATCGTCCTGGAAGCCTGACCGGCCTCCGGGTGGCCGCGCTCGGCGTTGCGCCGTTCGGAAAAAAACCTGTCGTTGCGACTGGATGCGCGCGGGTCATGATTTTATTGTGACACCCAGCCGTGCGTTTTTTGATCCTCCCGCGGAAAAGGACTTCCCCAACGGCCTGATAGGAGGATTTCCACCACCCGCCGCGCGTCCGGCGCGGGCTTGCCCGGACGGTGACGTTGGAGTAACGTTATAAGAACGGCAATGTTTCCGGGACGGGGGTGGGGATGGATTCCGTTTCCGAGCGCAAGGCGCTCTGCGAGCGTTTTCTGGAGGCCGCCGAAGGTCGGGGGGCGGCGGCCGAGGCCGAGGCCATGCGGCAGGTGGAGGAGGCCCTCGGGCCGTCCGCCTGCGCCGACCTGCTGCACGCCCTGACCCGCCTGGAGTTCGGCCAGGAGGAGGGGCGGCTGCACTGGCGGGCCATCGCGCGCCACCGCCAGGCCCTGGCCCTGTCCCTGGGCCGCGACGTGGGCCTGCGGGTGGCCCTCTGCGACTATTTCGTCAACGTGGCCCCGAGGGTGCGCAATCCCGTGCTCGTGGAACTGCGGCTTTTGCGCCGCCAGGAAGAGCTGGCCCTCACCGACGAACTCACCGGCCTGTCCAACCGCCGCCGCCTGAACCAGGAGCTGGAGCGCGAGGTGGAGC
Source organism: Desulfovibrio aminophilus DSM 12254 (assembly GCF_000422565.1). Classification (NCBI taxonomy): domain Bacteria; kingdom Pseudomonadati; phylum Thermodesulfobacteriota; class Desulfovibrionia; order Desulfovibrionales; family Desulfovibrionaceae; genus Desulfovibrio; species Desulfovibrio aminophilus. The sequence goes on along the minus strand of NZ_KE383877.1, from coordinate 54,869 downwards.
GCTTCCGCCGCTTCGGCCAGCCCTTTTCCGTGGTCATGCTCGACCTGGACCGCTTCAAGGACTTCAACGACGCCCACGGCCACCAGGCCGGGGACGAGGCGCTGCGCGGCGTGGCCCAGGCCATGCTGGAGACCTGTCGGGTCATGGACCAGGCCTCGCGCTGGGGCGGCGAGGAGTTCGTCCTGCTCCTGCCCCAGACCGGCAAGGACGACGCCGTGGCCGTGGCCGAGCGCGTGCGGCTGGCCGTGGCCGGGCGTCCGGTGCTCTTCGAGGGCCGCGACCACGGGCCGGTCACGGTGAGCGCCGGGGTGGCCACCTTCCCGGAGGACGCCTATTCCGCCGAGGCCCTCGTCCGCCGGGCCGACAAGGCCCTCTACCGGGCCAAGGCCGAGCGGAACATGGTCTTCGCCTTCCGCGAAGGCCTTCGCCGCCACCCCCGGCTCAAGCTGCGCCTGGACGCGGAGCTGCGCCCGAGCCACGGGCCGGAACGCCCCTGCGCCACCCGGGATCTGAGCCTGGGCGGGATGCTCTGCGAAGCCTCGGGCGGATTGCCCCTGGGGGCGGAAGTGGAGATCGTGCTGCGCGACGGCGACCGGCGGTCGATGCCCCTGCGCGGCCGGGCCCTGCGCGTGACCCCGGACCCGGAACGGCCCGGCGGCTTCATCCTGGCCCTGGGCTTCGACGCCCCCGACTCCCGCCGCCAGGACATGATCCTGGAGTTCCTGGCCCCCCGCTCGATGGAGGCGCACTAGCGGGCCCTCGACAATCCGCGCCTGCCGCGTTGTGTAAAACAATCGGGGCCCCGCGCATCGCCTGCGCGTGGCCCCGGTTTCTTTTTCGCGCCGCGTCCGCGCGTTCTCAGGACGGTCCGGCGCGGTCAGCCCCGGGCGAATCCCCGCCACTTCCCCATGAGCGCCTGCAGGGCCTTGCCCCGGTGCGACCGGGCGTTCTTCTGTTCCGGCGTCATCTGGGCCGCGGTCATGTCCAGTTCGGGGTCGAAGAAGATCGGGTCGTAGCCGAAGCCGGACTTCCCGACGTAGCCGTGGGTGATCCGGCCCTCCCACTCCCCGCGCGCGGTGAGCGTGGCCCCGTCCGGCCGCGCCGCCGCCACCACGCAGACGAACCGCGCCGTGCGCTTTTCGTCCGGCACGTTCGTGAGCTCCAGCAACAGCTTGGCGTTGTTGGCCTCGGCGTCGCCGTGGCCCCCGGCGTAGCGCGCGGAATAGACCCCCGGCGCGCCGCCCAGGGCGTCCACGCAGATGCCCGAGTCGTCGGCCACGGCGGTCAGGCCCGTGGCCTGGGACACCGCCCGGGCCTTGAGCAGGGCGTTTTCCTCGAAGGTGGTCCCGGTCTCCTCGACGTCCTCGACGTCCGGGAAGTCGCCCAGGCCCTTCACCTCGATCCCCAGCCCGGCCATGAGGGCCGAAAACTCCCGAATCTTGCCCGCGTTGCGCGTGGCCAGCACGATCACGTCCATGTCCGCCAACTCCCGCTCTGGTTTGGAACGCCAGAAATTCCCATCTTCCCGCCTCCCTGTAAACCCCCCCCGGCTTCCCGGCTTCGCCGGTTCATGGAACAGCCAAGAAGCTCCCGTCTTTTTGCCTTTCTGAAAACCGGCGAAGCCGGCTAGAGGGCCATGCGCACGTGGTAGAGGGCGCGGCCGCGCTGCACGGAGAGGAGCAGGGTGTTGTGCAGGTGGTAGCGGGTGAAGGCCCGGGCCAGGTCGTCCGGGGTCTCCAGGCTTTGGTTGCCGATCTGGTGCAGGATGTCGCCGGGCTTGAGCCCGATGCGCGCGGCGGGTCCGTTGGGGGCCACGCGGCCCACGAGGATGCCGGTGCGCGGACGGCGCTGGTCGGCGGCGAAGCCCCAGTGTTCGTCCACCAGCGCGGCCACCGCGGCGTCGTCCAGGGCCTGGGCCTTGGCCTGGAGGGTCGTTTCCCGGCCCTGGCGCGACACGCCGAGACGCACGGAGTCGCCCGGGCCCACGTCGAGCATGAGGCTCAGGAAGTGGTCGCGGTCGTCCACGCCCCGGCCGTTCAGGGTCAGGATCACGTCGCCGGGGGCCAGGCCCGCGCGCTGGGCCGGTCCGCCCGCGTGCAGGTCCGTGACGAGCAGGCCGCGCGGGGACTTGAGGCCCAGGTAGCTGGCCGTGGGCTGGTCCAGATCCTGGCCGAAGAGCCCGAGCCAGACCGGGGTGACGTGGCCCTGGTTGATGAGCTCGGCCACCACGCGCTTGGCCTTGTTGATGGGAATGGCGAAGCCGATGCCCGAGGCCTCGGCGTGGATGGCGGTGTTGATGCCGATGACCTGGCCCAGGATGTTCAGCAGCGGGCCGCCGGAGTTGCCGGGGTTGATGGCCGTGTCGGTCTGGATCAGGTCGCTGAGCACCTCGTCGCTGGTGCCCACGGAGCGGCCCACGGCGGAGATCACGCCGGTGGTCACGGTGTGGGTGAAGCCGTAGGGGTTGCCGATGGCGATCACGGTTTCGCCGATGAGCAGGTCCGTGGAGTCGCCCATCTCGGCCTGGGGCAGGGAGCCCGCGCGCTCCACCTGGAGCACGGCCAGATCGCGGTCCGGGTCCGAGCCCTTGACCTGGGCGGCCAGTTCGCGGCCGTCCTTGAGCCGCACGCTGATCTCGGTGGCCCCGTTGATGACGTGGGCGTTGGTCAGGACGAAGCCGCGCGCGCCGTCGATGATGACGCCGGAGCCCAGGCTCTGGGCCTTGCGCGGCATGCGTTCGATGCCGAACTCGCGCAGGAAGCGTTCGTAGGCCGGGCCGGAGAACGCGCCGCCGAAGGGGTCGGGCACGGCCTGGACCACGCGCGAGGTGGTGATGTTCACGACCGCCGGGCTCACGCGCTCCACGGCCAGGACTACCGGGGTGCGGCGCGGGTCGTCGGCGCGGGCCGGAAGGGCCAGGGCCAGGACCAGGGCCGCCGCCACAAGGGCGGGGAGGGTGGTGCGGCGCATGCTACCTCCCGGCCATTTTGCGCAGGCGGGCGATGCGCTCCTCCACCGGCGGGTGGGTGGAGAACCAGTTGCCCACGCGGCGTCCCGAGAGCGGGCTGACGATGAACATGTTTTCCGTGGCCGGGTTGGCCCGCATGGGCACCTCCAGGGAGGTGTTGTGCAGTCGGGCCAGGGCCTGGGCCAGGGAGAGCGGGGAGCCGGAGTATTCGGCCCCGGCCGCGTCGGCCAGGTACTCGCGGGAGCGGGAGATGCCCATCTGGATGAGCGTGGCGGCCAGGGGCGCGATGATGGCCACGGCCAGGGCGGCCAGGGGGTTGCCGCCGCCCTCCTCGTCGCTGCTCCGGCCCATGCCGAAGATCGCGGCCCATTGCATCATGTTGGCCAGCATCATGATCGCCGAGGCGAGCACGGCGGCCACGGACTGGATGAGGATGTCGCGGTGGGCGATGTGGCCCAGCTCGTGGCCGATGACGCCCTTGATCTCCTCGGGCGGGAGCAGGCGCAGCAGGCCCTCGGTGACGGCGACCACGGCGTTCTGCGGTTGCGGCCGGTGGCGAAGGCGTTGGGGGCCTCCTGGGGCACGAGGTAGAGCCGGGGCGTGGGGATGCCCGCGCGGGCGGACATCTCGGCCAGCATGGAGTGCAGGGCCGGGGCGTCCTCCGGGGCCAGGGGCCGGGCGCGGTACATGGAGAGGACGATCTTGTCCGAGTACCAGTAGCTCACGAAGTTCATCACCAGGGCGAAACCGAAGGCGATGACGAGGCCGGTCCGGCCGCCCATGAGCTGGCCGAGGAAGAGGATCAGGCCCGTGAGCAGGGCGAGGAGGAAAAAGGTCTTCAATTGACTGGTCACGCAACGACCTCCGGGTCTTTTGGAACGCCCGGAAAAGATAGCCAGCCGGGGGCCGGAGTCAAGGGAGGGGGGAAGCTAGGCGGGAGGGAAAACGAAAAGCGCATCGGCTGGTGCCGAAGGGGAGAGTCCCGAAGCGCACCAATCACAAAACTAGCGGAAATCCCTGGGGAATATACCGTCCGACTTCTGCGGTTTTTACCTCATTTGGGCCGTTTGTGGTGCAGCCTGTGGGTTAGACCCATTTTAAGCCGCGAAGCGGCATCGACTTGAACGAATTGTTAGGATTTGGAGTCATCCGCGCGCTTCACGGCCAGGTTCATCTTCTCGTACACGAGGCCGCCAGTAGAAATCTGGTTTTACCCATACGATTTCATCCGCCGTGGCCTTGCGGAAAGCTTCTAATAGCGCCTTTCCGAGGACCAAGTTGCCGTCAGCATTCTCACGAAGCAGTGCTTCTTGCTTGGTCTTGACGAGATGATCAACAACATCATCTTGGTAAAGGCAGCCGTCTCGACTGATCTTGCCATGCATCCACTCAATAACTGATTGCAGCGTGGTCATTTAGATTCCAGATTTACAGGCTCCAAAGATTCTTCTTGGAAGTTCCCACTCGCCAGCTTCTTTCCAGCAAACCACTGGCAGATGTAGTAGTTGCTGAACAAATCATTATCTGGAATTTCTTTAACAGTCATTTCTGGTCCTCCTGAGCGGAGTTGTACGATGTCACCGACCTTGTACTTCGTTTTGATAACCATACGTCCTCCTTGTTGATTGATCCAAAGCTTAACGCCATGCCGCTCAGCCGCGAACGGTGCACAATCCATCACTCTGCCGTACCCCCCGCCGCTCGTCGGCAGCAGGGGGCTGTTAGACGGCCTCCGCAAGTAGGAGGCTCGTGAAACGCTCAGCAATGTTGCGGAGATCATCCAGCGATAACTCGGCATCCCAAGTCGTTACTCTGCTTCCCGGCCTGGTATTCCAGACGCGGAGACCGCTGATCTGATGTTCCCCGTCTGAAAGGAATTCGAGGTTGAAATGTGCAATGGCGTTCCTCAAATACCGAATGAGTTGGCGAAGGTCACGAGCTTGAGGGAATCTATTACGCACGTTTGGCGTGGGCCACCCCGCACGCGCGAGATCAGCGAAGGGTATCTGCGGGATTCGGTCGACAAACTCCTCGCGCGGAAAGACCAGAAGGCCCAGCATGGAGTTGATGAGCTGAGTAGTCTCATAAACTTCCTCGCCCAAGTCTCGGAGGCGATCTATGGTCTCCAGATTCTTCTTCGTACGCTCAGCGAAATCCCTGACCACATCTCGGTACTCCATCCCGCACCTCCGTCTTGGCCTGCTAACGCTCCGGTTCAATGGCGGGCCGCGCAGCGGATCGCCCGCTGCAACCGGTTGCTAGATGGCTACTTTCCACGGGCAACGTCGATTTGTTGCTGTATATATGCATCAAGCTGTGCAGCTGCCTCCACAATTTGTGCGCGAATCTTCTCCGTTTGTCGCATGAAATCGCAGTATATCTTTAAGACGTTATGGCGATTTTTCTCGCGCCGGAGTGTGGCAAGCCGCTTACGCCAGCCAGAGACTGGATCCTTCCTCAGCGGCCAGGGATAGTTCTTGGTAATCCAATCGAGAAATCCGCCAACCGTTGTTTCTTTGCAACCATTTGCCTTGGCATATGCTTTTGCGTCATCTGTAAATGCAAACGGCCATACCTGACAATCGATGATTACGTCGTCGCGATTTTTTTTCTTCGGCCCACCGTCAACCAAGAAGTCAATGGTTTCGTCTATGGAGTCGATGGTCTTGGAGAGGTCTTCGGATAGGTCTCCGACAAGATCTTCATGCATGGATGCGGCCACACTATCAAGCCTGGCATAGGCGAACTCAAAGACTTTTCTGTAATCGCCACGCCTGGGATCACCTAGGTATTTTTGGGCACGGTGGGAAGGTTTGTCGGAACTGCTCCATGACCACCACACAGGCTCATACGCTGCCAGTAACGTACAAGCGTTTCTGAAATAGAACAATGCAAGAGAATGCAGGATTCCTTCGTGCCGAAGGCCCTTGTGATAGGCAGTGTTCCTATAGCTGTGAAGATTGAGAATTGACTCGGAAATCGCCTTATTCAACAGACCAAGTTTGCCAGCAGCCTTGACCTTACAATCGAAATTCTGACTCAGAGCTTCTTTAATTACTTTTTGGTCGTGCTTGGGCTCCCCCCAGCGTCCCCACATCTCGTTCTCACCAGCTTTATCCTGAGCGAATTTGTGTAGAGTCAGCTCCACGACGTTGTCGATGAGCATGAACGCAAACCGATCAAAATTTCGATCGGCAATCGCAAGCTGGTCGAGAGCGAGGTCGAGTTGGTCGATGTTGTCGGCTAGAAACTGGATCATCGCTTCAATTCATTGAGTAATAATTAGATTGATCCGCACGCCAGATTCTCCCGGTCGCGAACGCGATCGTAAATAATGGCTGGCTTGTACCACACCCGATTTCTTGGATACAAGGATAATTTCCGCTGCCTCTTTCAGCGGGCTGGCGCGGGATCGTTTTAATCTGACCAGGGTCGGCAGGTGCAAAGAGGGCGGGTGTCGGCATTTTAATATATATTCTACAGAGTCCGTTCCAAACAAAATAAGTCGTAGAGTCGTCCCCCGGCCGTTTTTTTTCCGATCCCGTCTCTCAATTGGGCCTGTTCAATCCTCCCCCCTCCATTGACCCCCTCCCGGCCCCGGGCTAGAAGGGCGGGGCAGGGGATGGAGTCCCCCTTGAACCGCTCGTGATGCCGATGACTCCTGCCGGATGGGGAATGCGGCGGGAGTGCGTGCGGAAGACGGACCACGCCGCCGGGCGTGGTTTTTTGTTTTCAGGCGAGGGAAACGGTCATGGCGGACGACGTGTCGCGCGGCGTTGCGGCGGAAGCCGCGAAGGGCGGGCGGTTGGGCCTGCCCCGGGCGATCTGGACCCTGGGCTGGGTCAGCTTTCTCACCGACGTGGCCTCGGAGATGATCTATCCCGTGGCGCCCCTGTTCCTCACGGCCGCGCTGGGCGCTCCGGCCGTGGTCCTGGGCGCGGTGGAGGGCGTGGCCGAGGCCGTGGTCTCGGTCATGAAGGGCCTCTCGGGCTGGCACAGCGACCGCCTGGGCCGCCGCGCGCCCTACGTGCGGGCCGGCTACGGCCTGAGCGCCCTGTCCAAGCCGCTGCTGGCCCTGGCCTTCTCCTGGCCCGTGGTCTTCGCGGCCCGGCTCCTGGACCGCGCGGGCAAGGGCCTGCGCACCACGGCCCGCGACGCCATGATCGCGGACGCCGCGCCCAGGGGCATGGCGGGCCGGGCCTACGGCCTGCACCGGATGCTCGACACGGCCGGGGCCATCGTGGGCGTGCTCCTGGCCCTGGGTCTGCTGGCCCTGCTGCCCGGCCGCTACCGGCTCATCTTCCTCCTGGCGGCCCTGCCCGGCGCGGCGGCGGTCTGGCTCACCTTCCGGCTGCGGGACGCCGCCCCGGAACGCGCGGCGGACGGAACCCCGGCCCCGCGTCTCCCGCTGCGCGAGGCCCTGCGCGGCCTGCCCCGGGAATACTGGCGCGCCCTGACGCTGCTCGGCCTGTTCGCCTTCGCCAACAGCACCGACGCCCTGCTCCTGCTGCGGGCCAAGAGCCTCGGCTTCAGCGACGTGCAGGCCGTGGCCGCCTACGTGCTCTTCAACCTGACCTACGCCCTGTCGGCCTACCCGGCCGGAGTCCTGAGCGACCGCTTCGGCCGCTGGCGCATGATGCTCGGGGGCTGGACGCTCTACGCCCTGGTCTACTTCGGCTTCGCCCTGGCGGGCCCCGGCTGGATCTGGGGCCTGTTCCCGCTCTACGGCCTGTACATGGGCTGCACCGAGGGCGTGGGCAAGGCCCTGGTGGCCTCGACCATTCCGGCCGAGCGCCGGGGCGCGGCCCTGGGCTTCTTCCTCATGGTCACGGGCCTGGCGACCCTGGCCGGAAGCCTGGCCGCCGGTCTGGCCTGGGACGTCATCGGCCCGCGCGCGCCCTTCATCTTGGGCGGCACGGCGGCGCTGCTGGCCGTGGTCGCCGGTCTGGCCGTCATTCCGCGCGGGCGGTGATGGATTCCGGCCGCCGTCGCCCCCGGGTGGTTCCCGCTCCACCCGGGCCCCCGGTTTTTCCCGAGGAGGCCCGTCCGCCGGGCCTGGAAATCCGCGCCAGGGCGGGCGCGGCCCCGTTGCTGGGGCGCGCTCGACATGTCCGCGGGAACCGCATATGATTTTATGATGCGGAATCTCTTCCAGGCGGGGGGCTCATGGCGGTTCAACTGATATGCTTCATGTTGAGCTTTCTGGGAGTCATGGCCGGGGGGCCGCTGCTGGCCCTGCTCGCGGTCCTGCTGTTCAAGGTCGACCTCGGCAGGATTTTCTCGGAACACGGCCTCGTCTGCGCCCTGGTGTTCGGCCTCTACGGGGTCTTCGTCACCTTCATGTTCTTCGTCCTCCAGGATGTCTTCATCGTGTTCAGGCCCGCCCCCGACGTCCGCCCCAGGACCATGCGGGAACTCGTCAGCCGGATCGAGGAGGCCTTCTCCCGCCCCGCCGACGGGGAGAAACTGTTCGACGTCGCCCGCAGAGGCGATTCCCTCATCGTGACCTGGAATTCGTCCATCAGGTTCTTCCAGGGAACCAGCCTCGGGGGCCGGGGCATGAAGCGGGTGGTCGTCCTGTCGTTCGACGAAAAAGGGCGCCGCGCCTCCTTCGTCATGAAGGAAAGGAATCACGCCTGGTCCGCGGCCCTCGGCGCCGCTGAGTTCTCGCTCGGCTTTTCCACCGGTCTGTTCGCCGAGAGGAGGACGGAAGCCGCTCCATCCTTGGAATACTCACCGGAGACAGGCGTCCGGGTCGATCTGAAAACGGCGACGTTCGATTCGGACGATCTCCTGCTGCCGATTCGCGCCGCCGTTCTTGACGCGGGCTGGTCCCTGCACGGCGGCATGGCGCCGGGCTTCTGGCCGCGGCTGCTCTTCGCGCTTCCGATCGGGGTGCTGTTCCTGACCGTGGGCGGTTTCGCAATATTCATGATCGCAGACGGAAGCCGGACCTCGGGGGCGGAACCCCGCTCCTTCCCGGTCGGTTCCGCGGAGCCCCGTCCGGCGGAGGACATCGAAAATCAACTGCAGGCGGTGCTGCCGTCCATGAAAACAGAGATGATCGCGGCGCAGATATCCGGAATCATCAGGACTCCGCCGGAACATCTTCAGGAAAACGCCCGAAGGGCGCTGGCGCCCTATCTCAACGCCTACATGCGGCGGGAAGGCAGGAACGAAGCCCTTCTGGCCGAGGCCCTCGCCTTCGCCGAACGCCAGAACATCACGGGGATCGTCCCTCCGCCCCCAACCGACTGATGCGCTGAAAAGGATGCGCGGCATGGATAAAAACACGATCGGAGCCCTCGCCTTCGCCGTCATCGGAGCCTGCCTGCTGGCCCCCGGCCTCTTCATTCTCGCGACGACGGTCATGGAGTACCTCAAGATGGACGCGGCGGAGGGAACCGTCATCGAGATCAGGGTCAGGTCCGCCGTGAAGACCGGCGGGGCTCAGATGAGTTCGCCCATCATCCGCTATGTCTCGAAGGACGGGGCGGAGCATGTGGCCCGCGCCGCCCGGTCCTACAGCCGCAGCCCGTTCCAGGAAGGCGACCGCGTCCCCCTCCGCTATGATCCCGCCACGCCGGACACGGTCATGATCGACAGCGTCTTCGAAGTCTGGGGCCTCGGGCTCCTGCTTTCGGCGTTCGGGGCCGCCTTCGTTTTCGCCGGGATCTTGGCGTTTCAACGGCTGAAATGAGGCTCACGCCTCACGCCCCGGGTTGTCAGGCGTCGCCCGGGCGGCCGGCGCTCCCGACCGTGGCCGCCGGGTCGGCGCTGGTTCCGCGCGGACGTCCCTGAACGGCGCTCCATAAAAAAAATGACATCATTGAAAATATGCTGTTCTTTGCATGAAAATATGCTACATTCCATCTTACAGTACATAATGATCACCCCAGGAGACATGCAATGGATGATTTCGTGAAAGCTGCATTGGAGATCGTGAAGGCTCAGGCGAGCGTCCGCACCATGACTGAAGAGGAACTCGTGAGCATGACGCGGAACCTGACCGCGAGCCTGAAGGGCCTCGAGGTCGGGGAGGCCGCTTCCGAGGAGGAGCCGGCCTGCGCCCCGGGCAAATCCATCAAGGAGAAGTCCATCTCCTGCTGCGTCTGCGGCAAGAGTTTCAAGATCCTGACCAAGAAGCATCTGGCCAGTCACGGTCTGGATGCGGTGTCCTATCGCGAGAAGTTCGGGTTCAAGAAGAACCTGCCCCTGGTCTGCAAGTCGCTGCAACGGATGCGGCGCAAGAAGATGACCGAGATGAAGCTTTGGACCAAGCGCAAGGGCGCCAAGCCCGCCAAGGAGGCCCCGAAGGCCGCCAAGCCCGCCAAGGCCGCCAAGGCCGCCGCGAAATAGACGGGCGCTGAAGGAAGAAAGCCCCCGGGGGATTCCTCGGGGGCTTTTTTTGTGTCCGGCGTCCGGTTCACCGCGCCAGTTCGATCTCCGGCGGGGCCCAGGAGCCGTCCAGGATCGAGGGCGGCGCGGACTTGGGCCAGTAGAGCCGCAGCACGAGGTTGAATTCCTTCTCGGGCGCGGGCAGCCAGTTGGCTTCCCGGTCCGGCCCGGGCGACTCGTGCTGCACGTGGATGGTCACGGAGCCGTCCTCGTCGTGCTTGAGCGCGTCGCGCGAGCCGAGGGAGAAGCGGTTCAGCGGGTTGGCCGCGAAGAAGAACTCCCCGTCATAGAGGGTCAGGGACCAGAAGGCGTTCACCGGCGGAAGCTGGCCGGATGGGAAGCGCAGGACGTACTTGCCCTCGCCCCGGTACCAGCCGGTGGACACGGCGTAGACCGCGTCCTGGGGGAGGTTGGCCGCCAGGGCCCGGTGGGCCGTCAGGGCGCGGCGTCCGTAGTCCGAGTCGTAGACGCCCATCTTGAGGTCCACGGACCAGCCGTTGATCGTTTCGGCCGTGCTCTTGGCGGCCGAGGCCATGCGGGCCTGTCCGGCCCGGGGCGCTCCGGCGGCGGCCAGGGCCAGTTCCGGCGGCAGGGCGCCCAGGTCGAAGTCCTGTCCCGGCACGATGCCCAGGCGGGCCATGCGTGCCAACAGGGGGGCGTCCTCGGGCGCGGGCGGGTTGTCGCGCAACAGCTTGGCCAGGAGGCGGAAGTAGGGACCGGCGGGCAGGGCGTCCACCTGGTCGCGCACCGGGGTCTTCATGTCCACGGCGGGGTCGACCCGGCCGGGCGCGGCGGGCGGGGCGGGCTTGCCCCAGGCCGGGAGCGGGACGAGCAGGTACTTGTTCTGGACCGCGTGGGCGGCCTCGTAGTCCGAGGGCGAACCGGTGCAGGAGGTCCGGCCGAGAATCCAGACGAGATTCGTGGGCGACTTGATTTCGCTCATGCCCGACGGCAGGGAGCCCCGCCAGTCCGGGCCGGTGATGGCGTAGGTCTGGGGGCCGGTGCCGGTGGTGCGCGCCCCGGGCGAGGCGATGACCCCGGTCCAGGCCGAGAGGATGGGCATCACGTAGTAGCGGCCGCGGGTGTCCGGCAGGGAGAGGACCATGGGCCCGGCCGAGAGGTCCAGCCAGGCCGTGGAGTAGAGGGTGTCGGCGTTGGGCATGGTCACGTCCCGGAAGCCCGCCGGGGGATAACGCCGCACGTGGGCGAACTCGTTCATGGGCGCGTGTCCGTTTTCCGGCGCGGCCACGTTGGTCATGACCCGGCGGGTCATCTCCATCGTCACCAGGGGGTAGCCGTAGAGGTAGGCCTCCGTGGCGATGGCCCGGGCTTCGGCCGGGTCGAGGCCCGCTCCCGCCTTGGGCGCGGGGGCCTTCTTTTCGGCGCAGGCGGCCAGCAGCACGGCCAGCGCCAGGATCGCCGCCAGACGGCCGGCGAACCCCAAACGATTCCTCCGCATCTCTCCACCTCCTCACGGTTTCGCGCCGCGCGGCGCGATATGCGCAGAGTACCCCAGGGAGCGGCCCGTGGCTACTCCCCGCCGGGTCGGCCCTTTTCCGGCCCGACTCGGGCGATCCGGCCCAGCGAGACGAGCACCCCCAGGCAGGAGAAGGCCGCCAGGAGGGCCAGGCCCGCGCGCATGGCGGACAGGAACTCCGGCGGGGTTTCCTGGGAGATGGCCGCCCGGCCCATGAACACGGAGAAGATGAGCGCCACCGAGGTCATGCTGGCGGCCATGCCCAGGGTGCGCATGGCCGCGATCATGCCCGAGGCCAGCCCGAAGCGCCGCCGGTCCACGCTGCCCATGATCGAGGCGGAGTTGGGCGTGACGAACACGCCGAAGCCCGCGCCGATGAGCATGAGCTCCAGGGCCAGGAGCCAGAGGGGCATGTCCGGGCCGCAGGTCGCGGCGGCCAGGAGCAGGCCGATGGTGCTCATGAGCATGCCGATGGTGGCCAGCCGCCCCGGGTCCATGCGGTCGGCCAGCCTGCCGGATTGCAGGGTCACGGCCACCTGGATCACGGGCATGGCCAGGAGCACGAGCCCGGCCTCGCGCGGGGAGAGGCCCTTGACGTATTGGAGATAGAGGCTGGCCAGGAAGGTGATCCCGAAGGTGGCGGCGTAGTTGCCCAGGGCCGCCAGGCAGCCCAGGGTGAAGGCGCGGTCGCCGCGGAGCAGGGCCATGTCCAGCAGCGGGCTCGTTCCGCGCGCCTCCAGGCGCAGGAAGAGGGCCAGGACCACGATTCCGGCCGCGATCATGCCCGGGCCCAGGGGCATCTCCCCGGCGTGGGCCGCGCCGAGCATGAACAGGCCCACGCCCAGGGCGTAGACCAGCGCGCCGGTCCAGTCCATGCGCTCGCCGCTGCCCTCGTGGGCGTCGTCGCGCATGCCGAACAGGCAGGCCGCCACGGCCGCCAGCCCCAGGGGCACGACCATGAGGAAGACGCTGCGCCAGCCGAAATGCGAGGTGACGTAGCCGCCGATGACCGGGCCCAGGGAGAGTCCGACATAGGTGGCGGCCGAGACCGCGCCGATGACCCGGCCGCGCACCTCCGGGGGGTAGACCGAGGCCACCAGGGCCAGGCTGCCGGAGAGATACATGGCCGCGCCCAGGCCCTGGACGAAGCGCTGGGCCATGATCGAGCCGATGCCCTGGGTGAAGCCCAGGGAGAAGGTCATGACCGTGTAGAGCGAGAGTCCGGCCAGGTAGATGCGGCGGCGGCCCACGATGTCGCCCCAGCGGCCGAAGGTGAGCATGGTCATGGCCAGGGACAGGACGTAGAGCTGCTCCACGAGGCTCAGCTGCAGGGCCGAGGCCCCCAGCTCCCGGCCCAGGGAGGGCAGGGCCACGCCCACGGAGGTGAGCATGAACGGGGCCAGGAACTGGGCGATGCAGACCGTGAACAGGACCATCCCGGGAGAACCGGCGGCAGGCTTGAACATTGGGTCATTTTCGCGCAAAAGGCCGCCGGGCGCAAGCCGCCGCGGAGGCTTCGGATTGCGGAAAATGAAAAAACCTTCATTCCGGGCTTTACAGCCGGGGGCGAATGGAGACATAGAGGGGCGAGCGAACTTCGAACCCCCGCCGGGAGGAGCGCATGCGGAACTTGGCGCGTATCGTCTTGTCGATTCTGGCCCTTTGTCTGCTTCTCAACTCCTGCGGCGGCAAATCCTCCAAGGACGACGACCTGGCCCGGACCGCCGAATCCGGCTTCCTGGGCAAGGAGGAGTCCCTCCTGGCCCCGGTGCAGGGCCACGAGCCCATGCGCGCCTGGCGCAATCCCGACTTCAATCCCAAGAACTACAAGGCCATCATCGTGGACCAGGTGCAGATCTGGAACCTGGACGAGATGGCCAAGGACAGCGGGATCAAGCCCGACGAGTTGAAGGCCCTGGCCGGGTTCTTCCAGAACTCCCTGGCCAAGGCCCTCTCGGACATCAAGTTCCCCCTGGCCGACAAGCCCGGCCCCGGCGTGCTGCGCATCAGCGCGGCGGTCACCGACGTGCGGCCGAGCAACCCGGTGCGCAACAGCATCAGCTCGGTGCTGCCGGTGGGCATCCTGCTCTCCCTCGGCGAACGCGCGGCCATCGGCCGCGACCCCAACGTGGGCGGCTGCTCCGTGGCCATCCGCTTCAGCGACGCGGCCTCCGGCAAGACCATGGGCCTGTTCTCCGACGACCGCCAGGGCGACAAGTACGACTCGGCCAACTTCTCCGAGACCGGCCAGGCCGAGAAGGCCATGACCGACTGGGCGGCCCTGATCCAGCGCCGCATTCTGGTCCTCTGGGGCTCCAAGCCCGTGGCCTCCAAATAGAGGTTCCCGCCTTTTTGTTTTCTGGAACGCGCCGAAGGCGCACGGCTTCGCCGAATGATGAAAAGCCCCGAAGGGGCCGCCTACTTCTTCTTGCCGCCCTTCTTGCCGCCGGGAACGGGCAGTCCCAGGGCCTTGGCCACGCCCTCGCCGTACTTGGGGTCGGCCTTGAGGCAGTTGCCGATGTGCCGGAGCTTGATCTCCTCGGGCGCGTCGCCCAGGGCCCGGGCGGTGTTGCCGAAAAGGGCCTCCTTCTGCTTCGGGCTCATGAGCCGGAAGAGCTTGCCCGGCTGGGTGAAGTAGTCGTCGTCATCCTCGCGGAAGTTCCAGCGGTCGGCCGCGCCGTCGATGGCCAGGGGCGGTTCGGCGAAGTCCGGCTGCTCCCGCCATTCGCCGTAGCTGTTCGGCTCGTAGCCCAGGGTGCCGCCGTGGTTGCCGTCCACGCGCATGGCCCCGTCGCGGTGGTAGCTGTGGAACGGGCAGCGGGCCTTGTTCACCGGGATGAGGTGGTGGTTCACGCCCAGGCGGTAGCGCTGGGCGTCGCCGTAGGAGAAGAGCCGTCCCTGGAGCATCTTGTCCGGGGAGAAGCCGATGCCGGGCACGATGTTGGCGGGGTTGAAGGCCGACTGCTCCACCTCGGCGAAGTAGTTCTCCGGGTTCCTGTTCAGCTCCAGCTCGCCCACCTCGATGAGCGGGTAGTCGGAGTGGTACCAGACCTTGGTCAGGTCGAAGGGGTGGTAGGGGCACTTCAGGGCGTCCTTCTCGGGCATGACCTGGACGTACAGGGCCCAGCGCGGGAAGTCGCGGCGCTCCAGACTCTCGTAGAGGTCGCGCTGGTGGCTCTCGCGGCACTTGCCGATGACGGCCTCGGCCTCGGTGTCGGTGAGGTTCTTGATGCCCTGCTGGGTTCTGAAGTGGAACTTGACCCAGAAGCGCTGGTTCTTGGCGTTGATCAGGCTGAAGGTGTGGCTGCCGAAGCCGTGCATGTGGCGGTACGTGGCCGGGATGCCCCGGTCGCTCATGACCACCGTGACCTGGTGCAGGGCCTCGGGCAGACTGGTCCAGAAGTCCCAGTTGTTCTTGGCGCTGCGCAGGTTCGTGCGCGGGTCGCGCTTGACCACGTGGTTCAGGTCCGGGAACTTCAGCGGGTCGCGCAGGAAGAACACCGGGGTGTTGTTGCCCACCAGATCCCAGTTGCCCTGCTCGGTGTAGAACTTGAGGGCGAAGCCCCGGATGTCGCGCTCGGCGTCGGCGGCGCCGCGCTCTCCGGCCACGGTGGAGAAGCGGGCGAAGAGTTCGGTCTTCTTGCCGACCTTGGAGAAGATCGCGGCCTTGGTGTATTTCGTGATGTCCCTGGTCACCGTGAACGTGCCGTAGGCCCCGGAGCCCTTGGCGTGCATCCTCCGCTCCGGGATGACCTCGCGGTCGAAGTGGGCCAGCTTCTCCAGGAACCAGACGTCCTGCAGGAGCATGGGGCCTCGTTTCCCGGCGGTGAGCGAATTCTGGTTGTCGACCACGGGCGCGCCCGCGTTGGTGGTGAGCTTGTTCTTCTTGACCATGTGCACCTCTCGGGTTTGCCGCCGCAGAACGCGGAGCCCGGCTCGCGGTTCCGGCGAGTTCTCGATAATGAAACCTTACGGAGAATCATTCTCCGTTGCAAGCGAAAAAAATTATTTCCCGCCCGCTTTTCGGCGGCACCTGGGGCAGAGACCGAAGAAGTCCAGACGATGGGAGGTGATGGCGTAGCCGGTGTCCCGGGCCATGCGCGCGACCAGTTCGGAAATGTCCGGGTCGCCGGGGTCGGCGACGGCCCCGCAGCGGGTGCAGACGGCGTGGGGGTGGGGGTAGGGCCGGAGGATGTCGTAGCGGTTGTCGGCCGCGCCGAAGTCGATCTCCAGGAGCAGGCCCTCCTGCTTGAGCAGGGCGATGGTCTTGTAGACCGTGGCCAGGCTCATGGTCGGGTTCTCGGGCAGCAGCCGCCGGTGGACCTCCTCGGCCGAGGGGTGCGAACCGTCCCGGCCCAGGGCGCGGATCACGGCCAGGCGCTGGGGAGTGAGGCGAAAACCCCGGCCGCGCAGGATGTCGGCAAGGGTCTCGGGAAGATGGGCGGGATGCGTGCTCACGCCCCCTCTCTACCTTCGAGGCGGCCCCGACACAAGTCCGGCTTCGTCGGCTTCGCCGAGCTCTACAAAAGGCGGGGGCGGTTCCCGCCTTTTCGTTTTCTGGAACGGGCCGAAGGCCCCCTATTGCGCGCGGAGGGGGGAGCGGAGTAGAATGGCGTGATGTTTCTGTTCATCGAGCGTCTGGCCGAGGAGGCCATCCAGAAGCACATGCGCGAGGGCGGCTTCGAGAACCTCGAGGGCAAGGGCAGGCCCCTGCCGGAGGAAGACCTCTCGATGATCCCCGAGGATCTGCGCATGGCCTACCGCATCCTGAAGAACGCGGGCTGCCTGCCGCCGGAGCTGGAGCGCGCCCGGGAGATCGACACGGCCCTGGACCTGCTCAAGGCCATGCCCGACGAGCGCGAGCGCTACCGCCAGATCCGGCGGGTGAACTTCATGATCCGCGATCTGAACATGCGCCGCGGGCGGCCCGTGGCCTTCGAGCGGGCGGAACTCTATCACGACCGCATCGTGGAGCGTCTCTCCACGGGCGAGAAGGAGCGCGCGTGAACGCCGAGGCCTGGAACATCATCGCCCTGGTCTGCGCGGCCGTGGCCGGAACCCTGGGGGCCTTCGTCATCCGCCGCCGCAGGCCCCACGGCCTGGACGCCATGCAGAAGAACCTGCTGGCCACGAACATCGGCTATTTCGCCACGCTCTACACCTTCTTCCTGAGCTTCGCGGTCATCACCCTCTGGAACAATTTCACCGACACCTCCGAGGATCTGGCCCACGAGCCCTACACGGCCGTGATCCTGGCCCGGGAGGCGCGGCTTCTGCCCCATTCCGAGCCCTTCCGCCAGGCCCTGGAAGGGTACCTGGAGTCCGTGGCCCGCGAGGAGTGGGCGGCCATGGCCCGCGCCGAGCGCAGCCCGGCCACCCAGGAACGCTACGACGCGCTCTGGCGGGAATGGGAGCGCATCCGGCCCGAGGACGGGTCCAAGGCCGTCTACCACGTGCGCATGCTGGAGGAACTCAAGGACCTCTCGCGCCTGCGCCACGCCCGGCTGGAACAGGTGCGCGGCAGCCTGCTCTGGCCCTTCTGGCTGCTCATCCACCTGGGCTTCGTCTTCACCCTGGTGGCGCTGTTCTACACCGACCTGGGCCACGGGCTGGCCGACCTCTGGTACATGGGCATGATGCTGTTCATGGTGCTCATCAACATCTGGCTCATCCGGGAGCTGGACACGCCCTTCAGCGGCGTCCTGCGCCTGGGGCCGGAACGCTTCCTGGAATCCCTGGAACGGATCAGGGCCTTGGTCGCGCACTGAGGCGGGGCGCAGCCCGGAGCGGCGGGGTTTCCGGCGGCGTCCCCTTGCGGCCCGGGCCGATCCGATGTAGCCCTGACCACGCCTTGGTTCCGGCGGCATCCGCCGGAGCGGAGGCCGCGGACGGTTTCCCGGGGGGGGCGATGCAGATCCAAACGACGATCTTCACCCTTGGCGGCGAGTTCGCGGACCCGGCCCGCGAGTCGGAGTTCCGCGCGGAACGCATGCCCGAATGGCTGCGTTATTGCCGGCTGGCCTTCTTCTGGGCCGCGCTGCTCAATGCGCTGTTCTACGCCAACGACTTTCTGCGCTTCCTCGGCACGCCCCATTTCGCCGTGGCCGTCACGGCCCGCTCGATCCTGGTGTTCGTCTCCCTGGTCTGTCTGGCGCTTCTGCGCCGGGTGCGGGGATTCCGGGAACTGCACACCCTGGGCCTGGTCTGGTGCGCGGCCGCCGTTCCGGCCTGCGCCGTGCTCCTTTCACCCCAGACCGAGGCGGCCCTGTTCTTCCTCTTCGTGCTGCCGATCATCTACACCCAGGGTTTCCCCCTGGCCTTCCGCGCCGCCGCCGTGGTCAGCCTGCTGGGCAGCGGGCTGGCCCTGGCCTTTCACCTCGCGGGCAAGCCCTGGGCCGCCTGGGAGCTGGGCCTGCTGCTGGCCCTGGTCACGGAGAACGCCGTGCTCCTGCTCCTGCTCTCCCGTTCCAACCGCCTCCAGCGCCAGGAATGGACGGCCTCCCGGGCCGCCGAGCGTGCCGGACTGGAGCTCGACGAACACCGGCGGATGCTCCAGACGCTTTTGAAGGCCGTGCCCGCGCCCCTGCTCGTCCTCTCCCGCAGCCACGGCGCGCTGTTCCAGGCCAACGCCGCCGCGCGCCGCTTCTTCGGCGAGGCGGCCTGTTCCGACGCCGCGTCCATCCGGGCCTGCTTCCGGCCCGAGGACTTCGCCCGGCTCACCTCGGACCTGCCGCCCGCCGGAGAGGTGGCCGAGCACGAGATTCGGGTCTTTCCCCCGGATGGCCCGCCCCGGGACATGCTCCTGGTGGCGACCACGGCCGTGGCCGGGGGCCGGGAGACCGTGCTGGCGATTCTCGTGGACGTGACCCGGCGCAAGGAGATGGAGGTCCATCTGCAATGGCTGGCCAGCACCGACCCGCTCACCGGGCTGGCCAACCGCTCGCGCTTCTTCGAGGAGGCCGCGCGGGAGATCGGCCGCGCCCGGCGCAACGGGCACTCCCTGGCCGTGCTCATGGTCGACATCGACTACTTCAAGCGGATCAACGACACCTGCGGCCACGACGTGGGCGACGCGGCCCTGCGGGCCTTCGCCGGACTGTGCGGGGGGCTGCTGCGCGGCCAGGATCTGGCGGCCCGGCTGGGCGGCGAGGAGTTCGGCCTGCTCCTGCCGGAAACCGACGGCGAGGGCGGGCTCGTCCTGGCCGAACGGCTGCGCGCCGGGGTTGAGGGCATGCGGCTGGAGGGTCTGGCCGGTCCCATGACCATCAGCGTGGGGGTGGCGGAGGTGCTGCCGGGCGAAGAGGGCGTGGACGCGGCCCTGTCCCGGGCCGACCACGCGCTCTACGAGGCCAAACGCGCGGGCCGCAACCGGGCCGTGGCCTACGCCTGCCCATCGCAGGGCGAGGCTTCGGCCGGGGCTTGAGGCTTCAGGGTCGGGCCGATCACCCCGCCACGGTGGCCACGGTCCAGAGGTCGATGCCCCGCATGACCCAGACGTCGAAGGCCGCGGCCGCCAGGATGAGCGCGGCCCAGGCCAGCCTGCGCGTTGCCGGGGGCAGGACCGAGATGCGGCGGCGCAGGATGAAGAAGGCGCTCATCAGGCAGAAGCACTCCAGGGCGAAGGCCGGGAAGCCTAGGAACCCCAGCAGCGGCATCTCGAAGATCCTGGGCCCGGCGGCCAGCGGGATGTCGTAGACCCAGCGCGCTCCGGCCCGGAAGTTCCACAGCTCCCAGAAGAACCCGCACAGGAGCCCGGAGGTCATGAGCAGGAGCGGCCGCCGGGGCCGTCCGGACTCCAGGTCCGCGAGCAGCGAATCCCCGCCGTTCTTGTACAGCCAGGGCTCCAGCAGAAACACGAAGCCGCCCCAGACCAGGGGGAAGAAAAGCGTCGGCGCGATGAGCGGCAGCGCGAGGCAGGCCGTTCCGGCGGACAGGAGCACGGGACGCAGGCCGTCGGGCCGGACCAGGGGCCTGACGCGCGACTTGGCGAAGAGTCCGGTGTGCTCCAGGAGGTCCGCCGCCGTGGTCAGGGCGGGCAGCACCGAGGAGAAGGACAGGACGTAGCCCAGCCAGCGCCAGGGCAGGGCCTGGGGCAGGTTGAGGTAGCTCCAGTTGTCCAGGCGGAAGTTGAAGGCCTCGAACACGAGCCAGAAGGTCAGCGAGAGCGGGAGCAGGGTGGCGAACAGGCGCGGGTCGTCGAAGAGCGTGGACCGGCCGCCCTTGAGCTTGACCGCCGCCTGGGTGGCCAGGATGGCGGGCCACCAGGCGAAGCAGCAGTACCAGGTGTAGAAGGGCTCCACCTTGCCGGAGAGCCCGGCCGAGGCCACGGCGAACACGGCCAACGCGATGATGAGGACGAAAAGAGGGCGATGCATTCCCCCATTCTAGCGCGGGGGGGGCCGAAAGGCCAGTCCCGCACTTGACGGGGGGCGCGCCGGTCTGTCATCGATTGCGTCATACGGATCGACAACGCCGGAGGCTCGTCATGCGCAAGGTGAAATCGGTGCGGGTGCCGCGAGAACTGGAGACCCTGGACCTGCCGTCCGTGCTCCGGGAATGCGCCAACTACCTGCGCGACCTGGAGTCCGCCACCCTGCTCAAGTCCCAGGGCAACCGCCAGGCCGCCGAGGCCCTGCTCAAGACCCGCGAGACCGACCTGGGCCGCCGCGTGGGACGGCTCGTCTGGGAGGCCCGGGTGCGGTTCGGCAAAACAAAGGGAGACTGACATGAACGGCAAGACCCCGGCCCAGACCGCCGTGACCATGGCCCACCTCATCCTGCCCTCGGACGCCAACCCGGCGGGCAACTGCCACGGCGGCGTGGTCCTCAAGTACATCGACATCTGCGGGGCCATCGTGGCCAAGCGCCACTGCCGCAAGAACGTGGTCACGGCCAGCATGGACCGCACGGACTTCCTGGCCCCGGTGCATGTGGGCGAGATGGTCATCCTCAAGGCCAGCCTGAACATGGTCGGCCGGACGAGCATGGAGGTGGGCGTGCGGGTGGAGGCCGAGAACCTCATGACCGGCGAGGTGCGCCACACGAACTCGGCCTACGTGACCTACGTCTGCATGGGCGAGGACGGCAAGCCCCACGCCGTGCCGCCGATGGTCCCGGAAACCGACGAGGACCGCCGCCGCATGTCCGAGGCCCAGATGCGCCGCAAGCTCCGCCAGGAGGCCAAGAGCCTGGAGAAGAAGCGGGGCTGACCCGGATGGGCCCGCTCCGGGCGAACCGGAGGGTTGAGGCCCGGGGCGCGGAGTGGTAGGCACCCGCATGAGCATGGATGTCCAACTGGAATATTGGGACCAAGCCGCTTCTTCCAAGACGTTTTCCCACCCCATCCCGACCCTGGTCTTTCGGGACTTTCTTCCGGTTTCGGCGCGGATATTGGATTACGGCTGCGGCTACGGCCGCGTCTGTTCCGAACTTTCCGGCCTCGGCTACGACAACGTCACCGGGATCGACATCTCCGGGGAAATGGTCCGGCGCGGAAAGCTCCTGGGCGACGGCCTGGACCTCCGCGTCTTCGACGGCCTGTCGCCGGATTTCGGCGACGGCTCCTTTGACGCCTGCCTTCTGGTGGCGCTTCTCACCTGCGTGCCCTCCGACGCGGGCCAGGAACGCGTCATCCGTGAGATCAACCGGCTGCTGGCCCCGGGCGGCCTGCTCTTCGTCAGCGACTATCCCCTGCAGCGGGACGAGAGGAACAGGGCGCGGTACCGCGAATTCGAACGGGAACTGGGCACGTTCGGCATGTTCCGCACCGAGGGGGCCGTGTTCCGGCACCACGACATGGCCTGGGTGCGGCGGCTGCTCGCCGGTTTCCAGGTCGAGTGGGAACGGGAGGTCGCTGTCCGCACGATGAACGGCCACGAATCCGACGTGTTCCAGATGATGCTCCGGAAAAAGGCCTAGGAGCCGTTCTCCGGCGCCCGGACGGGGCGCGTCTTCTAGCGCTCTCCCGGCGCGGCCTCACCGCCCATGAGGTGGCAGATTCCGGCCACGGCCTTGAGCGGCAGCACGAAGGCCACTCCCGTTCCCGGCTTCTCCAGGTCGGCCGCCTCCACGATGGCCTCCAGCACCGGCTCGGTGAGCCGCTCCGGCACGGCCGTGAGCACGATCTCCTTTTCCGGCTCGATGGGAATGCCGAAGAAGGTCTGGGTTTCGCGGATGCCCGTGCCCCGGCCGAAGATGATCGTTCCGCCCTCGGCTCCGGCCCGCTTGGATGCGCCGACCACCCTGTCGCTCCAGCCCTTGTTCACGATGGTCACGATCAGATCGAAATCCTTGCGGAGTTTCATGACGTTCTCCTCGTCTTCAATGTGTGGACGACTCCGGCCGCCATGACGCAGAGCACTGGAACGAGGGCCACCACCGCCACCAGGCCGAAGCCGTCCAGCAGGGGGTCCGTGTGATCCATGGCCTCGGCCGCGCCGAGGGCCACGGCCGAGATGAAGCTGACCACGAGAGGTCCGGTGGCCACGGTGCTGGAGTCGAAGGCGATGGGCGCGAAGACCCGGCCGCAGAACGGCAGCATGGCCAGGGCCAGCAGATAGCCCGGGACGGTGATGAAATGAATGGGCAGACCCAGGAGCATGCGGCCCATGCCCAGTCCCACGGCCAGGGCCACGCCCAGGCAGAGCGCCACGATGATGACCTTCCGGCGGATGGAGCCCCTGGTAGCCCGTTCCACCTGGTCGCCCAGAATGCGCACCGCCGGTTCGGCCACGGCCACGGCCAGACCCAGGGCGAAGCCCACCGGCGCGAGCCAGACGGCCCGTTCCGGGGTTCCGAGGGCCTTGCCCAGCAGTTCGCCCGTGGGCAGGAAGCCGGTCTTGACGCCCTGGAGGAAGAGAACCAAGCCGGCGAAGACGAGCACCGCGCCCCGGGCCATGGCCAGCAGGCGTTCACGCGGCAGTTTGGCCCGCAGGCCGAAGATCAGCCCGATGGCCGCCAAGGGGGCCAAGCCCAGGAGCACGTCCCGGGCCGTGCCCCGCAGGTCGATGAAATCCAGCAGGAGGCTCATCCCAGCACCGTTCCCAGAAGCATGACGCCGAGCACCGGCCCCAGGGCCGCCAGGCCCAGCAGGCCGAAGCCGTCCGAGGAGGTGTTCCGGCCGCCCAGGACCGAGACGAAGCCCAGCCCCAGGGAAATGAGGAACGGCACGGTCAGCGGGCCGGTGGCCACGCCACCGGCGTCCAGGGCGATGGGCACCGCGGCCTCGGGCACGACCAGGGAGAGCGCCAGCACCAGCCCGTAGCCCAGGCCCAGGAGCAGCGCCGGATGCAGGCCCAGGGCGATGCGCAGCAGGGCCAGGCTGACGAAGACTCCGATGCCAGCCACCACCACCAGGAGGAGAAGCGCCGGGTTTACCTCGCCAGCGGTGGTCTTCATGTGCTGGGCCAGGATCTGGAGCGAGGGATCGGCGGCGTTGGCCGAGGCCCCCACGATGAAGGCCAGGCAGAGCAGAAGCCAGAGCGAGGACACGCGCGGCAGCTGTCCGCCGACCAACTCTCCCAAGGGCAGCAGGGAGATGTTCACGCCGCGCAGGAAGAGCAGCAGCCCGGCCGTGGACAGGATCGTGCCGCCCAGATAGCGGGCCAGCCCCTCGGCGTCCAGGAAGCCGAGGGCGGCCTGGAGCAGCAGCACCACCAGGGTGACGGGCAGCAGCGAACCGGCCGTTTCCAGGAAATCGCGGGGGATTTTCGCCAAGCTGACCTCCCTCGTGCGCCGGAGCCCGGCGGAGCTCCCGGCGGTCGTGGTATGCGCTGGACCCGGGGCCGGGACGTCGTGAAAGACAGAAAGCCCTTGACAGACGACCCCGAGGTGAGGATGAAAGCCTGCATGGAACTACCTTTTTTTCGCGAGTTCGTCATCATTTTCGGGTTGTCCATCGCGGTCATCTACTCCTGTTACAAGATCAAACTTCCGCCCATCGTCGGTTTCCTGATCACCGGAGTGCTGGCCGGTCCCTACGGCTTCGGGCTGGTCAAGGCCGTGCATGAGGTCGAGACCATCGCCGAAATCGGCGTGGTCCTGCTCCTGTTCACCATCGGCCTGGAGCTGTCCCTGGGCGAGCTGGCCCGGCTGAAGAAGCCGGTCTTCCTGGGCGGCGCGGCCCAGGTGCTCCTGACCATCATCGTTTTCGACGGGCTGGCCGTGTCCCTGGGCTACGAGCCGGGCCAGGCCACCTTCTTCGGCTTCCTGGTTGCCCTCTCCTCCACGGCCATCGTCCTGCGCATCCTCCAGCAGCGGGCCGAAATGAACAGCCCGCACGGCCGGGTCTCCCTGTCGATCCTCATCTTCCAGGATCTGATCATCGTCCCGATGATGCTGCTCATGCCCTATCTCTCGGGGAAAACGCCCGCCCTGGGCTCCTCCCTGCTCTACCTGACCCTCCAGGGCGGCGGCCTCATCCTTCTGGTCTTCTTCCTGGCCCGCAAGATCGTCCCCCGGATTCTGCGCCTCATTGTCGGCACCCGCAGCCGCGAACTCTTCCTGCTGACTACCCTGGCCCTGTGCCTGTCCATCGCCTGGCTGACGTCCAGCATGGGCCTCTCGCTCTCCCTGGGCGCGTTCATGGCCGGCCTGATCATGTCCGAGTCCGAGTATTCGCTGAGCGCTCTCGAGGGCATCCTGCCCTTCCGGGACGTATTCACGAGCATCTTCTTCATCTCCGTGGGCATGCTCCTGAACGTTCAATTCCTGCTGGACAACCCGCTGCTGGTGGCCGGAGTCACGCTTTCCGTGCTCCTGCTCAAGGCCCTGCTGGCTGGGCTGGCGGCCTTCATCCTGGGCTACCCCCTGCGGCCGGCCATCCTGGTGGGTCTGGCCCTCTGCCAGGTGGGCGAGTTCTCCTTCGTCCTGGCCAAGACCGGCCTGGGCTTCGGGCTTCTGAGCCCGGACACCTACCAGCTGTTCCTTTCGGCCAGCATCCTGACCATGGCCCTGACGCCCCTGCTCATCGCGATCTCGCCCCAGGCGGCGGACCGCATCTTGCGCCTGCCGCTGCCTTCGCTGATGCGGAAGCGGTCCTTCGAGCGCGAGATGGAGCAGGTCTGCCACGCGGGCTGCGACCTCCGGGACCACATCGTGATCATCGGCTTCGGCGTGGGCGGACGGCACTTGGCCCGGGCCGCCAAGACCGCCGGGATTCCCTACACCATCCTGGAGATGAACCCGGACACCGTGCGCACGGCCTCGGCCGCCGGGGAGCCCATCGCCTACGGCGACGCCACGCAGCCCGCCGTGCTGGAGCACGCGGGCATCCAACACGCCCGGGTCGTGGTCGTCGTGGTCTCGGATCCGGCGGCCATCCGGCGCATCACCGACACCGTGCACCGCGTCAAGCCGTCGATCCACATCATCGTGCGCACCCGCTTCGTCAGCGAGGTGGAGCCCCTGCGCGCCCTGGGGGCCAACGACGTGATCCCCGAGGAGTTCGAGACCTCGGTGGAGATATTCACCCGCGCCCTGACCCGCTACATGGTTCCCCGGGCGGAGATCGAGCGCTTTACCGAGGAGATCCGTTCCGAGAGCTACGACATGCTCCGCCAGGTGAACATCGCCAGCGAACCCCTGGCCGCCCTGTCCCGCTACTTCACGGGCTACGACGTGAGCGGCCTGACCGTGGAGGAGGGCTGCATGCTCGACGGCCTGACCCTGGAGGCGACCGGCCTGCGCAAGACCCACGGGCTCACCGTGGTGGCCGTGCGCCGGGGCGGGGACATGCTGGCCAACCCGGACGGCACCCTGCGCCTGGAGGCCGGGGACGTGGCCTACGTCTTCGGTTCTTCAACCGACATCGCGGCCAAGGCCGGGCTGTTTTTGGCCCGCAAGCGGGCCTGGGTCGAGGCATGAGCATCCTGGTTCAGACGCTGCTGCGCGTGCTGCGCGGGGAACGGCGCGGTCCCGGGGAGCGCGGGCGGACCGAGGCCCCGGAGGACGGCGGGCGCCCGGGCGACAGCGGCGGGAAGCCCGGCGGCCGGGAGGGGGAGCGGGACGGGGACGACCGGCGCCGTTCCTGAGCGGTCCTATTCCCCGACCACCTTGTTCCGCCCGCCCTGCTTGGCGCGGTAGAGGGCCTGGTCCGCGCGCCGGAGCAGGTCGTCCAGGGACTCGTCCGGGCCGGAGGACAGGGCCACGCCCAGGCTCACGGTCACGGGCAGGGGGCGGCCGTCGTGTTCCACGTTCATGGACGCCACGGCCAGACGCAGGCGCTCGGCGGCGTGCAGGGCGGCCTCCAGGTCCGTTTCGGGCAGGATGGCGGCGAATTCCTCGCCGCCGATGCGGCCGAGCACGTCCATGCCGCGCAGGGTTTCGCGGGCCGTGCGGGCCAGGGTCTTGAGCACGGCGTCGCCCGCGTCGTGGCCGTAGGTGTCGTTGACCTTCTTGAAATGGTCCACGTCGAACATGATGCAGCTCACGGGGTGGCCGGTGCGCCGGGCTCGCTCCAGTTCGGTCCGACCGCGCTCCAGGAAGTGGCGGCGGTTGGTCAGGCCGGTGAGCCCGTCGGTGGTGGCCAGTTCGCGCAGCAGTTCCTCGGCGCGCTTGCGTTCGGTGATGTCGCGCACCGTGCCCACGGCCCACCAGCGGTCCTGGAGCCGGAAGGCGGCTACCGAGAGTTCCGCCGGGAAGGTGGAGCCGTCCTTGCGCCGGGCGGTGCGCTCCGTGAGAACCCCGACCACCGCGCCCGCGCCGGTCCTGGAAAAGTCCGGGAAGCCCTCGCGGGCCTTGCCCGCGTCCTCCTCCATGGCCACCACGGTGTGCAGCTTCTGGCCGAGCATCTCCTGCCGGGAGTAGCCGAAGATGCGTTCGGCGGCGCGGTTCCAGAAGGCCACCCGACCCTGGTCGTCGATCATGACCATGCCGTCCTGGGAGGCCTCGCTCATGGCCCGGACCTTCTCCTCGCTCTCGGCCAGGGCCCGCAAGGCCCGGCGCTGCTCGGTGACGTCCTCCTTCACGGCCACGTAGTGGGTGGTCTGGCCCGCCTCGTCGAGCACCGGCGAGATGGACGCCTTTTCCCATATCTCCCGGCCGTCCTTGGTCCGGTTGCAGATTTCCCCGACCCAGTCCTGGCCCTCGGCCAGGGTTCGCCAGAGAGCCTGATAGAACGCCGCGTCGTGGCGGCCGGACTTGAGGATGCGGGGGTTTTGACCCAGGACTTCCTCGGCCGAATACCCGTATTTCTCGGTGAAGCTCGGGTTGACGTACTCGATGTCGCCCTTGGCGTCGGTGATGACGACCATGGCCGGGCTCTGCTCCACGGCCCGCGAGAGCGTCAGCAGGCGTTCCTGGGCCTGGCGTTCGGCGGTCACGTCGCGGGAGAGCATGACCATCCGGTGCGTGGCCCCGTCCTCCCCGCTTATGGGGTAGAAGGTATTGTCCAGGATCATGCCCAGGCGCTCGTCATCGAAGCGAATGGGTTCGCCCGTGCGGGCGGCGAAGTCGAACAGATCACGGCGGCGCGCGATCAGTTCCGAGGTTCCAATATCCCACAAGCTTATATCCGAGTTCCCAAGAGGGGCAATGGATTGGAAACGTTCCTCGGCCACGGCGTTGGCGGTGAGGACGCGGCCGTCCATATCCGTGAGGAAGAAGGCCGCGTCCTGGGGCGCGTCCAGGATGGCCCGGGCCGTCTCCTCGCTGCGCCGCAGATCATCCAGGGCGCGGTCACGGCGGCTTCGGGCCAGGGCCCAGATCCATGAGAACAGGGCCAGCAAGGTGAGCAGGGCGGTGGTCATGGCCAGGAAGGTCAGGCTCTGTGGGGGGCGGAGCTGTCCGGCTCCAACCCGCGAGACCAGGAGGAATCTTTCCGTGGGGACCATCGTGATTTCGGAACGCAGGCCGGAGGTGGCGCCGGGATCAACCGTATCGAAGGTATACAGTGCGCCGTTCAGCAGGAACTGGCCCCGCCCCTGGCCGCGAATCCGATCCCAGGCCCCGGGCCACGTGTCCCGCACCGTGGGCTTCGGGCGTCCGGGGAGCAGGAAGCCCCATTCCTGTTCCGTGGTGGGGCCTAAAAGCCAATAGCCGTCGTGATTCACCAGCAGGGGACGGCCTATGGATGCGTCTTCCGCCTGGCGGAGTCGGTCCAGGGGCACGTTGCCGTCCATGCTGAGGACGATGAGTCCGGCCTTGTCGCCATCCGGGCCGCGCACCGGGCTGGCGTAGTGCAGCGCCGGAGTCAATGGTTCCGCAATGCGGCCCTGTTCGACGATGAGGCCCATTTCCGATACGTGGACCTGGCCGAAGGGCAGGGACAGGGCTGGACGAAAAGCCGGACGCCCGGACTTGTCCTGGAGGAGGTTCCTGGGGACGCAGCTGGGCCCGTCAGGTCCGATGTCCACGCGGGCTTTCTCCATGCCTGACGTGTCCAGGAAACGGACCACCAGAAAACCCCGTTTGATGGCGGCGAAGGAGAGGAGCAGTTCCTCTATGTTTTTTTGGGGGTCATCGCCGTGCTCCAGCTCCGCGCCCACACGCATGGCCAGCAGGGCGGCGTCGGCGGCCCGCGCGGTCAGGGAGATCTCCATGATCTTGGTCTCACGGGTCACACGGGCCATTTCGCGGTTCTGGATGACGTCGAGGCGGGCTTTGCCGTCCTGGAGCCAGTAAGCGAAGGAGACACCCGACACCAGAAGCGCCAGCGGCAGGAACAGGCCGAGGAAGTGCTGGAGCGTGGTGTTCGTCTTGGGCGGCATGGCGGCTTCCAATTTTTTCCTATTGTATCACAGGATAAGGAACAGGAAGCAAGCCTCATGTCGGCCTTTGGAGCCGGGCGTTTTCCGGGCTTCGCCGCTCTTCGGAACGCCGTGCCCCTTCGGGGCATTTCAGAAAGGCGAAAGCCTCCCCCGCCTTTCCATGAACCGGCGAAGCCGTGCCCCTTCGGGGCTTTTCAGAAAGGCGGAAGCCTCTCCCGCCTTTTTATGAACCGGCGAAGCCGGAGCGGTTGCGGCCGGAGTTCTTGGCCTCGTAGAGAGCCTGGTCCGCGCGCTTGAGCAGGCCGTCGAGGTCTTCGCCCTCGCGGATCTGGGCCACGCCCAGACTCACGGTGAGCCGCAGGACGCGTCCGCCGTGGGGCGCCTCGAGTTTCTCCACGGCCCGGCGCAGGCGCTCGGCGGTCTCCATTCCGGCCTTGAGGTCGGTTTCGGGCAGGATGGCGGCGAACTCCTCGCCGCCCAGGCGGCCGAGCACGTCGGCCTGGCGCAGGGCCGCGCGCGCCGTGTCGGCCAGGGCCCGGAGCACGGCGTCGCCCGCGTCGTGGCCGTGGGTGTCGTTGACCTTCTTGAAGTGGTCCACGTCGAACATGACGAGGCTCAGGGCGCGGCCGTAGCGCCGGGCGCGTTCCAGCTCGGCCTGACCGGTCTCCAGGAAGTGGCGGCGGTTGAAGAGGTGGGTGAGGCCGTCGATGGTGGCCATCTCGCGCAGCCGGGCCTCGGCCTGGTCGCGGCGCAGCCGGGCCTGGGCCCAGAACCAGGAGACCACGGCCAGGAGCGCGGCCAGCCCGGCGGTGAAGAACCAGAACAGCGGCCCGGTCGGCGGGTTGAAGCTGTCCTCGGCGGTGTGCACCGCCAGGAGCCATTCCTCGGCGGGCAGCACGCGCAGGTCCGCGCCCAGGGTGTAGCCTTGGCCCGGGGTCACGGTGTCGAAGGTGAGCAGGCCCCCGTCCACCGGGATCTGCCCCTGCCCGTCCCGGCGCGCGGCTTCCCAGGCGTCGGGCCAGAGCTGCTTCAGGGTGCCCTCCGGCCGTCCATCGAGCTGGAAGGCCCATTCCGAGTCCGGGGAGGGCCCCAGGAGCCAGTAGCCCTGGGCGTTGGCCATGAGGAACGGGCCGCCGGGGACGGCCGAGGCCAGCCGCAGCCGCTCGAGGGGCAGGTCGCCCTTGAGGGCCAGGACCACGACCCCGGCGCGGACCCCCTCGGGGCCGAAGACCGGGGAGGAGAAGCGCAGCACCGGGGTGGGCGGCGCGTCCAGGCGGCCGTCCTCGGCGTTCAGCTCCAGGCGCGAGACGCGCACCGAGCCGCCGGGCAGGCCGCGGGCCTCCAGGAAATCGGGCAGGTCGGAGCGGTCGGCCAGACGCGGGCCCGGGACCATTTCCGGGCCCTGGGGGTGGAGATTCACCCTGGCGGTCTCGACGCCGGAAGCGTCCAGGTATTGGATGCGGGCGTAGCCCCGGTTGACGAAGGCGAAGGACCAGAGCACCCCGGCGATGTCTTCCGGGGCCCGTTCCCCGGCCTCGCGCAGCAGGGTGGAGGTCATGTCGGCCAGGAAGGCGGCGTCGGCGGCGCTGGCCGCCAGGGCCGTCTCCAGAACCTGGACCTCCTGACTCACGCGGCCCATCTGGCGGGCCTTCACGGTCTCGGCGCGTCCGGCGGCCTCCAGGGAGCGGTAGGCGTACAGCCCGCCGAGAACGAGCAGGCAGAGCGGCAGGAAGAGAACCGCGAAGCGCACGGGCAGGCCAGGCCCGGCGCACGGCCGCGAGCCGGAGGGGATGGGGCCGGAGGTCATGCGGTCAGGTTGCCGGTCAGGCCGGAACCGCTCCGGACTCTCCGGCGGGCTCGAACTCCTCCCCAGCCTCGTTCCGCTTCGCCGTGGCCTGTTCCAGGCCTTCCCTGAGCCGGAGCAGGAAGGCGTCCGGGGTGTCCCCGGCCTCGATCTGGGCGGCGGACACGCTCACGCTGACGCGCAGGCCGTCCTGGAATTCGGTGGCCGCGATCTCGGCGCGCAGCTTGCGGGCGAAGCGTTCGGCCTGGGGGCCGTCGATGTGCGGGGCGAGGACGGCGAAGGTGTCGCCGCGCCAGCGGAAGACGAGGTCGTTCTTGCGCACCCGGCGGGTGAGCAGGCGGGCCAGGTCGGCCAGCAGCCGGTCCCCGGCGCGGTCGCCCTGGGTCCGGTTGATGTCGCCCATGCCGTCCACGTCGAGCATGAGGGCCGCGGCCTTGGCCTTGTAGCGGCGCACGTGCTCGATCTCGCGCAGCACGCATTCCTCCAGCTTGGCCCGGTTGTATACGTGGGTCAGCTCGTCGGTGATGGTGAGGCGGCGCACGGCCTCGTCCAGCTCGTCCAGGCGTTCCTCGTCGCGGGCCAGCGGCCCGATGAAGGCGCGGAACACGATCAAGGCCTGCAGGGCCAAGAGGAGCAGTCCGCCGCCCACCACGATGAGCCCGGCCTGGGCGGCCCAGGCCGCGGTCTCGGCCTTGTTCTTCAGGATCAGGTCGTAATAGCCCATGAAGCCCAGGGCGAAGAGCAGGGCCAGGCCCAGAAGGGTGAGGCCGTAGAACACGGCGGGTCGGGTGCGCTGCATGGAACCTCCGCGCCCGCCCGGACGGCGGCGGGCCTGATCCGGTCTACCCGAGGGCCTGGGGGAAAATCCAGCGCCCCGCGTTGATTTCTAACGTCCGGCCCGTTCCTGCGTGAAGTACACGGCCGCCTTGTCCTTGTTCACGCGCTTGAGGACCACCGAGAAGGAAGGCCAGATCCAGCCGTACTGGTCGCCCCTCTGGCTGCCCTGGCCGAACTGCTGGATGAGCCGGTCCTGGACCAGAAAGATGTTCGCCTCGCCCTCCACGGCCATGCCCACGGCGAAGAGTTTGCCCTCGCGGGCGTAGTAGGCCACGGAGACGATCTTCGCCTTGCCGTAGGTCGGCTCCTCGTCCTTGCGGTAGTAGGAATCCTTCTGGCTCGGCACCGGGGTCAGGCCGGGCAGGCCCGCGATGGCCGCGCCGAAGGGCAGGCCCCGGAAATCCGTGGGCGCGGGCTTGTCGGCGAAGCCCGTGCGGTCGTCGGCCAGGGCGGCGACGGCGCAGAACGCGGCGAGGAGCAGGACCGAGAGGGCGGCGAGACGCGGAAGCATGGGCGGGACTCCAATGTTTCTCCGATGATACAGCTTGAAGCGGGAATTTCAAGACCTGATTGAATGGGCGGGGCGCGTGGATTCCCGGGGGGCTCTCTCCCGTGCCTTTCTGGAATGCGGCGAAGCCGCTAAGCCGCGCCGGCGCGCAGGGACGACCCGTAGATGTCCCAGGTCTGGAGGAATGTTTCGTCGAAGGTGCGGCGCTCCATGCCGGCCCGGGCGTTCTCGCGCATGAGCGAAAGCCGTTCGGGGGAGTCGGCCAGGTGGATCACGGCGCGGACCAGGGCGTCCGGGTCTCCGGCGGCCACCACCAGGCCGGTGCGGTCCGGGATGATGTTCTCCCTGGGGCCGCCCCGGTCGGTGACGATGACCGGCAGGCCCGAGGCCTGGGCCTCCAGGACCACGTTGCCGAAGGTGTCCGTGGCCGAGGGGAAGACGAAGATGTCCGAACTCGCGTAGGCCGCGGCCAGATCCTCGCCCTCGAGCACGCCGGTGAAGCAGGCGGGCAGGCCGCGCAGGGCCTGCTTCATTTCGGCCAGGTAGGGGCCGTCTCCGACCACCACCAGCTCCAGGTCGCGGCGCATGGCCCGCAGCTTGCGGAAGGCCTCGGTGAGCACGTGCAGGTCCTTTTCCCTGGACACGCGGCCCACGTAGAGCAGCTTGAGGCCGGGCCCGGCGGCGTAGCGCTTGAGGAAACCGTTGCGCTTGGAGGGGTGGAAGTGGGTCACGTCCACCCCGCGCGGATAGGTCTTGACCTTGTGTTCCGGGATGCCCCGGGCCACCAGTTCGTCCACCGTGGCCCGCGAGGGGGCGTAGACCACGTCCATCTGGTTGTAGAACCAGAGCATGTAGCGCCAGGCCGCGTCCTCCAGGTTGGTGTCCCGGGTCAGCGCGGCCACGTACTGCGGGAAGGCCGTGTGGTAGGTGGCGTGGATGGGGGTCTTCAGGATGCGGGCGATGGCCAGGGCCGCCAGGCCGACCGGCCCGGGCGTGGCCGCCAGGAGGAGGTCGAAGTCCTCCTCGAAGCAGTGCGCGAGCATCTTCAGGAACGGCGGGTAGAAGAGTTGGAGCTGGGGGTATACCGGGATCTCGAAGGCCCCCACGGGCTCGAAGTCGGCCACGCCCGCCATGTCCGCCGGGGCGTCCTGGCCGCAGGTGATGACCCGCATGTGCTTGTCGTGCCTGCCCACCAGGGTGAGCTGCTGGCGGATCGTCCGGGCCACGCCGTTGACCTCTCGGAAGGTGTCCGTGAAGTGGGCGATCGCGAGCCCCTCCTTGCGGGGGTGGCGGGGCTTTTCGCCGAAGGCCGCCAGGCAGCGGTCGCAGAAGGCCCGTTCCGAGGCGAACAGGCCGAAGGAGACGAAATAGGGCGCCAGCAGGGCGTAGAGCGAGGCGGCCGAGCCGATGGTGTGGAAGACGTCGAAGAGCCGGGCCTGGAGCAGGCTGGTCAGGATGCGGTCCGCGAACTGGGAGAGCACGCGGTCCGTGGCCCGGGACACGAAGCGGTACCACTCGTTCTCCATGAGGGCCATGTCGCGCACCTCGCCCCGGCTCACGGCCTGGAAGCCCTGGTCCGCGCCCACGATGGCGGCGGCCTCCTTGAGCAGCACCTGGTGGGCCTCGCCGCCCGTGGCCCAGCGCAGGTAGAGGGCCGATTTGCGGCGGTTGAAGAAGCTCTGCACGCGGGCCAGCAGGCCCGGGGCCGGAGTCTCCTCGGATGGGTCCAGGGCCTGGTCCGCGAAACGCAGGGCCGGGATGTCGGCGGCCGCGCCGGGCATGGGCACGCGGTTTTTATAGAACTGGTAGGCGATGCTGTAGATGTTGTGGGCCATGGTCATGGGCGTGGCGGCCGTGCCCAGGGGCTCGCCCAGGCGGCCGCGCAGACCGCCGAGCACGGACTCCAGGTCGGCCGGGCCCGGGAAGCGCGTGTGCATCCGGGCCACGTTCAGGCCGGAGTGGTCGTCCGAGCCGCCGGTGAAGCCCTTGACCCAGGGCGTGTCGCCCCAGGGTTCGAGCCCGTGCCTGTCGGCCAGCCGCTCCAGTCCGGGGCGGGTCAGGCCGGTGATGATCTCCTTGAGCACCGTGTTCTGCAAGGCGTCGCGGGTGCCGTTGAGTTCGAAGGTGTTGAAGAGCACGAGGCACTGCTCGAAGTGCTCGGGCGTGAGCCGCTCGTTGACCGCGAACAGGGGGTGGGCCAGGACGTGGGCGATGCCGTTCTCCCGCAGGTAGGGCAGCAGCTCGAAGACGTTCTCGCGCAGCTCCTGGAAGTCGCGGTGCTGGGCCTCGGTGACGCCGTAGACGAGCACGTGCAGCTTGCAGCGGTCGCCGGGGAAGTAGGTGGTGATCTCCTCACTGACGAACGCGCCCGGCAGGTGGGCGATCTCCAGGGCTCCGGCGAGGGTGTTGTGGTCGGTGATGGTGACGAGGTCCATGCCCCGCGCGCGCAGCAGGCGGTAGATATTCTGGGGCTCGGTGTAGCTCTCGGAGCAGCCGAGCTTCTGGAGGATCCACTGCGAGGGCCGCGTGGAGTGCTTGGAATGCACGTGCAGGTCGATGCGAAATCCCGTGGCGCTCATGCTTCCTCCGTCGGGAACGGCCGGTCAGGCGGCGGACAGGGCGGGCTCTTCCCGTTCGGCCTGGCAGCAGACGCACAGCCGCGTGCTCGGCCGGGCCAGGAGCCGGGCCGTGCCGATGGGGCCGCCGCAGTCCTCGCACAGGCCGTAGTCGGGAGCGTCGAACCGTTTCAGGGCTTCCTCGGCCTCACGGAGTTCGCGGTGCTCGCGTTCGCGCAGGGCCAGGTCCAGGTTGTGGCGGGTGATCTCCGTGGCCAGGTCCGATTCGTCCGGGCAGTTGGCCAGGGTCAGGTCCGCCTGCTCCGCCCGTATGGTCAACACCGCGACCCGTTCCTTCAGCCGTTCGCGAATCTGCCGCTTCTGCCGCTCGGTCATGGCCGTTCCTCCTTGCTCGGATCGGTTGCGGACCCTCCCGGGTCCATCAAATGAGCAGGGAATAGCAGAAGGCCGGTGACGGATCGCCGCGATCCGGTGACGTTTCCGTGTCCCTTCGGGACGTCATGGAACGGCGGAGAAACGTTTCTCTTCCCGCCTTTCTGAAAACCGCCGAAGGCGGACGAAGGCGGGCGAAAGCGGCTGGACTGCGGGGGGCGGGCGGCATATATGCCTATGGTCGTTGCAATGGAGCGCGTCGACACCGGACCCCCAACCCGCAAGGAGCCCGCATGTTCCTCAAGCTGCTGCTCGGATTCGCCCCCTGGCTGGCCTTTCTGTTCATCGCCCACGGCAGCCTGTTCCGGCTCAAGCTCGGCCTGATCACGGCCTTCGCGCTCACGGTGATCATGGGCGTGCTGCGCCTGCATCGGGGCGTGATCCTCTGGATGGGCCTGCTGTTCTTCGGCTACGCCCTGGTCGCGGTGTTCGTCTTCGAGAACATGTGGACCGTGCGCTTCATGGGCGTGCTGGCCAACGCGGCCCTGGGCCTGGGGGTCTGGATCACCCTCGGCATGGGCAAGCCCTTCTCCCTGGACTACGCCCGCGGCCACACCGACCCCTCGCTCTGGAACGACCCGGTGTTCCTGCGCACGAACACCCGCATCAGCCTGGTCTGGGGCCTGGTCTTCACCGTCAACGCCGGAATCGCCCTGAACAAGGCCCTGGCCCCGGTCATGCCGGACCTGGCCTACGAGTTCCTGACCTACGCCGTGCTGCTCGGCACCCTGGTCTTCACCACCTGGTACCCCAAGGCCGTGCACCGGCGACAAGCCGCCCTGCGCCGGGCCGCCTCCTGACCATCCTTCCGAGGGACGCAAAAAGGCGGAAGGGGCATGCGCCTCTTCCGCCTTTGCTTCTTCCGGCTCCCCCGCCTTTCTGGAACCCGCCGAAGGCGGCGGGCGGTTTATTGGGAAATCGGGTCGTCCCAATAGCCGGCCCGGCGGGGCAGGTCCAAGGGCACGTCCACGCCATTTTGGAGCCTCAAGACGCCGCTTACTTTCCGCGCGGAGATCGTACCCTGAAAATGCCCCGGATAATCCCACTCCGCCGGGGTGTCGAAGCTGATGGCGTTCCCTTCGATCCGCACATCCATGAGCACGGGATCGCTCGGGCGGCCTTCGCTGAATTGCAGGATTCCCTTGTAGCCGGACTTGCCGAGGACGATGCGCAACTCCTCGCCCAGTAGGTCGCCGCCCTCGTTGTTGTAGTACATGGTCGAATACGTCCCGGCGAAACCGCTCCCGGCGGCCGCTTTCGATCCTGCATGGGCCGCGACCGCCGACAACAGGGCCAGAATGAAAAGCAGGACTATTCTTTTCCCCATGTTCCCCTCGATCCGCGCGGTCATCGACGCGGAGGCTCGCTGACCCGCAGTTCGTCCATGGGCTCCTTCCAATACACTCGGGAACTCAGGACGCTCTTTTCGGCGCGGGGCTCCACCGGCTTCAGGCCCGGGGACCAGCCGTCCAGCAGCTCCTCCTTCCAGTCGTAGAAGTCGGCCTTCAGGGCTTCCGTGACGCCGTGGTGCGTGAGCAGCACCTGACCGCCCCTCACCTCGTAGCTGCACGTGGTTTCCTTGCGGTCGTAATCCTTGCGCGGCCCGGAGCCGTCCGTGGCCTCCCAGACCTCGGTGACGATCCGGCACGCGCCGCCGGTGTTCAACTCAATGCATTCGCTCCACTCGGACTCGGTCAGCACGCAGTATTTTCCCAACATGTCCTGGGCGAGGGCCGGACTTGCCATGAGCATGAAGAGGATGAGGGATGCGGCTTTTTTCATTTCAGCGAAGCCTTTTTTCTTGAATATCAACCGTCGCGTCTTCGGGGCGAACGCACACCCTTCCGCAGCTCCCCGGGAGAGTCAATGCGGATCGGCGTCGAGGCGCAACGCGTCCTTGGGTTCCTTCCAATAAACCCTGGGGTCCAGCCAACCTCTCTCGTATGTCGGATTGACCAGTTCCAGGCCCGGCGACCAGCCCTGTCCGGCAAACTGCGCCCAGTCGTAAACAGCGGCCTTCATCACCTCCGTGCGGCCTTCGTAGGCCAGCGACACCAAGTCGCCGTTCACCTCGTAGCGGCACGGGGTCTCCTTGCGGGTCATGTTGTTTCGGGGGCCGGAACCTTCCGTGGGGTCCCAGAACTGGGTGACGATCCGGCATTCGCCGCCGTGCCGCAACTCGAGGCACTGCGCCCATTCGGATTCGGTCACCACGCAATAGGCGCCGGAGAGGTCCTGGGCCAAGGCGGCAGTGGACGCAATGAGCAGGAATGAACCCAGCATGATGCACTTCATGTTCGTCTCTTTTGCCTTTTCATGAACCCCCGAAGGGGGTCAGGTGGAAGTGACCCGGCAGAGGGTGAAGGAATAGACCCGGCCCTTGTCCAAACGGACGATGATGGTGCGCTCTTCGTAGAACCAGGCGTCATCGTCCGTGAAGTTCGGCTGGAGTCGGCTGTAATGCTCCCGCGACTCCGGGTCCATGGGAATCTCCAGGGTTTGGCCGTAGTAGAGCCGGGACGGGGTTTCCAGCATGGGCGCGCCCAGGAGCCGCACGGCCTCGTCGCGGGTCATGCCCAGGCGCAGCCCGGCCGCCGTGGCTGTGGTGAAGGTCCCCTTGGGCACGCGCGCGCACAGCCGGGCGTCCGTCAGCCTTCGCGCGGAATCCGCCAGCATCACCTGGACCACATCGCCGCGGAATCCCGAGAGCACGGCCACCACGCCGGAACCGGCCTCCTCGTAGCAATAGGCGAAGCGCTCCAGGCCGGGGATGGATCGGGCCTTGCCGAAGCGGCGCAGGATGTCCGCTTCGGTGTCCTTTTCCAGCGTGACCCAGGGCAGGACGAACAGCCGTTCGTCGAGCGGGGTGTCTCTCTTCCCTTCGAAGCTGAACCCATCCCCGGTGGGTGGAAAGAGCTGCTCGTCCAGGACGAACGACGTCTCATCGGCTCGGGCCGGAACAACCGGGAGCAGGATGCAGGCCGCTATCAGGACGACCCGGAACAGTTCAGCGAACCACACGGATGATGTCTCCTGGCTGGAGTTGGTGCCGTACCAGCGACGGAAGGATAATGCACCCCTGAGACGCAGTGCCGCGCTTCACTGGGTCCAAAAAATCGCCATGAACTTGGAATGTC
Source organism: Desulfovibrio aminophilus DSM 12254 (assembly GCF_000422565.1). Taxonomy (NCBI): domain Bacteria; kingdom Pseudomonadati; phylum Thermodesulfobacteriota; class Desulfovibrionia; order Desulfovibrionales; family Desulfovibrionaceae; genus Desulfovibrio; species Desulfovibrio aminophilus. Next base: position 17,026 of record NZ_KE383877.1, on the reverse strand, counting down.
TTTGGCCTACGTTCCGTCTCAAATACAGTATTTCCTGGCAATGGCCGCAGAATGAGCCGATGCCCCTTCCTCTTCTGGTCCACGCCAACCACTTCCCAATCTCCACGCGGTGTTGGGCCAATATTTGGCACGTGCTGCATGTCAGGATTATTTTTTCCTTTCCCGGCTCCAGAATATTCTGTGGCCAACAAGTTGCCAGCACTGTCGAAGAACTTTCCAGTGGATTGTTCATAGATGTAAATCTTCGGCTTGCGCTGGGGGGCCGCATTCTCCGAGGACTTTTCATCCGCCTCTTGCGGCTCGGGCGTCGCCCGCATCGGAGCTTGCCCGGCATTGGGCAGATTGCCCGATTGAGCCTTGGCCGAGTGCGGATTCTCATCCAGCCAATGGGCCTCGGCTCGGAACTCGCCCCCATCAAGCAGGATGTCCCCACCGGCTTCGCCCCCTTCGGAGGTTTTCAGAAAGGCGGAAAGCAGGCTTCCGCCCCTGGTCTTTTCCCCCTCGGGCTTCTCGCTCCAGGCCCCTTCTCCGGGCCCGGCGTAGCGGCCCAGCTCATCGTAGGGCTGCTGGTCGCCGTGGGAGTTGGGCTTGGTGTGCCCGCTCAAGCCTCCCGCCACCAGGGACATCCGCCGCTTGGGCGGAGCCCAGTCGGGTTCCTTGGCCACCACCCACCAGTCCGGGCCGGACTGTGACTTTCTGCGTTCGTTGATCTGCCCGTAGGACTCCAGGGGCTGAAACTCCCCGCGTTCCGTCTGAATCCACAATTTCCGTCCTTTTCTGTCCCGCAGCATATGCCGCCTCCTATAGGTTTTCAACGAACCATAAGGGGCGTTTTGGGGGCTGGAGAAGAAAAGCAGGGGATATGCAGCTCATTGCAGCGAATTCGCACGTTGACAGGCCACGTCCTGCCCCCTTCGGGGGTTTCCAGAAAGGCGGAAAGCCGGGAATCTCCCTGCCTTTTTATAAACCCCCGAAGGGGGAAGACGGGAGCTCCTTGGCTGTTCCATGAACCGCCGAAGGCGGCTTTCTGTAACGCCCCGGAGGGGCCCGTTCTGCAAAAGGGTGACGCTGGCCCCGCCTTTCTAGAACCCGCCGAAGGCGGACGAAGGCGGGCGTAGGCGGGCGATTATTGGGAAATCGGGTCGTCCCAATAGCCGGCCCGGCGGGGCAGGTCCAAGGGCACGTCCACGCCATTTTGGAGCCTCAAGACGCCGCTTACTTTCCGCGCGGAGATCATACCCTGAAAATGCCCCGGATAATCCCACTCCGCCGGGGTGTCGAAGCTGATGGCGTTCCCTTCGATCCGCGCGGTCATCGACACGGAGGCTCGCTGACCCGCAGCTTGTGCGTGGGTTCTTTCCAATACACCCGGGAATACAGTGCGCTCTGCCCGGCGCGGGGCTCCACCGGCTTCAGGCCCGGCCCCTAGCCCTTCCACATTTCCTCCGCCCAGTCGTAATAGGCGGCCTTCAGGGTTTCCGTCCGTCCCTCGTAGGTCAGCAACACCTGATCGCCCTGAACCTCGTAATTGCACTTCTTTCCCTTGCGTTCCAGGTCCTTGCGCGGCCCGGAGCCGTCCGTGGCCTCCCAAACCTCGGTGACGATCCGGCACGCGCCGCCTTGTTCCAACTCAATGCACTCGTTCCACTCGGTTTCAGTGGCCAGGCAATACGAGCCGTGCAGATCCTGGGCGAGGGCCGGACTTGCCATGAGCATGAAGAGGATGAGGGATGCGGCTTTTTTCATTTCAGCGAAGCCTTCTTTCTTGAATATCAACCGCCGTGTCTTCGTGGCGAACGCACACCCTTCCGCAGCTCCCCGGGAGAGTCAATGCGGATCGGCGTCGAGGCGCAGGGCGTCCATTGGTTCTTGCCAGTAGATCAACGTCTTGTGCAGGATGGATTTCTCGGGAGCGGAACCGGCCCGCTTCAGGCCCGGCGACCAGCCCTTCCAGCCGAATTCCCGCCAGTCATACACGCCCGGGGCGAACACATCGGTGACGCGGCCATACGTCACCTCCAGCATGCCGTCATGCATCGCGTAGCCGCACTCAACGGTCTTTCGTTCCAGGCCATAGCGGGCTTCGGGCGCATCCGTCGGATCCCAGGCCTCATTGATGATCAGGCATTTTCCGCCGGGCTTCAATTCAATGCATTGGGTCCATTCCGATTCGGAGACGACGCAGTATTTCCCCGACAGGTCCTGGGCCGAGGCCGGGGCGGACGGCAGGATGAGCAGGCACAGAAGCATGAGATGGCGGATCGGCAGTGGTGTGTTCTTTGTCTGGTGCGGCATGAACGGCGTCTCCTTTTTCCGTCCTGAAAAGGGCCGAAGGCCCCCTGGTTCTTCATGTTCCTCGGAAGGGGCTTTTCATGAACCGCCGAAGGCGGTCAAGATGCTCTTTCGATGCAATCGCCTGCAAATCAGCTGCATTTCTTCGCGGGGGCCGGAAACCGGGGCTAGGCTGGGCGCAAACAGAGGAGGTTTGCGTCATGGCTTTTCCCCTGATCGGCGCCGTGGCCGGGGTGCTGACCACCATCGTCAACGGCGTGTCCGACCATCTCAAGGACCGCCAGGCCCTCAAGAAGGCGGTCATGGAGAACCGCATGCGCCTGGCCCAGTCCGACGCGGAGTTCAACCACGAATGGGAGATGCGCCAGCTGGAGAACGCGGGCTGGAAGGACGACGTGCTGTTCTTCGCCTGGATCGGGTTCTTCGTCTGGAGCGGGTTCTGCCCCGAGGACGCGGCGCGCGTGCTGCGAAGCTGGGAGATGCTCCCGGACTGGTTCCTGGAGATCACCTTCTGGATCGTGGCCGCCGTGCTCGGGGTCAAGAAGCTGGGCGACTACCTGCCCGGCGCGGTGCGCGGGGTGCGCGACGCCCTGGGAGGCGGCAAGTGACCCCCGCGCGCGAACCGTCTGGAACCTGGCGGCTGGAGCGCCGCCTGGACCTGGGCACGCTGCTCTCCGTGGCCTCGGCCCTGGCCGTGGCCGCCGCCCTGGTGAGCGGCCTGGGCGAGCGCCTGCGCGCCGCCGAGGATCAGATCTGTCGCGTGGAGCGGCGGCTGGAGGAGGGGCAGGCCACGGCCCTCAAGGTCGAGCGGGTGGAAGAGCGGATCGTGAGCATCCAGGCCATGCTCCAGGAGATCAAGGACCAGCTCAAGACCCGCCGGGAGGGCCGCTGACATGGCCCCGAGGAAGAAGGCCAAGGCCTCGACGGTGCCGGCGCTTGAAGCTCCGGCCCCGGAAACGGCGCCCAGGGCGTCCGCGCTCTACGCCCCGCACCGCTGGCAGGCCGAGATCGAGTCGCGGCTGAAACGTTTTTCCGTGCTCGTCTGCCACCGCCGCTTCGGCAAGACCGTGCTCTCGGTGAACCGGCTCATCGCGGCGGCGCTCTCCACGGACCGGCCGGACTGGCGCGGGGCCTACATCGCGCCCTACTGCAAGCAGGCCAAGACCGTGGTCTGGGACTACCTCAAGCGCTACTGCGGGCCGGACTCCGGCGTGGAGGCCCGTTTCAGCGAGTCCGAGCTGCGGGCGGACTTGGCCAACGGTGCGCGCATCCGCCTGCTGGGGGCCAACGATCCGGACTCCCTGCGCGGGGTCTACCTGGACGGCGCGGTGTTCGACGAGATGGCCCAGATGCCGCTGCGGGTCTGGAGCGAGGTCATCCGCCCGGCCCTGGCCGACCGCAAGGGCTGGGCCCTGTTCATCGGCACGCCCCAGGGCCGCAACGTCTTCCACGACCTCTTCCGCCGGGCCCAGCGCGACCCGGACTGGTACGCCGGGCTCTACCGGGCGAGCTTCACCGGCCTGCTGGACCCGGACGAGCTGGCCGCCGCCCAGCGGGAGATGAGCCCCGAGGAGTACGAACAGGAATTCGAGTGTTCGTTCACGGCGGCGGTGCGCGGGGCCTACTTCGGCGGGCTCATGGCCGACCTGGAGCGCGACGGCCGCCTGGGCGTGGCGCCCCACGACCCGGCCATGCCCGTGCACACGGCCTGGGACCTGGGCATGTCCGACTCCACGGCGGTCTGGTTCTTCCAGGCCGCGCCCGGCGGCGAGATCCGGCTGGTGGACTACTATGAGAACTCCGGCATGGGCCTGGACCACTACGTCAAGGTGCTGGACGGCAAGCCCTATACCTACGGCAGCCACATCGCGCCCCACGACATCCGCGTGCGCGAGCTGGGCACGGGCAAATCCCGGCTGGAGATGGCCCGAAGCCTGGGCCTGCGCTTCGAGGTCTGCCCGAACATTCCCCTGGCCGACGGCATCAACGCGGTGCGCGCCCTGCTGCCGCGCTGCCGCTTCGACGCCGGGCGCTGCGAGCAGGGCGTGGAGGCCCTGCGCCACTACCGCCGCGAATACTCGGACCGGATGAACGCCTTCCGGCCCCTGCCCCTGCACGACTGGACGAGCCACGCCACGGACGCCTTCCGCTACCTGGCCGTGGGTTTCCGCCCGGCCCGCTCGGGCAGCCTGCCCCAGCGCACCATCAACGACTTCAACCCCTTCGGGAGGGAGAAATGAGCGTCCGCGCGAGCCGCGACATTCCCCCGGCCCTGGCCTATCTGCCGGACCTGGATCGCTACCGCTTCTTCGAGCTCTACGACGGCCGGGGCGTTTACGGCTTCGGTGCCCTGGCCGAGGGGCCGGACAACCTGGAGGCCCACCTGGAGCTGTCGCGCTTCGGGCCGCGCGTGCTGCGCTCCCTGCAAGGCGACGCCCTCTGGCTGCGGGCCGAGGCCGCCCGGCTGGGCAAGTCGCACGTCCTGGCCCTGCGCGCGGACCTGGACCGGCCCGACCCCCGCTGGCCCAAGTTTACCCGCCTCATGGGCTTCACCGGCCAGACGGTCGTGCAGGTGGCGCGGCTGGATGCCTCCGCCTTCGGCGGTTCATAGAAAGGCGGAGGAGGCTCCCGGTGCTTCGCCGGTTTCCAGAAAGGCGAAGAGGTGAAAGCCTTTTCGCCTTTTCTATAATCCCCCGAAGGGGGTCAGTCGAGGGAGACGCCTTGCTCGGCGGCGTGTTTCTTGAATGACTCCACCATGCGGTCGAGTTCCTTCTGGAGATCCTCGTTGACCTGGACCAGGTCGGCTTCCCCGCGTTCCGGGGCATGGAAGTGGCGCACGAGGAAGTCCGCCCGCCGCCGCACCCATTCGCCGCGCAGGAGAGCCTCCATCCTGGCGTATCCGGCCCGCTGGTCCGGGACGGAGAGGCCCTGGGCCTTAAGGCGCGGCGCCAGCTTCGACACGGCGGCCTGGTAGTCCTCGGCCGCCTTGGCCAGGAGCCGCACACGCACGGAGGTGTTCTCGCAGATCCGCGCGTGGCGGGCCAGCGAGCGCCAGCAGATTTCGTTTTCGCTGGACGTTTCCTTGCTCGTGATGGTGGTGGTGTCCGTGCCGTTCGAGGCGGCGAGCATGGTGTCCAGGAATCCGTCGATCCCCATCTGCACGTCCACGAACTCCCCCTGCGCCCGCAGGAAGTCGTCCGCCGCGACGAGATACGCGCGCGTCAGTTCCGCGTTTTCGGAGCGCAGGAAATTCCAGAAGGACGGATTCCTGGCGGCGTCCTCCCCGATGTACTTCAGATTGTAGTCGAGTTTCTGCGCGACCGATTTCAGGGGGGCGTCGGCTTTCGGGATGTTTTCAAGGCCGCCGGCCCGGTTGGACACGATCGCGTCCAGGTTATGCAGGTGCTCGAGGAGGGACAGCGCGGCGATCGCGAGCGCGAGGGCCAGGACGATGAGCAGCAGGATGCGTTTCCACATGGCGTCGTTTCCCCTTGGATCGCATTGTTTCGTCGGGACCGCCCGAACTATTCCCGGTGGGCCTGGAAGAACCTGTAGATCGTGGGGCAGTCCCCGCAATCCGGGAGGTCGCCGCCGGTGGTGAAGCGCACGGCCTCGCGGATATTGAACCCGTCGTCGATGGTGCCCTTGTCGCGCACATACAGCAGCCAGCCGCCGGTGACGAACTCGTGGGGCCCGGCGAAGAAGCGGTCCACGGTGCGGGACAGGACGTAGACGCTCTCGCCCTCGTCCGGGGCCAGGCCCCGTCTTTCCAACTCCGCCGCCAGATCCGGCTGGACCGCGTCGAAGGTGAAGCCGGGCTCGTCGGCCATGCGGACGGCGAAGTACTTCATGTCCACATCCAGGTCGGCGATGCTCACGGGAAGGGCGGAGATGGACCGGACCCGGCTGTCCAGCCTGGCCAGGCGGCCCGCCTCATGACTCTCGTACAGGGCGTCCGTGTACAGGAAGAACCCCGCCGCGCCGAGCAGGGCCAGGACCGCGCCGAGACACCAGGCCGCGAAGCGGAGGCGGCGGCCCCTCTTGCGGATGGACATCACGAGGAGGCCGACGAGCCAGACCAGCAGGGCCAGGCCCAGGGCCGCCAAGAGCATGAAGGTGGCGGATTCCGCCTCCTGGTACAGGAACACGATCAGGGAACGCATCAGTCACTCCAGGTTTGTCGTGTGGGGAAACATCATCCGCCATGCCCGGTCGGTTCCGGCCACCGGGCCAGGGGGGAGGGAGAGGATCCTCGGCGTCCCCCCGGCCGCCGCTTCCCGCGCCTACGTCTCCGCGACACGGTCCGCGCATGCGGACCGGCCCGGAGGCGGGGCGTGGAGCAGCCCGGGGTCGAGCGGTTCGGCGGCCGCCGCGTTCAGGGTCTGGAAGAGTTTTTCGGGAGTGGAGAAGAGGACCGCCGCCAGCACGGTCTCCAGCAGCCCGAAGGCCGCCTCGCCCCGGCGTTGCGCGTCGGCCAGGGCGCGCGCGAGACGGTCCGGGTCGCCGCCCTCCACCGCGTTCACCACGTCCGCGACCTCGGCCAGGGCGGAACCGCCGGAGGTTCTGGCGGGCTCCTCGATGAACAGGAACCCCGCTCGGCGGCAGGCCAGGCGTATCGCCAGGATTTCCACCGCCTGTTCCGGCGGCGGGGCGTCGGGCGAGAGCGCGAAGGGGGCCTTGGACTCTCCACCCCGGAGCAGGTCGTCGCCTTCCTCGGCTCCCAGTTCCTTCATGAAGTCGATCACGCCCTGGGGCAGGGGATGGAACTCGTCGTAGGCGGCCAGCCGGTCGCGCGCCTGGGCCAGGAGGCCGTCCGCGTCGAGGGCCTCGGTCAGGGCGCGGACGGCCTCGTCCAGGTGCCCGGGTGCGCAGCCGGTCCAGCGGTCGCAGTCCCGGCGCAGCATGTCGAAGGCCGCCGGGGCCAGGCCTCGGCCGAGGAATGTGAGCAGATCGCGGTCAAAGGGAGGGGTGCGGACGAGAATGGCCAGGTCGCGGTTGCTCACCCGGCCGAGCAAGGCCCGCAGCGCGGGGAGCGACAGGCCCCGGACAGGGCCGCGCAGGGCGAGAATCTCCCCGTTCAGGCGTTCCGCGCACTCCGGCCCCAGGGGCGGCGTGCCGCCCGACGACGCGTCCTCAAGCATACATACCTCACAGCCCGGCGTTGCAAACCTGAACCGCTCGGCATCCGCTCGATGGCGCGGAATCGAGCCGAAACTCACCAAACCGGATTCCTTAGCAAAAAAGTGCCACGAGAAGCAAGCCCCGGCTCCCCGCCTTCGCCCCCTTCGGGGGAGTATAGAAATGCGGGAAAGGCTTCCGGCTCTCCGCCTTTCAATAAACCCCCGAAGGGGGTATGAGGGAGGTGGCGCGGAAGCGCCGCAAACCGAAAAAAGGAGGGGACCATGACCTTCGACGACATCCTCGTGCCCGTGGACGGCTCCGACGCCTCGCTCACGGCGGCCCGCCACGCCCGCGCGCTGGCCGAAGCCTTCGGCGGCCGGGTCACGCTGGTCCACGTGGTGCCCAACGCGGCCTATCTCGTGGGCGACGCCATCATCGTGCCGCCGCTGCTGCTGAACGAGCTGGACGAGAACGGCAAGGTCGTCATGGAGAAGGCCCGGGCCGTGTTCCAGGGTTTCACCGGCGAACTGGCCGAGGAGACGCTCCACGGCGACCCGGGCGCGGCCGTGTCCGCCCTGGCCAAGGAACGCGGCTGCACCCTGGTGATCATGGGCCGCCGGGGCCTGGGCGGGCTGGCGGGCCTGCTGCTCGGCAGCGTCAGCAACTACGTCCTGCACAACACCGCCTGCCCCACGCTCATCGTCAAGGAGACCGGCTTCGCCGGGGTATAGAAAGGCGGAAATCGAGCGCCCTCCCCGCCTTCCCATAAACTCCCGAAGGGGACCGGCTTCGCCGGTTTTCAGAAAGACCGAGAGGCGGGGACATGTCGGCCTTTCCATAATCCCCCGAACGGGGTATGCGTCAATGCATACGTCCTGACTCATCTCCATGGGAGGCCGCATGACCAGCGAACGCGCCGGGGAACCGGAAGAGGTGTCGGCCGGGCAGGCCGGGGAAGAGCGGACCGGGGTCGAGGAGGGCGGACGTCCGGCGCGGAGCCGCGAGGTCGCGGCCGAGAGCCGGAAGGTGCGCCAGGCCGTGGTGGTGATTCACGGAGTCGGCGAGCAGCGGCCCATGGACACCCTGCGCGGGTTCGTGGAGGCGGTGCTGGACCCCGATCCCCGCTACAAGCGCAAGTACCGCAGCAAACCCGACGCCATGAACGAGCTGCTGGAGACCCGCTGTCTCCAGGCTCCGCGCAACCACGGGGCCGGGCGGCCGCTGACGGATTTCTACGAATACTACTGGGCGCACCACATGGAGGGCTCGACCTACGGCCACGTGCTCGGCTGGGCCTGGGAGCTGCTCCGGCGGCGGCCCTCCTCGGTGCCCGGAGCGCTGCGGCCCGCGTATTACGCGATCTGGTCCCTGCTGGCGGCCGCGCTGGCGTTCGCCCTCGGCATCGTCGACCTGAGCCTGTTCCGCTTCATTCCCATTCCGACCTGGAGCACGGGCCTGCTGACCGGCCTGAGCGGCCTGGCCTCGCTGGTTCTGCCGATCCTGCTGAAGAAGGTCGTGCTCGGCGTGGTGGCGGACGCGGCCCGCTACCTCTCGCCCACGCCGGGCAACATCGCGGCGCGCAACACGATCCGCGCCGAGGGCCTGAAGCTCCTCCGGGCGCTGCACGCCTCGGGAAAGTACACGCGCATCGTGATCGTGGGCCACAGCCTGGGTTCGGTGATCGGCTACGACATCATCCGCAACCTCTGGACGGACCTGCGCAAGCCGGACCCGCCCAACCCGGGCAAGCAGCTGGAACTCAAGGGATTCGGCAAGGAGGCGGAGAAGGTGAACGCCGACTCGGGCCCGGCCGGGATCGAGGCCTACCGGCAGGCCCAACACCGGCTCTGGGCCGAGAATGTCGGCGTGGGGGTTCCCTGGCTGGTGACGGACTTCGTGACCCTGGGCGCGCCCCTGGCCCACGGGCAACTGCTCATGGCCCGCACGCCTGAGGAGTTCGCGGCCACGAAGGAGCAGTACGAATACCCCTGCTGCCCGCCGGTGCTCGACGAGCCCCTGGGCTACGAGCAGCACTACGACATCGGGACGGAGCAGGGGCCGGTCCGGCGCAGCGTGCGGCTCCTGCACCACGGCGCGCCCTTCGCGCCCACGCGCTGGACCAACATCTACTTCCCCTACCATCGCCTCATCTTCGGGGACATGATCGGCGGGCCGCTGGGCCCGGTGTTCGGCCGAGGCGTCCGCGACGTGGCCGCCACGCCCGCCGACGGGTTCCTGTCGCGCACCGTGTGCTGCCACACCCAGTATTGGGACGAGGGCGGCGCGGGAGGAACGCCGAAAAGCGGAACCTCCGCGCTCAAGGCCCTGGGCGTCGCCCTGGGCCTGGACTTCCTCAAGGGCAAACACTCGCGCGAAGGCTCCGGCACGGCTTCGCCGGAGCATGGAAAGGCGAACGGCGGGAGCCTCTCGGCCGTTCCATAAACCCCCGAAGGGGGCCGGCTTCGCCGGTTCATGGAGAGGCGAAGAGATTCCTCCCCGCCTTTCTGAAAACCGCCGAAGGCGGTCAGCGGGGGATGATCACGTTGTCGTCGTCGTAGACGCCCTGGGCCGCTGTGGTGTGGCAGGCCGGACAGTTGGCGAGGCCGCCGACCGAGGGCCGCTTGAGCACGGCGTCGTCCAGTTCATGGTGCTTGTGCAGGATGTAGGGCACGTCGGTGATCCGGGCGGGCGTGGTCGAGCCGAGGCCGCGCATGATCTTTTCGGCGCGTCTGGAGGGGAAGCGGTCGGCGGCGTTGGCTTCAAGATAGGCGGCCAGCTCGGCCTCGCGGCCGTCCGGCAGGACCACGGGATTGCCGAAGTGGTCGTCCAGCCCCGCGAGGACGGCCTTCCAGGAACCGGACGGCAACAGCCAGGGCTGATAGGCGAAATGGCAGCCGCCGCAGCTTTCGTCGTAGGCCGCGTTTCGGGGCAGGGTTCCGCATTCGCTCCGGCGGTCGCGGTTCTTTCCGTGGCCGTCGGCCAGGAGCCAGGTCGGAGACGCGGCGCAGAGGAGCAGGGCCGCGCACAGGGAGAGCAGAGTCCGCTTGTTCATGGGCGTTCTCCTTCCGGTGAGGGATCCCGTTACGCTAGACCATGCCCGGGGAAGAGGCAACCGGATCGGTGGGGCTTCGCCCCGTTTCAGAAAGACGGAAGAAAACTCTCTGCTTTTTGGGCCGACCGTGGAGCGGGTTCCAGCGGGCAAAGCCCGCTGGAACCCGCTCCACTATCCGGTCCAGGGCCGTGCCCTGGCCAGGGGTCCGGGGGCGGGGAGCCCCCGGGGTTTCCTGTCCGCTATTCGTCTTCTCCCGCCGTGCGCATGTCCGCGATGACGGTCTTGAGGGCCGAGGCCATGCGGGCGACCTCGGCGGTGGCCTCGGCGGACTGGCTCATGGTGTGGGCGGTGTCTTCCGCGATGTGGTTGATCTCGTCCACGGAACGGGTGATCTGCTCGCTGGCGGCGGACTGCTCCTCGGCGGCGGTGGCGATGGAGCGGACGCGATCGGCGGTGCCCACGGAGACCTCGACGATGGACTTGAGGGAGTCGCCAGCGCGGCGCACGAGCTCGGCTCCGTTTTGCACGTCCTGGCCCGCCCGGTCCATGTGCTCGATGTTGACCCGGGCGCTGTCCTGGATTCCGGCGATGGCCGTGTGGACTTCCTTGGTGGCGTTCATGGTCTTCTCGGCCAGCTTGCGGACCTCGTCGGCCACGACCGCGAAGCCGCGTCCGGCCTCTCCCGCGCGGGCGGCCTCGATGGCCGCGTTCAGGGCCAGGAGGTTGGTCTGGTCCGCGATGTCGGTGATGATCTCGATGACCTTGCCGATGTCCTCCACCTGATCGCCGAGGGCGTGCAGGCTTTCGCCCATGCGGGCCGTGTCGTCGCGCACGGCCTCGATGGCGGCCACCGCCTTGTCGGCGATGGTTTCGCCCTGCTGGGCGCGTTCGCGGGCCTGATCGGCGTTGCCCGCCGCGTCGGCGGCGTTGCGGGCCACCTCCAGGACCGTGGCGTTCATCTGCTCGATGGCCGCGGCGGTCTCCTGGGTCCGTTCGCGCTGGTGGCCGGAGCCGGTGCTGGCCTCCTCGATCTGGGCCGAGAGCTGTGCGGCGGCGGTCGCCAGACGGTCGGAGATCTCGTCGGCGCGGGTCGCGGCCTGGGCCAGCAGGGCGTGCTGGGTTTCGATGCGCTTCTGCTGGGTGCGGATCGCGGTGACGTCGCTCCAGAAGTAGATCGCGCCGAGGAGTTCGCCGTCCATGTCGAAGAAGGGGGTGGCCTGGGCGCTGGAGTAGCCGCGCCTGCCGGAGGGAGTGGTGAACTCGCGTTCGCCGCTGAGCGGGCGGCGTTCCTTGATGGCCTTCTCGGCCAGGGTCACGCGCACGGGATCGTTCCAGAGGAACACGCCGGGCTTCTGGCCCACGTACTGCTCAAGCGGGCCGGTCTTTTCCAGGAAGTCGCAGATGAGCTGGTTGAGCCAGAGGATGGTTCCCTCGGGGCCCACGAGCATGCAGGGGGTGGGGATGCCCTTGAGCACGCCCTCGGAGAAGCCGAGCTTGTTCTTGAGCTGGCCGACCATGGAGCCGAGGTCGTGGGCCAGCTTGGCCAGTTCGTCGGAACCCTTGACGTCGAAGCGGACGTCGAAGTCGCCGGAGCTGACCTTGCCCGCGGCGTCGGCGATGGACTGGAAGCGGGAGATGAGGATGCGCCGGATGGCCACCACCGAGGCGGCGATCAGGAGAATCAGGCCCACCGCGCCGCTGGCGGCGGAGGTCAGGGCCTGGCGGTTCATTGCCGCCCATTCGCCGCTCACGTCCGCGAGCAGGACCATCTGGCCCAGGATGGGCTGGCTCGCGCCGTGGCAGTGGTGGCAGCGCGGGGCGTTGGGGATGGAGATGACCCGGGCCACGCGGTGCCTGCCGCCGCTGTCCAGGAATGTGGACTCGCGGATGGGCTGCTTGAGTCCGCGTTCCAGCAGAGGGCGGATGGCCGCGTCGGGCAGGGCTTCGATCACGGGGCGGCGCAGCGCCGCCTCGTCCGTGCCGTAGGTCACGCTGCCGTCAAAGGCGGTCATGTAGGCGGCCACGTGGGGGAACTTCTCCTTGATGGCGTGGAATTCCTTGGTGGTGCCCTCGCTGTCGCCCACGACCATGGGTTTTTCGATGCCCATGAAGAGCACGTCGGCCTCCTCGGCGGCGGCCTTCTTGATGGAGGAGGACATGAGCGAACGCTGGGCCAGGGAGTTCTGGAGCAGCACTCCGGCGAAGGCGGCGGTGGCGATGAGGGCCACGAGCAGAGTCAGCTTGGCGTTGATGGAATCGCGGATGTTCATCCCGGCCTCCTAGTGCGCGCCGGCGGCGATCAGGGGCTTGAAGCGGAAGTCGGCCACGCGCTCGGCGTTGTGGCAGGTCTGGCAGTCGGCCAACTCGGGCGTGCGGCGGATGTCCTTGGGATCGCCGGAGGCGGCGTGGACCGAGCCGGGGCCGTGGCAGGTCTCGCAACCCACGTCGGCGAGGTCGGGGGTCTGCTCGATGCTCACGAAGCCGCCGGGTTTGCGGTGCCCGGTGGTATGACAGTCGTAGCAGCCCTGCAACTCCTGCGGGGTGAGCTTTTTACGCATCACCGCGATGGATTTCCAGGAGTGCGCCTTCTTGGAGTATTTACTGAACCGGGAATGCTCTTTTTCGTGACACTGGGAGCATACCTTTGAACCGACGTAAGAGGCTTGTTCGGCGGCTTCTGCCTGGCAATGGAAAAGAATTGAAGCAGCAAGGAGAGACATGAAGATGAATTTCATCTCGTGCATGGCTTCCTCCAGTATTCATCGTTTGCTGGTCTCCGGCCGCTGCCTTTGATCACACATTCTTAAACGAAGAATCGCGAAAGGAACAACGCTTCAAATTGACTCGTATTGCGTGGATGTTGTTCTGTCAATGTAACGAAATGCAGGAATGGTGGCACGTCGCCGAGGGGTTGGAAAATCTTTCATAAACCTGGGAGGTTGGATGAAATGTTTTTTTTGGCATGATGCGGCGGGCGGCGCAGCCGGGGGGCCTTCGGCCCGGCTTCGCCGGTTTTCAATGAGACAGGGAGGCGGCATCCCCGGCCCCACGGATGTTCACGCCGCCGTGAAAGGAGAAAGAGGAGAGAGCCGGGAGCCTCTTTGCCTTTCTATAACCCCCCGAAGGGGGCTAGCGGATGACGAAGCAGGCGCTGCAGCGGGCCACGACCGCGCCTTGGTGGTCGCGGATTTCGGCCTCGGCGAAAGCGATGCGTTGGCCTTTGCGGACCACCTGGGCCTCGCAGACGAGGGGCGGTCCGTCCACGGCCGAGGCGGTGACCGGGTTGAAGAAGCGGGTGCTCATCTCCACGGTGGCCGTGGTCTGGCCCGGCTTGAGGGTGCGCAGCACGGCGTGGGCCATGGTCTCGTCCAGGAGGGTGGCCATGATCCCCCCGGCCAGGACGCTGCCGCCCTGGAGGGTCTCGGCCCGGGGCGTGAGGCGCAGGACGGTCTTTTCGTCGTCCATGCCGACCACTTCGATGCCCAGGAAGTTGAAGAGGTTGTTCACGCTCTGGCCCGGCCGGGACACGGCTTCCAGGTAAGCGGCGGGATCGTTCATGACGCGGCCTCCCGTAGCCCGGCGGTGAGGGATTGCTCCATCCATTCGCGCAGTTCGGAGAGCCGGATCACGGCCTCCACGCTGGAGGGGGGCAGGGCGCCGGGCTGGACTTCCAGGGTGATGTAACGACTGTAGCCGCGCTCCGCAAGCCGGGTCAGGATCCCATGCAGCGGCAGGTTTCCCTGGCCGGGCAGGAGATGTTCCTGGAATCCCCTGGCGTCGGAGAAGTGGACGTTGGCCAGGAGGTCGGCGGGCACGCGGTCCAGGGCCCGCAGGGGATCGCGGCCGGAAACGCCCAGGTGGCAGACGTCCAGGGTCAGCCACAGGTTGCGCGAACGGCAGGCGTCCAGCAGCTCGTCCAACGGGTCGCGGCCGAACGGCGAGGCGTCCGGCGGCCAGGGCAGGTTCTCCAGCGACAGGCCCACGCGGCCCCGGGCGTCCAGCAGCAGCGGCAGGTCCACGGCCCGGGCGAACCAGCGTCCGGCCCCGGCCTCGGACCTGCCCGGCGGGTGCTGGGTCACGTTCCCGGCCAGGGGCAGGGAATTGGCCAAGGCCACGGCCGCGCGCCAGGACTCCACGTAGCCGCCCCAGCGGTCGTGTCCCCGGAAGGGCGCGTGCAGGCTGCGGACGGGCAGGATGGCGTCCACCGCGTCCATGCCCGGCCCCGGGGCCATGAGCGGATCGTTGATGATCAGCTCCAGGCCGCCGAAACCGGCCTGGGCCGCGATTTCAGCGATCTCCGGCAGGGAACGCTGGAACAGGCAGCCCGTGGACAGGAGCAGCATGGGTCCGTCGACTTCCATGATCCTCTCATGACACGAAACCGGAGGTTTTGGGCAGACTTTTCGACGAACGGTCCGGCTGCGCCGGTTCATTGAGCGGCGAGAGCCTCGTGACCTTTGCACGAACCGGCGAAGCCGGGCGGGCTTGCCAACCGCTCGCGCCCCGGCTAAGGCTGGAGGCATGAAGCAGATTCTGGTCGTCCTCGCCCTGCTGGCCGGGGCCCTGATGCCCGTGCAGGCCGGGATCAACGCCCGGCTGCGGCTGACGCTCGGCACGCCGGAGCAGGCCGCCCTGGTCTCCTTCGCGGTGGGCACCCTGGCCCTGGCCGCCTACGCCCTGATCCTGCGTCTGCCCTGGCCCCCGGCCGCCGAGATGTCCCAGGCCCCCTGGTGGTCCTGGACCGGCGGCGTGCTCGGGGCCTTCTTCGTGGCCGTGACGGTCATGCTCGCCCCGCGCCTGGGCGCGGCCACCATGATGGCCTGGATCATCGCCGGGCAGCTGGCGGCCTCCATCGCCCTGGACCACTTCGGCCTCGTGGGCTACGCCCTGCGCGAGGCCAGCCCCCTGCGGATGCTGGGCGCGGCGTTGCTCGTGGCCGGGGCCGTGCTGGTCCAGCGTTTCTAGTCCGTCTTGACAGCGCCCCGTCCTTGGGGCAGGATCACCTTTCCCGAGGGGGAGTAGCCGCATCGGGCAGGGTCAACATCCTGGCGTCACCGCCTGGCCCTGTCGCGGGTTCGGAACCTGCTGGCGAGACCTTCGGCATGAACATTCATGCCGGAGGCTTTTTTTATCGCCCCGGCCGAGAGGAGGTTCCGAACCATGTCCAAGTATCTTCCCTTGTCCCTGGCTCTTCTGTTGGCCCTGCCCGGGCCGATCCTGCGTCTGCTGGAGATCCATCCGTCCGCGCCGGTCATGGCCCTGGTCGCGGGCACGGCGATCCTGGCCGCGTCCTTCCTGCTGCTTTGGGCCTGCGACGTGGCCCAGATGGACATCCCCCAGAGCCTGGCCCTGGCCGTGGTGGCCTTCATCGCCGTGCTCCCCGAGTACGCGGTGGACATGTACTTCACCTGGATGGCCGGGCAGCATCCCGAGTCCAGCTACGCCCACTACGCCATCGCCAACATGACCGGGGCCAACCGCCTGCTCATCGGCGTGGCCTGGGCCGCCGTGGCCGGACTCTTCTGGCTCAAGACCCGCAACCGCGTGACCCTGGCCCCGGAACGCCGCACCGAGGTGCTCTTCCTCGGCCTGGCCACGGCCTACGCCATGCTCGTGCCCCTCAAGGGCAGCCTGACCTGGTACGACGGCATGGTCCTCGTGGGCCTCTATGTCTGGTACATCCGCCTGGCGGGCAAGCGGCCCTGCGAGGAGTGCGAACTGCACGGCACCGCCGACCTCATCGGCAGTCTGCCCAAGAACCGCCGCCGCGCCGCCACCATCGCCCTGTTCCTCTTCGCCGCCGGGGTCATCCTGGCCTGCGCCGAGCCCTTCAGCGAAAGCCTCGTGGCCTCGGGCAAGATTTTCGGCGTGGACGAGTTCCTCCTGGTCCAGTGGCTGGCGCCCATCGCCTCCGAGGCCCCGGAGTTCATCGTGGCCATCATGTTCGTGCTGCGCGGCGACGCGGCCACGGCCCTGGGCAGCCTGCTTTCGGCCAAGCTCAACCAGTGGACCCTGCTGGTGGGCATGATCCCCTGGGTCTACGCCGTGAGCAGCGGCGGGCTCTCGCCCATTCCCCTGGACCATTTCCAGATGCAGGAGGTGCTGCTCACCGCGGCCCAGTCGCTTCTGGCCGTGGCCATGCTCGCCGGGCTGACCCTGGGCCCGCGCGCGGCGGCCGTGCTCTTCGTCCTCTTCGTGGGCCAGCTCGTCTCGCCCCTGTTCCTGGCCGAGGCCCACATCGGCATTCCCCCGAGCCAGGCCCATCCGTTCTTCTCCGCCCTCTACCTGGCCTCGTTCACGGTCCTGGCCTTCCACCGCCGCCGTGAAATCCTCGAACTCCGACGGGGCTTCACCATCTAACCGCCTTCGTCGCCGCCTTCGTCGCCGCCTTCGGCGGTTCCCAGAAAGTCGGCCGCCTTCGGCGGTATACAGAAAGGCGGGGAGGCTCTCGGTTTACGAAGAAGGAAAGGCGGGACATGGTTCCCGCCTTTTGTTTTTCGAAGGGGGCCGAAGGCCCTTGCTTTTTTTGAAACCGGCGAAGCCGGACGAAGGGGGCGGGGC
>NZ_KE383876.1:34802-318219 GCF_000422565.1 Desulfovibrio aminophilus DSM 12254 | reverse complement strand
AAGCCGCGCCGTTGAAAGTCTTTGGGGAAGGGGTCCGGGGAAACCCCTTTCTTCAGAAAGGGGTTTCCCCGGAGGTCTTCATGCCCATCGACGCGGTCATCTTCGATTTCGACGGCACGCTTGCCGAGCTGGTCATCGACTTCAACCGGATGCGAACCGCCATCGCGGCCCTGGCCGAGGCCTTCCTGGGCGAACGGCCGGAATCCGGCGGCCTGCCGGTGCTGGAGTGGCTGGAAGAGCTGGTGGAGGAAGTCGAAGCCTTTGACGAGGATCTGGGCAAGCAGCTCCGGACCCGGGGGCTGCTCACGATCACGGCCATGGAGCTGGACGCTGCGGCCAGGGGGAAGCTCTTCGGCTTCGCCCGGCCGGTGCTGTCCGGGCTGGCGGCCCGGGGCCTGGCCACGGGCATCATCACCCGCAACTGCACGGCGGCGGTGAAGAAGGTCTTCCCGGACGTGGAGAAGAGTTGCGGAGTCTTCCTGGCCCGCGAGGACGCCCCCCGGGTCAAGCCGGACCCGGCGCACGCGCTCCTGGCCCTGGAGCGGCTCGGCGTGGAACCCGGCCGGACCCTGCTCGTCGGCGACCACCCCCTGGACGTGGAGACGGCCCGCCGCGCGGGCATGCTCGCCGGGGCCGTGGCCAGCGGCCGAGTGGGCCTGGAGGAGCTCTCCCTGGCCGCGCCGGACTTCGTGGCCGAGAACTGTGCGCTGCTGCTCACGCAACTGGGACTGTTGGACGGACTCGGGAACGGAATTGCCCTGGGGAAAGAAAGTCGCTAGAAGAAAATAGGACAAAGGACATCAACCCTTTCCGGGAATCTGGCGGGCGGAATGATCCGAAAGGTCAAGGTCAAGGATCTCAAGACCGGCATGTACGTGGTCAAGTACGGCGAGGGTACGTACACCAATCCGTTCATTTCCATAGAAAAGCCGATTCTCTCCGAAAAAAGCGTCACGCAGTACATTCCGGCCCACGTCGCGGAAGTCTTCATCGACGACGCCATCAATCTCGACATTCGGGCGGCGGTCCGCGCCGCGGCCGAGGCGCCCGACGAGGGGCCGCCCCCGCGCGTGCCCCTGGCCGACGAGATCGTGGTGGTGGAGAAGGTCTACAACGAGGCCCTGAGCTACGCCAAGACCTTCATGGACGACGTCCGCAAGGGCAAAAACGTGGATTACCGCGACTCCCTGCCCATGGTCGACGGCGTCATCGACAGCGTGTTCCGCAACGAACGCGCCGGGGCCACCCTCTGCAAGCTGCGCCGCTTCGACGAATACACCTACACCCACTGCATCAACGTGAGCGTCCTGGCCGTGATCCTGGGCCGCCATCTGCGCCTGTCCAAGAAGGCCCTGCGGATGCTTGGCGTGGCCGGGCTCTTCCACGACGTGGGCAAGGCCAAGATTCCTGAAGATATCCTGAACAAACCGGGCCAGCTTTCGGACAAGGAATTCAAGGTGATGCAGGGGCATTCCCTGGAGGGTTACCGGATCATGGTCGGGCAGAAGGGCCTGCATCCGGAAATCCTCAAGGCCATCCTCCAGCACCACGAACGCTACGACGGGCGGGGCTACCCCCAGGGACTCAAGGGACCGGACATCGGCAAGTTCTCGCGCATCGTCTCGGTGGTGGACGTCTACGACGCCCTGACCAGCAAGCGGGTCTACAAGGACGCCCTGGCCCCGACCCGGGCCCTGGGCATGATGTACCAGTGGCGGCTTTCGGACTTCTATCCCAACTCCGTGGAGCACTTCATCAAGTGCATGGGCGTCTACCCGGTGGGCAGCTTCGTGCGCCTGTCCGACGGCTCCTTCGGGATCATCTGCGACGACAACCCGGCCTATCTCTTGCGCCCCAAGATCAAGGTCATCATGGACAGGAACATGCGCGTGACGCCCATCCGCGTGGTGGATCTGGCCGATCAGCGCGGCGCGGCCGAACCGCTGCGCATCACCGAATGCCTCAACCCGGCCGACTACCACGTCGACCTCTCGCGCTACTTCTTCACCTAGCCACGGCCGACGCTGATTCCAACGGCTCCGCTAGATCTGCGTGAGCTTGTACTTCCGGCTGCCCAGGCCGATCTTTTCGGCGTAGGCTAGGCCCATGTCCTCGGGCACGTGCGGATGCACGGCCAGGAACTTGTCGTCTCCGGGCTTGAGGCCCTTGGGCAGGCGGCTGGGCCAAAGGGGCTGGGCCGCGTTGACCAAGTCCACGCTGGCCTGGTCCACGGCCACCGGGTCGGTGGAGGCCAGCACGCCGATGTCCGGGCAGATGGCCGCGTCGGTGAAGCCCATGCAGTCGCAGTCCGGGACCACGGAAAGCACGAAGTTCAGGTGCAGGCAGGGCCCGCGCTTGGTGGCCAGCACGGCCTTGGCGTACTCCATCATGCGCTCCAGGAAGGCCTGGATGTCGGTCTTCCAGTCGATGGCCAGAGCGCCGGTCTTGCAGGCCGTGAAGCACATGCCGCAGCCCACGCACTTCTCCATGTCCAGCACGGCCTTGCCCGCCTCGCCCAGGACCAGGGCCCCGGCCGCGCAGACCAGGGCGCAGGAGCCGCAGCCCACGCACTTTTCCGGGTCCAGGACCGGGCCGGTGGTGATGTGCTGGTGCATCTTGCCCTGCTTGGAGGCGCAGCCCATGCCCAGGTTCTTGAGCGCCCCGCCGAACCCGGCCATCTCGTGGCCCTTGACGTGGTTCACCGAGACGAGCGCGTCGGCCGCCGCGATGTCCCCGGCGATGAAGGCCTTCTTCACGTGCCTGCCCCGGATGCGCACGGCCTCCTGGTGCTGGCCCTTGACGCCGTCGGCGATGATCACCGGCGCACCCAAGACCAGGGGGTCGAAACCGTGTTCGGCGGCCACGAGGTGGTGCGACACGGCCTCGCCCCGGCGGCCCACATAGAGAGTGCTGGCGTCGGTGAGGAAGGGCTTGGCCCCCTGGCCGACGAGCCAGGAGATGAGGGGCTTGAGCAGCAGGGGCCGGACGAAGCCGGTGACACCCTGCTCGCCGAAGTGGATCTTCACGGCCGTGAGGTCGCCCGGGGCCAGCCCCAGATCCTTGCCAGCGGCCTTGACGAGTTTCGTCAGCCTGGCCTCGTTGCCGGATTTCAGGCTGGCCCGCAGATTCCAGAAATGCACGGTGCTCGTGGTCATGGAGCTTCTCCCTTGGGCTGTCCCGTTTATCCTCCGTTTTTAGCAGCCGGCCCGCCGCCAAGGCAAGCGGAGCAAGAAGACGGCCCGCACGGAACGAATCCGTGCGGGCCGCCGAGAGCATCAAAACAGGATCGGAATCAGAAGCTGGGGATGGTCTCCTGGACCTCGGTGAGCAGGAACTTGCCCGCCTCGATCCACTTCTTCAACTCGTCGGCCACCTCCAGACACATGGACAGGCTGGTCAGGGGCACGGCCTGGGTCTTCTTGCCGTTGACCATGATCTCGCCGGACTTGAGCTCCTCGTAGGTCACGTGGCCCAGGATGCGGGGCAGCCCGTTGGGGTAGTCGTAACCGTAATCCTTGATCGGCATCTGGATGTCGGCGTCGGAGACGCCGGTGAACCAGGCCATGTCCTCGTCCAGGACCGGGATGGGGATGCCCACGCCGACGGCCAGGGAGCAGCCGTAGCCCACGATGGAGACGCCGCGCAGATAGCGGGCGCGCATCTGCTTCAGGTCGCCCCGCAGCATGAGCGTGCCCGCGGCGGTCAGGGGGATGCCCCGCTCGTTGCGCGGGGGCTTGGGGTTGTGCTGGGTGCCCGCGCCCAGAACCCAGCCCGTGCCGCCGCCCAGGAATATCTTGGTGCCCAGGCCGATGGTCCGCAGGAAGGGGTCGTTGAACAGCGGCGAGAGCTGCCCGCCCGTGGCGTAGTTTGCGTTGTGGCTGTTGGGCTTGAGCGGACCCATGTAGGTGTGGATCGTACGGCTCGTGAGGTTCACGGCCACGTTGTAGTTCTGGTAGCAGTTGCGCGGATTGAGGAGTTGGGCGAAGGGCAGGTCCGCCAGGGTCACGTCCTTGTCCAGCTTGCGCCGGGGATAGCAGTCCGTGCCGTAGGCCTCGGCCCGCAGATGCACGGCCTTGCCCCGGGCCAGATCCTCGATGACGTGGCCGCCGCCGTAGATGAAGCGGCCGGGGTAGACCTTGTTCAGCGGATCGTCCTCGGCGGGCTCGGTGGCCCCAAGGTAGCCGTCAACGGCGGCCACTCCGGCGTGGCAGGGCACGTTGTTGATCCAGACCTTGGAGGTCTTCATCACCGGCGGCTCCTGCCCAATGTTGAACATGAGCCCGGAGGAGCACATGGGCGAGAAGGTGCCCGTGGTGACCACGTCCACTTCCCTGGCCGCCTTGGTCTTGCCGATCTTCTTCACCAGCGCGGTCATTTCGCCGGCGTTGAGCACCACGGCCTTGCCCTTGCGGATGCGCTCGTTGATCTCCTGGATCGTCTTGTTCACCTTGGGACTGGACATACCTTCGCTCCGAGAGGCGGTTTGCTTCCGGGTCATTCCGGGCCCTTCAGATTGGACCAAAACATCTGCGAAGGCAATAATTATTCGGCCGCCGGACCCGCAACCGGCCTTGGCTTCGCACCGGTTTTGGGATACAAATCCGGAAGTCTTTCGAGGGTCCTCAAAACGCCCCTGACCCGTTCGAAAAACTCCTTTTATTTTCTTTTGTCAGCGCCGGTTCGGGAAACGGTCGCCAAACGTGAAACAAGTCCTTCGCCAACACCTCATCCAGACCTGTTCCGAACAGGAACTTCGGCGCTGGTTCGACCCCCTTTCCCTGGCCATGGCCGAGGACGGCCGATGCCTGGAGGTGGGCTTTCCCCACGCCTACTTCGCGCGCTGGTTCGAGGAGGGCATCCGCGACCGCTTCGAGGCGCTCCTGTCCACCTTCCTGGGCGACGGCTGCTCGGTGCGCTACCGGGAAAGCCGCTCCAACGGACCAGCTCCGGCCGCCAAATCCGAATCCCGGGCCGTGGATTTCCCCTTCGACTCCCAGTTCACCTTCGAGACCTTCATGGTCAACAAGAAGAACTACTTCCCCCTGGCCTCGGCCCGGGAAGTGGCCAAGCAGGCCGGAACCCTGTTCAACCCCTTCGTGGTCTGCGGCGCCGGGGGTTCGGGCAAAAGCCACCTGCTTCGGGCCATCGCCAACGAAATCAGCAAGCGCCACGACCCGGCGCGCATCCTGCTGACCTCCATGCAGGACATTCAGACCAGCTATGAGGGGGACCGAATCGCGGCCCGTGCTCGCTTGACGGACCATGACTTCCTCTTCGTCGACGACCTGCACCTGATCCGCAACTCCCTGGATCTCCAACAGGAAATGATTTCCGTCTTCAACCACTTCTACGACAACCGCAAACAGATGGTCTTCACCTCGCCCGTGACCATCGCCTCCTGCGACTATCTCGACCCCATGCTCCGCTCGCGCCTGGAATGGGGCCTCATCGTGACCCTCAAGCAGCCGGACCTCGAGGTCCGCGTGAACTACGTGCAGGAGCGCTGCCGAACCAAGAAGCTCATGCTCTCCAGGGAGCAGATGCTGACCCTGGCCCAGCGCTTCCACGACTTCCGCTATCTCCAGGGCATCCTGCTCAAGCTCACGGCCTATCGCGAGCTGGTGCGCAAGGAGCTGGACGAACGGGACTTCGAACAGATCCTGAACAACACCGAGGAGAAGACGGCCGAGGCTCTTTCACCCCGGACCGTCATCGCCATCGTGGCCGAGCACCAGGGAGTGAACCCAAAGGACATCCTGGGGTCGCGGCGCAACCAGAACATCGCCCTGGCCCGGCAGATGGCCATGTTCCTCTGCC
This sequence comes from Desulfovibrio aminophilus DSM 12254, assembly GCF_000422565.1. Lineage (NCBI taxonomy): Bacteria > Pseudomonadati > Thermodesulfobacteriota > Desulfovibrionia > Desulfovibrionales > Desulfovibrionaceae > Desulfovibrio > Desulfovibrio aminophilus. The sequence continues at coordinate 312,402 of NZ_KE383876.1, read as the reverse complement.
GCGACCTGCTCGGATTATCCTTCCCGGCCCTGGGTCGGGCCTTCGGTGGAAAGGACCACAGCACGGTCCTGTATTCGGTCAAAAAAATAAATCAAATTCAACAAGATGATCAGTCTCTGAAAAAGGTGTTAAAAGACCTGAAGAGAAAATGTCTGTTGGCCGGCGAACAGGGTTCGACGGCCTGACGAGGAACGTCAGGGAACGTTTCCCGAACAGCGGGATGTTCCTTTTTTTTGAAAGAAAAACAAGGTGTTCGTACAAAGACGAACAAAGAGACGCCCCCTTCCACGGCAACCAAGGAGAAAGAACATGTTTTTGAAGGTGAAGAGGGACGAAATCATCGAAGGCCTGCAGAAGTCCGCCAACATCATCCCGGCCAAGACCGGCGCGGCCTTCCTGCGCACCATCTGGCTCAAGGCCGACTCCGGCGCCTTGTCCGTCATGTCCACCGATTCCAACCTGGAGTTCTGCGGCTTCTATCCGAGCGTGATCCAGGAGGAGGGCCTGGCGGGCGTCCAGGGCCGCGCCTTCTACGACCTCGTGCGCAAGCTGCCCGCCGGGTCGGAGATCACCCTGCGCACCGACGCTGAGAAGCAGAACCTGCTGGTCGAGCAGGGAGCCCGCAAATACAAGCTGCCGGTCAACGACCCGGAGTGGTTCCAGAAGTTCTCCGCCTTCCCCGAGAACGGGACCATCTTCTGGTCCGGCGACCTGCTCAACGAGATCATCGACAAGGTGGCCTTCTGCGTCAGTGACGAGGACTCCATGGAGGCGATCGCCTGCCTGTACATGCTCCCTTCCCAGGCCGGGCCCATGGACGAGGGCAAGCGAGTGGAGGTCTGCGGCCTCAACGGGCACCAGTTCGCCATGTTCAGCTTCATCAACGACGACGTGCACGCCCTGCTCCCCGAGGAGGGCATCCTGATCCAGAAGAAATACATCCTGGAGCTGAAGAAGTGGCTCTCGGGCGACGAGATCGAGTTGTCCATCAGCAACAAGCGGCTTTTCTTCCGCACCGGCGACAAGAAGGAAACCTTCAGTCTGCCCCTTTCCTACTACCAATATCCCAATTTCAGGGGCTTCCTGACCAAGCTCCAGGAACAGGGCTCCAGCAACCTGCGCTCCAAGCGCGGGGAGATGATCGACGCGCTTGAGCGCATCACCATCTTCAACACCGACACGAACCGCTGCACCTACTTCACCTTCCGGCCCGAGGAGACGATTCTCTCCAGCCAGGGACAGGAGATGGGCACGGCCACCGAGACCCTGGAGTCGAGTTTCTCCGGCTCCATCCCGCATATCGCCTTCCCGACCAAGAACCTGATCGAGATCCTGAACCACTTCGGCAGCGAGAACGTGAGCTTCGTGCTCACCGGCCCGGAAGCGCCCTGCGGCATCACCGGGGAAAACGATCCCGACTACCTGGTGATCCTCATGCCGATGATGATCCAGGAAGAGACTTACTACAGCGAGGACAACGCCTAGCATGAGCGACCAGACCCAGCATCACAACGGCTACAACGCGGACAGCATCACGGTCCTCGAGGGCCTTTCGGCCGTGCGCAAGCGCCCGGCCATGTACATCGGCTCCACGGACATCCGGGGTCTGCATCACCTGGTCTACGAGGTGGTGGACAACTCCATCGACGAGGCCATGGCGGGATTCTGCTCACGCATCCGCGTGACCCTGCACATGGACAACTCCGTGACCGTCTCGGACAATGGCCGCGGCATTCCTGTGGACATGCACCCCAAGGAGAAGCGGCCGGCCGTGGAAGTGGTCATGACCGTGCTCCACGCGGGCGGCAAGTTCGACAACGATTCCTACAAGGTCTCCGGCGGTCTGCACGGCGTGGGCGTCTCGGTGGTCAACGCCCTTTCGGAGTTTCTCGAGGTCACGGTCAAGCGCGACGGCAAGCTCTGGCGCCAGAAGTACGAACGCGGCAAGCCGGTCACCGGCGTGGAGCAGGTGGGCGAGACCCAGTCCACGGGCACCATGGTGCGCTTCCGTCCGGACGAGGAGATATTCGAGGTCAACCAGTTCGATTACGCGGTGCTCAAGAAGCGCATGCAGGAGCTGGCCTACCTCAATTCCGGTCTGGAGATCGAGTTCACCGACGAGCGCAGCGGCGAGCGCGAGAGCTTCAAGTATGAAGGTGGCATCCGTTCCTTCGTGGCCGACATCAATCAGGGCCAGGGAGCTATCCACGACATCATCCACGGCTCGGCCGACGCCGACGGCGTCATCACCGAGTTCGCGGTGCAGTACAACCAGTCCTACAAGGAAAACGTCTACACCTTCGCCAACAACATCCGCACGATCGAGGGTGGCACCCACCTCATGGGCTTCAAGGCGGCCCTGACCCGGGCGCTGAACACCTACATCCAGAAGTCGGACATCTCCAAGAAACTCAAGGAGAAGCTCACCGGCGACGACGTGCGCGAGGGCCTCACGGCTGTGGTCAGCGTCAAGCTGCCCTCGCCGCAGTTCGAGGGCCAGACCAAGACCAAGCTCGGCAACTCCGAGATCGCGGGCATCGTGGCCGCCATGGTCTACGAGAAGCTCAGCCAGTTCTTCGAGGAAAATCCCCGCGAGGCCAAGGCCATCATCGAGAAGGTGGTGGACGCCGCGAGGGCTCGCGAGGCCGCTCGCAAGGCCCGCGACCTGGTGCGCCGCAAGGGGGCGCTCTCGGACAACTTCCTGCCCGGCAAGCTGGCCGACTGCCAGAGCAAGAACCCCGAGGAGTCGGAGATATTCATCGTCGAGGGCGACTCGGCGGGCGGTTCGGCCAAACAGGGCCGCGATCCGCGCATCCAGGCCATCCTGCCCCTGCGCGGCAAGATTCTGAACGTGGAGAAGACCCGCTTCGACAAAATGCTCGGCAACAAGGAGATCCGCGCGCTCATCACGGCCCTCGGCGTGGGCGTGGAGGAGGAGAAGGACTTCAACCGGCTGCGCTACCACCGCGTCGTCATCATGACCGACGCCGACGTGGACGGATCGCACATCCGCACCCTGCTGCTGACCTTTTTCTTCCGCCAGTACCAGGAGCTCATCGAGAAGGGCCACCTGTTCATCGCCCAGCCTCCCCTGTACCGGGCGCACAAGGGCAAGGTCGAGCGCTTCATCAAGGACGACGTCGAACTGCAGCAGTTCCTTCTTTCCCAGCTGGGCGAGGGCTTGAGCGTCGAAAGCGCCGGCGGCAAGGTCTTCAAGGGCAAGGACATGATCCGCCTGCTCACGGACATCCGCTTCGTGCGCGAGAAGATCGGCGACGCCCAGAACATGGGCATCGAGGAGAGCCTGTTCCTGGCCCTGCTGGAGAGCCCGCACAAGCTCTCCTTCCGCTACCTGGAGAAGTCCGATCCCGCGCCGTTCATCGCCGACATGGCCGAGCGGGGCTACAAGACCCGCATCGAGACCGAGCGCGACGAGGAAGCCCAGAAGGACCGGCCCTACATGGTCTTCGAGAACCAGGGCGGCCACCGCACCCGGCTGGCCATGGAGTTCTTCAACTCCAAGCTCTACAAGAAAACCTTCGAGACCTATTCGGCCCTGGTCCAGGACTGCGGCGAGTTCCGTTTCCAGCTCAGCCGTCCCGAGGGAGCCATTCCCGCCGGCGGCCTCTTCGCCCTCTACGACCTGGCCATGGCCGAAGCCCACAAGGGCTGGGGCATCCAGCGCTACAAGGGCCTGGGCGAGATGAACCCCGAACAGCTCTGGGACACGACCATGGACCCGGGGCGGCGCAGCATGCTCCAGGTGAGCATCAAGGACGCCGCCGAGGCCGACGACATCTTCAAGAACCTCATGGGCGACATGGTGGAGCCCCGGCGACAGTTCATCGAACGCAACGCCCTGGCGGTGCGGGAGCTGGACATCTAGGACCATCCTCGGGGCGGTCGCGGTTGAACGGACCGGCGGCCCTCCCCGCATGGGCGGGTTCCGGTCTTCATATTGGAGGAATGTGTGGAAAATTTCGTCACCATTGAAGAAGAACTGAAAAAATCCTACCTGGAGTATTCGCTCTCGGTCATCATCGGCCGGGCCATCCCGGACGTGCGGGACGGATTGAAGCCGGTGCATCGGCGCATCCTCTACGCCATGTACGATCTGGGCAACGGCTGGAACCGGCCCTACAAGAAGTCCGCCCGCGTGGTCGGCGACGTCATCGGCAAGTACCACCCCCACGGCGATTCGGCGGTCTACGACGCCCTGGTGCGCATGGCCCAGGACTTTTCCATGCGCGACATGCTCGTGGACGGCCAGGGCAACTTCGGCTCCATCGACGGGGACTCGGCGGCGGCCATGCGGTACACGGAAGTGCGCATGTCCCGGCTCACCTCCGAGTTTCTGGCCGACATCGAAAAGGAGACCGTCAACTTCCGGCCCAACTACGACAACACCCTGCAGGAGCCCGAGGTTCTGCCGACCAAGGTGCCCAACCTGCTGCTCAACGGCACGGCGGGCATCGCCGTGGGCATGGCCACCAACATCCCGCCGCACAACCTGGGCGAGCTGGTGGACGGCTCGGTTCATCTCCTGGAGCACCCGGATTGCACCATTCATGAGCTCATGGCCCGTATTCCCGGGCCGGACTTCCCCACCCGGGGCCTGATCTACGCGGGCAAGGGGCTGGAAGACGCCTATACGACCGGCCGGGGCAGCATCAAGATCCGCGGCCGCGTGGTGGTGGAGGAGCAGAAGAAGGGCGGCAAGGAGGCCGTGGTCATCACGGAAATCCCGTACGCCCTGAACAAGTCCAGCCTGGTGGAGAAGATCGCCCAGCTGGTCAACGAGAAGAAGATCGACGGCGTGTCCGACCTGCGCGACGAGTCCGACCGCCGGGGCATCCGCATCGTGCTCGACCTCAAGCGCGGGGCCATCGCCGACATCATCATCAACCAGCTCTACAAGTTCACGCCGCTGGAGACGAGCTTCGGCATCAACATGATGGCCGTGGCCGAAAATCGGCCCGTGCTCATGAATCTGAAGCAGGTTCTGGAGTACTTCCTGGAGCATCGGCGCGAGGTCATCATCCGCCGTTCGCGCTTCGACCTGGACAAGAGCGAGAAGCGGGCCCACATCCTGGAAGGTCTGCGCATCGCCCTGGACAACATCGACGAGGTGGTCAAGATCATCCGCGCGGCCAAGGACGCCGTCGAGGCCAAGGCCGCCCTCGGCGAACGCTTCGGCCTCTCCGACCTCCAGTCCCAGGCCATCCTGGACATGCGCCTGCAGCGGCTCACCGGCCTGGAGCGCGAGAAGCTCCTTGAGGAATACAAGGAACTGCTCAAGTTCATCGAGTACCTGAAGAGCATCCTGGAGAACGAGGAGGTGCTCAAGGGCGTCATCCGCGACGAGCTGATCGAGGTCAAGAAGAACCACGCCACCCCGCGCAAGAGCGAACTCATCCGTGACGACGCGGCCTGCATCGACGTGGAGGATCTCATCCCGGACGAGGAAGTGGTCATCACCCTCTCGCAGCGCGGCTACATCAAGCGCACCCAGCTCTCCAACTACCACCAGCAGCGCCGGGGCGGGAAGGGCGTCTCCGGAGTCCAGACCGGCGACGGCGACTTCGTGCACACCTTCCTGATGACCACGAACCATCAGCATCTGCTCGTGTTCACCAACCAGGGCAAGATGTACCAGCTCAAGGCCCACCAGGTTCCCGAAGGCAGCCGCTACGCCAAGGGCGCCCACGTGGCCAACCTGCTGCCCCTGGACAAGGACGAGGTCATCGCCACGGCCATCTCGGTGCGCGAGTTCGACGAGAGCCGTTTCCTGCTCTTCGTCACCCGCCGGGGCATGGTCAAGCGCACGAGCCTTGAACTCTATCGCAACTGCCGGACCACGGGCATCAAGGCCGTGATGCTGCGCGACGGCGACGAGCTGCTGGCCGTGCGCGAGGTGCCCCAGGACTGCGACGTGGTCCTGGCCACCAGCAAGGGCACGGCCATCCGCTTCAACATCAAGGACGCCCGGTCCATGGGCCGCGCGGCCTCGGGAGTGAAGGGCATCGCCCTGCGCGGCGACGACCGGGTGGTGGCCGCCGTGGTCACCGGCGACCCCCTGCGCACCCAGCTCCTGACCGTGGCGGCCGGAGGCTACGGCAAGCGCACCCCGCTGGACCAGTACCGGCTCCAGACCCGGGGCGGCAAGGGCGTGATCAACATGCGCGTCACGGCCAAGACCGGCGAGGTCATGGGCGCGGTCATGGTCCAGGAAAGCGACGAGATCGTCATGCTGACCTCGACCAACAAGGTCATCCGCATCGGCGTCACCGAGGTCAGTCTGACCCAGGGACGGGCCACCCAGGGCGTGCGTCTCGTGCGCATGGACGGCGAGGGCTCGGTCGCCGGGTTCGACCTCGTGGACCGGGGCCTGGAGCAGGACGTCTAGCCTCCGTGGGCGGGAACATGGTCCGGGCCTCGGCCTGTCTCCTTCTTCTGGTTCTCCTCCTGCCGGGCTGCATCCGGCGGGAGGAGTCCGCCCCGCCCGACGTGGAGGCGGCCCGCGAGGCCCTGTCCAAGGGCTTCTACCTTGAGGCCGAAACGAGCTACGAGCGCTATCTTCAGAAAGAGCCCCAGGGGAGCTTCCGCCGGGAGGCCTGGGACCGGCTCCTGGACATCTCCCTGAACGTCAAGGGCGACGTGGACCGTTCGGTCATGCTTTTGGAGTCCATGGTCCTGGAGTTCGGCGGGGCCACCGCCACGGGTGAGGATCCGCTTTTTCTTCTGGGAGATCTCTACGAGCAGCAGGGCAACCGGGCCAAGGCCATGGAGACCTGGGAGAAGTGCCTGAAACTCACCGATGATCCGGAAAAAAGCGTGCCGGTGCGTATCCGTCTGGCCCGGGCCCAGCGCAACCAGCGCAACTTCGAGGCCGCTCAGGAAACCCTGGAGCGCTGCTCCCAGGAGGCCTCGACTCCGGCGCTCAAGGCCCGTTGCCTCTACGAGTCGGCCCAGAACGACACCTTCACCCAGAGCTTCGGCCGGGCCAAGACCTCCCTGGAGGAACTCCTGGCCCTGCCCGGGGTCGTCGACGAGACCCGGGCCCTGGCCGTGTTTCTTTTGGTGGACATATATGAGCAGGAGGGGCGTTTGCCCGAGGCGCGCAACCTTCTGGAATCCATCCGCGCAACCTATCCCAACCCGCTGGTGGTCGAGGCCCGGCTCAAGAGTCTGGGCAAGCGCTAGCCGCGCGCGGCCTCGGTTTCCGAGAAATAGCGTCCCGGCGTGGTCCCCAGGGCCCGCCGGAACATGGCGATGAACGCGCTCTGGCTCTCGTAGCCCAGATCCGGAGCCACGGAGGACACCGGTTCTCCGGCCGCCAGCTTGCGTAGCGCGGCCAGCAGCCGGGCCTGCCGCCTCCAGACCCGGAAGGTCAATCCCGTCTCCTTGTGGAACAGCCGCAGCAGCGTGCGGTCGGCGGCTCCGGCCCGCTCGGCCAGCTCGGGCAGTGTGCTGCGGTCCGCGGGATTCTCCAGCAGGCGGCGGCACACGACCGCCAGCCGCGGATCGTGGGGCATGGGCAGATGCAGGGGCTCCACCGTGGCGGTCCGCATCAGGTCCAGAATCACGGCCACCACCCGGGCTTCCGGGCCGTCCACGGGGTAGTCCGGAGGAAAGCCGCAGGCGTGGATCACGAGTTCGCGCAGCAGCGGCGACATGGGCGCCACCCGGCACTCCGGGGGCATCCACGGCGCCGCGTCCGGGTGGAAGAAGAGCGTTTTCAGGGTATAGGGCCCGTACACCCGCACATGGTGCTCCACCCCGGACGGAACCCAAAGACCCTGATGCGGCGGCGTGACCCAGATGCCCATGGAGGTGGTGATGGTCATGACCCCGGAGGCGGCATGCACGAGCTGGGCGCGGAAGTGGCTGTGGGGGACGTTGGCCATGCCCAGGCCCTGGCGGGAAAAGCCGATGATCGGCCGGAGCTGGTCCGTGTTGTTTCCCGGGTGGGAGGAAGGTGTTGTCTGTTTCGCGCTATTCTTCGTCATATTGTCGCGAGAAACTACAGCGGGGTTGGGCTAATGACAAGGTCGTCGGCCCCATTCCGGCCGATCGAACGCCTTGGGGAAGGATATTCATGAACCGTCGTCGCGTCCTGCTGCTGACCCTGGCCCACCTGTTCACGGACATCAACCAGGGCGCCCTGCCCGCCCTGCTGCCCCTGCTCATCGTCCGTCACGACCTGTCCTACGCCGCGGCCGCGGCCGTGGTTTTCTCCTCCAACGTCGCCTCCACCGTGGTCCAGCCCGCCTTCGGACATCTGGCCGACCGTATTTCCGGGCTCTGGCTTCTGCCCCTGGCCGTGATCCTGGCCTGCGTGGGCCTGGGAGCCACGGGCCTGGTCCCGAGCTATGCCCTGGTCCTTTCGGCGGCCCTGGTCTGCGGCACGGGAGTTGCCGCCTTCCACCCCGTCGCCGCCCGGCAGGTCAATCTCCTGGCCGGGGAGCAGAAGGCCGGGGCCATGAGCGTCTTCGGCGTGGGCGGCACCCTCGGCTTCACTCTGGGCCCCATCCTGGCCGCCGCGGCCTTGGGCTGGTGGGGCCTGGAGGGCTCGGCCGCCATGGCCGTTCCCGGCTGCATCGTGGCCCTGGTCGTGGCCGGGGTCTTCTCCCGCACCGGAGCGGCGGCGGCCGTCGGCGGCGGGAACAAGGCCGAAAAACCTTCGGGCCGCCCGGCCTGGGGCCCCTTCCTGCGGCTCGGCGGGGCCATCGTGGGCCGGTCCATGCTTTTCTTCGGCTACAACACCTTCATCCCGCTCTACTGGATGCACGTGCTCGGGCGATCCCAGCAGGACGGGGCCACGGCCCTGGCGGTCTTCGCGGGATCCACGGTGGTGGGCTCCCTGGCCGGGGGCCGTCTGGCCGACCGCCACAGCCAGCCCCGGATCATCCTGTATTGCTTCCTGTCCATGATCCCTCTGCTGCCCGCCTTCCTGCTCCTGGACACCCCGGCGGCGGCCCTGGGCGTCCTCGTGCTCCTGGGATTGGCCCTCTCCGTGCCCTACAGCGCCATGATCGTCCTCGGGCAGAGCTATCTGCCCGGCAAGGTGGGGCTGTCCTCCGGCGTGACCCTGGGGCTGGCGATCTCCATCGGCGGCATCGCCGCGCCGCTCATGGGCATGGTGGCCGACGCCCACGGCCTGCGTCCGGCCCTGGCTCTCACGATGGTCCTGCCGCTGTTCAGCGCGGCCATGTCCTGGGGCCTGCCCCGCGCCGAGGAGGCCACGGCGGAAGCCGCCCGCTGACCGTGCTTTCCGAGCCGACGGCAAATAAGAAGGCCCGCCGAAGCGGGCCTTTTTCTATTGAGGCGGAGGCTGCGAAGGTGCGTTCTACATCAGGGGCAGGTAGCGCTCCAGCTCGTAGTTGGTGACCTGGATGCGGTAACGGTCCCACTCGGCGATCTTGTTCTCGTAGAGCTTGGTGAAGATGTGCTCGCCCAGCGTCTCCTTGACCAGGGCGGACTTCTTCATGACCTGGGCGGCCTCCAGGAGGCTGCCGGGCAGGGACGTGATCTTGTTCTTCTTGAGGGTCTTCTCGTCCATGTGGAAGATGTCGGCCTCGATGGGCTCGCAGAGCTTGTAGCCTTCTTCCATGCCCTTGAGGCCGGCGGCCAGCATGACCGCGAAGGCCAGGTAGGGGTTGGCGGCCGGATCGGGGCAGCGCAGCTCCATGCGGGTGGCGGCTTCCTTGCCGGGCTTGTACATGGGCACGCGCACCAGGGACGAGCGGTTGCGGCGGGCCCAGGCCACGTACACCGGGGCCTCGTAGCCGGGCACCAGGCGCTTGTAGGAGTTGACCCACTGGTTGGTCACGCAGGCGAACTCGGGGGCGTGCTTGAGGATGCCCGCGATGTAGCTCTTGCCGTCGGCGGACAGGTGGTATTTGTCGTTGGCGTCGTAGAAGACGTTCTTGCCCTTCTTGAACAGGGACTGGTGGACGTGCATGCCGGAGCCGTTCTGGCCGAAGATGGGCTTGGGCATGAAGGTGGCGTAGCAGCCGTGCTTGCGGGCGATCTCCTTGACCACCACGCGGTAGGTCATGACCGTGTCGGCCATCTTGAGGCCCTCGGCGTAGCGCATGTCGATCTCATGCTGACTGGGGGCCACTTCGTGGTGGCTGTACTCGATGGCGATGCCCATGGCCTCGAGAGCGAAGATGATGTCGCGGCGGACGTTGTTGCCGAGGTCCAGGGGCGGGGCGTCGAAGTAGCCGCCGTGGTCCAGGATCTGGGTGCTTTTTTCGTCGGCGAAGAGGAAGAACTCCAGTTCGGGACCGGCGTAGAAGGTGTAGCCCTTCTGGGCGGCCTTGGCCAGGACGCGCTTCAGGCAGTAGCGGGAGTCGCCCACGTAGGGGGTGCCGTCGGGGTTGACGATGTCGCAGAACATCCGGGCCACCGGACGCTCGGTGGGCCGCCAGGAACAGATCTGGAAGGTGGTCGGGTCGGGCATGGCCACCATGTCGGACTCGTCGATGCGGCAGAAGCCGAGGATCGAGGAGCCGTCGAAGCCCATGCCCTCCTCGAAGGACGCCTCAAGCTCCTTGGGCGTGACCTGGAAGCTTTTCAGTGTGCCGAGGATGTCCATGAACCAGTACTGGATGAAGCTGACGTTGTAGTCCTTCACCGCCTTCATGACGTCGTCGGCGTTCTTGCACTTGAAAACGGGAATCTCCATATCCTTCCTCCACGTTTGTTGTTGCCGTCTCGACCGGGAAGTCCGGTTCGCAGTGACTAACAATCCTCGTGCCAAAGGTCGGTTGCGCTTTTTTTTCAGTTGGTTGTGATTTTTCGATGGGAGGAGGCCTTGAATTTCATGGGCAGGAAATGGCGTTTTTGTGAAAAAAAACTTCAGAAAAGCCAAAGGGCATGACAAAAACGTTAAATGACAATTGGCGCTTACAGGGGCAGGCTTTTGAGGTGTGACAATTTTGTTCAGTCCGACCGGATGTGGCGGAGAATCCACGCCGGCAGGGCGTCCGGGGCGTCGTCCAGGCGCGTGAGCCCGGCCCGGCGGGCCGCATCCTGGGCCGTCGCCAATTCCCCGGGCCGCACGGGACGGTCCAGAGGGGGAAATTCTCCGGCACGGCCGCACGGCCGATACTGGCCCATGACGTTCACGAAGGTCAACGGCGACAGCCCGGCCAGGAAATGCATCCATTCTCCGCTTCCAGCCAGTCCCTCGGGCAGGACCAGGTGCCGGACCAGCAGCCCCTTCCGCGCCAGACCCCGTTCGTCCAGTTCCAGGTCGCCCACCTGGCGGTGCATCTCGGCGATGGCCGCCCGCGCCGTCTCCGGGTAGTCCCGGGCCAGGAGGATGCGGGCCGCGACGTCCTGGTCCCAGACCTTGGCGTCGGGCATGAAGATGTCCACCACCCCGTCCAGCAGGGCCAGCGTCTCCAGCGACTCGTAGCCGCCGGAGTTCCAGACCAGTGGCAGGCGCAGGCCGTGCTCCAGGGCCGTGGGCAGGGCCTCCAGGATTTGCCCCGCCACGTGCGTGGGGCTCACGAGGTTGATGTTCTCCGCGCCTTGGGACTGGAGTTCCAGCATGACCCCGGCCAACTCCTCCGGCGAGGCCTCGATGCCTTCCAGGCATCCATCCGCGTCCGCGTGGCTGATGTCCCAGTTCTGGCAGAACACGCAGCCCAGGTTGCAGCCGGAGAAGAAGACGGTCCCGGAGCCGCCCCGGCCCACCAGCACGGACTCCTCGCCGTAGTGGAGCTGATACGAAGCCACCACCGCCCGCCGCCCGGCATGGCAGAACCCGGCTTCCCCGGCCGAACGGTCGACGCCGCACTTCCTGGGGCAAAGATCGCAGGCCGAGAGCCGGGCCAGGGCCGATTCGGCTCTTCGCCTCAGTTCATCCGCTCCGAGGCGGGCGTAGGACGGCTGCGTGGATTCCCCGGGCATGGTTCCGAGTATGTGCGAAAAGGACCGCTACGTCACCCCGCCCCCGTTGCCAAGGCCCCCGGGCGCGGCTAGAATTTCCCCCATGCCCTTGAAAAAACTGCTTCGCCGCTTCCGGGAGATCCACGCACCCCGGCTCACGGCCTGGGAACTCTGGAAATACGTCGGCCCGGGCCTGCTCGTCACGGTCGGCTTCATCGACCCCGGCAACTGGGCCTCCAACGTGGCCGCCGGGGCGGGCTACGGCTACGAGCTGCTCTGGATGGTCAGCCTGTCCACGGTCATGCTCATCGTGCTCCAGCACAACGCCGCCCACCTCGGCATCGCCACGGGCCTCTGCCTCTCCGAGGCCGCCACCCGCCATCTGTCCAAGCCTCTGTCCCGCGCGCTCCTGGGCTCGGCCGTGCTGGCCGCCGTGGCCACGGCCCTGGCCGAAATCCTCGGTGGAGCCATCGCCCTGTCCATGCTCTTCGGCCTGCCCATCCCCCTGGGCGCGGCCCTGACCACGGCCGTGGTGGTCTGGATGCTCTACTCCAACTCCTACCGGCGGCTGGAGAAATACATCATCGCCTTCGTCTCGCTCATCGGCCTCTGCTTCCTCTTCGAGTTGCACCTAGCCCCCATCGACTGGGGCCCGGCCATGCGCGGCTGGGTCACGCCCAGCCTGCCCGAGGGCTCCATGGTCATCGTCATGAGCGTGCTCGGGGCCGTGGTCATGCCCCACAACCTCTTTCTGCACTCCGAGGTGATCCAGAGCCGCCAGTGGAACCGCGAGTCGCCGGAGATCATCCAGCGCCAGCTCCGCTACGAGTTCCTGGACACCCTCTTCTCCATGGGCGTGGGCTGGGCCATCAACAGCGCCATGATCCTCGTGGCCGCGGCCACCTTCTTCGCCCAGGGCCTCCAGGTGGACGCCCTGGAGCAGGCCCAGGCCATGCTCGGCCCCCTGCTCGGGGACTCGGCGGCCCTGGTCTTCGCCCTGGCCCTGCTCATGGCCGGGATCTCCTCCAGCGTCACGGCGGGCATGGCCGGGGGCTCCATCTTCGCGGGCATCTTCGACGAGCCCTACGACATCAAGGACTTCCACAGCCGAGTGGGCGTGGGCCTGACCCTCTTCGGGGCCCTGGCCGCCATCTTCTTCGTCTCCGACCCCTTCCGGGGTCTGGTCGTGTCCCAGATGCTTCTTTCGGTGCAACTGCCCCTGACCATCCTGCTCCAGCTCATGCTGACCTCCTCGAAAAAAGTCATGGGCCCCTATGTGAATACCGCCTGGCACACCTTCGTGCTCGTCTGCATCGCCGTCGCCGTCATTGCATTGAACATGAAGCTGCTTTGGGATTCCCTATGATTCCGGCCCGTCCGTCCCGCCCTTGCCAAGGTGGCTTCAGGTGGCTATAGCCCAGCCGACATGAGCAAGAACCTGATCATCGTCGAGTCGCCGGCCAAGGTGAAGACCATCGGCAAGTTCCTGGGCAAGGACTACATGGTCGAAGCCTCCGTGGGACACGTGCGCGACCTGCCCGTGCGCGACCTGGGCGTGGACGAGGCCCAGGGCTTCGCCCCCCGCTACCAGGTCATCAAGGGCAAGGAAGAGGTGGTCAAGCGCCTCAAGGCCGCCGCCAAGAAGGCTGGGCAGGTCTTTCTGGCCCCGGACCCCGACCGCGAGGGAGAGGCCATCGCCTGGCACGTGGCCGAGCTCATCAAGGATGAGAACCAGAACCTTTCGCGCATCCAGTTCAACGAGATCACGCCCCGGGCCGTGCGCGAGGCCCTGGAGCACCCCCGCGAACTGAACGAGCGGCTCTTCGACTCCCAGCAGGCCCGCCGCGTCCTCGACCGACTCGTGGGCTACAAGATCAGCCCCATCCTCTGGAAGAAGGTCAAGCGCGGCATCTCCGCCGGGCGCGTGCAGTCCGTGGCCCTCAAGCTCATCGTCGAACGCGAGAAGCTCCGCCGGGCCTTCCGCCCCGAGGAGTACTGGCCGTTCAAGGCCCTGCTCGCCGCCGGGACGCCCCCGCCCTTCTGGACCGAACTCTGGAAGAACGACGGCAAGGCCGTGAAGCCCGGCTCGAATCCCATCGGCTCCGCCGCCGAGGCCGAGGCCCTGCACGAGGAGCTGTCCCGCGCCGACTTCCTCGTGGACTCCGTGGAGGAGAAGAAGCGCAAGCGTTCCCCCCTGCCGCCCTACATCACCTCCACCCTCCAGCAGGACGCCAACAACCGCCTGGGCTACCCGGCCAAGAAGACCATGACCATCGCCCAGCGTCTCTACGAAGGCGTGGACCTGGGCGATCGCGGCACGCTCGCGCTCATCACCTACATGCGTACCGACTCCGTGCGCATCGCGGACGAGGCCCGCGACGCCGCCCGCGACCTGATCCTGTCGCGCTTCGGCAAGGATTTTCTGCCCGCCAAGCCCCGGGCCTACAAGACCAAGGGCAGCGCCCAGGACGCCCACGAAGCCATCCGCCCGGTGGACGTGACCCTGAGCCCCGACCAGCTCAAGCCGCTCCTGCCAGCGGACCAGTTCCGCATCTACTCCCTCATCTGGCAGCGCTTCGTGGCCTCCCAGATGGCCGACGCCGAGTTCTGGGACACCACCGTCACCGTCCGCGCCGCCAAGACCCTCTGGCGGACCAAGGGCGAACGCCTGCTCTTCCCCGGCTTCCTGGCCGCCCAGGCCAAGGTGGCCAAGAAGGACGCCGAGTCCGCCGAGCCCGAGGCCGAGGAGGCCGCCACCGCCGACCTGCCCAAGCTGGCCCCCGGCGACCGCCTGGACGTCCGCGAGATCCGCAAGGAACAGAAATTCACCACCCCGCCCGCCCGCTACTCCGAGGCCTCGCTGGTCAAGGAGCTGGAGGAGCTGGGCATCGGGCGGCCCTCGACCTACGCGGCCATCATTTCCACCATCCAGGACCGCGAGTACGTGCGCCTGGAGGAGAAGCGCTTCGCCCCCAGCGAATTGGGCGTCACGGTCAGCGACCAGCTCTCCGAGCACTTCCCCGAGCTCATGGACGTGGGCTTCACCGCCGACATGGAGAACAAGCTCGACGCCGTGTCCGAGGGCAAGCAGGACTGGACCGCGCTCATCCGCCATTTCGCCGAGGGCTTCTATCCCCTCCTGGAAAAGGCCCAGAAGGAGATGACCCGCATCAGCCAGGACACCGGCGTGGTCTGCGATATCTGCGGCAAGCCCATGGCCGTGAAGTTCGGCAAGACCGGCGAGTTCCTGGGCTGCACCGGCTACCCGGACTGCAAGAGCATCAAGAACTTCACCCGCGACGCGAACGGCGCCATCGTGGTCCAGGAGCGCGGCCAGAACCAGGTCACGGACATCACCTGCGACCTCTGCGGCAAGCCCATGCTCGTCAAGTCCGGCTCCCGGGGCGAGTTCCTGGGCTGCTCCGGCTACCCCGACTGCAAGGGCATCAAGAACTTCACCCGCGACGAGAACGGCGCCATCGTGGTCCGCGAGGCCGCCGCCCAGGAAGTCGTGGGCAAGTGCCCCAAGTGCGGCAAGGATCTCCTGCTCAAGACCGCCCGCACCGGCTCGCGCTTCATCGCCTGCTCCGGCTACCCGGACTGCGACTACACCGAGCCCTTCCGCACCGGCGTCAAATGCCCCAACCCGGGCTGCGACGGCGAACTCGTGGAGAAAAGCTCCCGCCGGGGCAAGGTCTTCTACTCCTGCTCCCGCTACCCCAAGTGCGACTACGCCACCTGGGACTGGCCCATCGCCGAGACCTGCCCGGACTGCGGGCACCCCGTCCTCGTCCGCAAGCACACCAAGGCCAAGGGCCAGATCATCGCCTGCCCCAAAAAGGGCTGCTCCTACTCCCGGCCTGTCGACGAGTAGGAAGCCTCCGGCGGCCGGGCTCCGCCCGGGCCCGCCAGGGGCCTCAGGCCCCTGGACCCCCGATGGTGTCGCGGCCGCGACACGGGTCGGGACTTGTCAGGATGTTCGGGCGTCCTATACAGTCCGGTGCGGAATCGGTTCCACAAAGGAGTCGTCATGCATCGGCTGATCCTTGCGCTGCTTCTGCTGTCCGTCCTCGGTGTCGGCTCTGCCTGGGCCGTTGAATCCCCTTCTTCCGCCACGCGTCCGCTCACCAAGGAGCAAGTGGAGTCCATGGTCCAGGACCAGGTGGACCAGGCCCTGCGCGCCCAACGGCCAAAATGGGAAGACCGCATTGAGGCCTTGTCCCAGGAATACGCGGGCCGTGCCGCCGGGGATGTGAAAAAGGGCGTGGACGATGCCTTGGAACAGGCCCGGATCGAAAACGCCAAGCTCGAAATCAAGGTCGATGAGGCGCATCGAAATCTGGATAGATGGTTCGGTTTTCTAACGTTATTAATCGCGGCTATATCCATCGCCTTGGGCTTCACGGCCTCTCGCGCTGTAAAAGACGCCAAGGCGCATGAAAAGGAAGCCCGCGCCATCCTGGGGGAGATCAACAAGTGTCACGCGGACGCACGGCAGAAAGTCCAGGACATTCAGGAACGTGTCGCCTCTCTCGATGCCCTTGCGGATAAGCCGCTCTCCCCTGAACAGCGTCATGAAGTTGCGGAATTGGCCGCTGATGATTCTGCACCGATGCTTCTCCGCCTGAAAGCCAAAGCGTATCAAGCTGGTGAGAGAAAAGACTGGGGGATGGCCCTGGATATGTGGAGGGCTTTGGCACGGCTCGATCCAGAGAATGCCATTTTTGCCTTCAATGCCGGGGTCACTGCGCATAAAATGGCGGGTATGAACCCTCTAGAAAATAGACAATATTTCAATGAGGCCGTTGAGTTTTATCGCCAAGCTCAATCCAAAGCGCCGACAGCGTGGGCGGCTTTTACCAACCACGGGGCCGCACTGGCGGAGTTGGCCAATCTTGCTCCTGATGCCGGGGAAAAGAAGCGTTTGCTGGATGAGGCCATCGGCTTGTACCGGCAGGCGCAGTCCAAGGCCCCGGAGGATGCCAACGGCTTCAGCAACCACGGGGCCGCACTGGCGGAGTTGGCCAAGCTTGCTCCTGCTGTTGAAGAAAAGAAGCGCTTGCTGGATGAGGCCATTGGCCTGTACCAGCAGGCCCAGTCCAAGGCCCCGGAAAATGCCGACGCCTTCTATAACCATGGGAGCGCCCTATTATCCCTCTCCATGTTGGAACAATCAGGAAAGGAAACAATATTGCAGGAAGCAGAACGTCTTCTTAATAAGGCTTATTGCTTGTCGCGCGACACGAGAATGGGATATAATTTTGCCTGTCTGTGGGCCTTACGGGACAATGAGGAGAATTGCCGTCAGTGGCTTGAAAAAGCTCGGGAGTGGATTCAACAGAATTGCGCACAATTCAGCGCGGATGCCGAATTTGATTCCATGCGCGATAAGAAGTGGTTCCAAGACTTCGTGGCCGAGGTTTGTCCCGATGGGGAGGGCCCTGGAGACTGCAAGGAACCAAAGTCTTCGTAGGGAGTAATGGCGCGCTTTCCCCACATCCTGCTCGGGCTGTACCTGGTCTGGTTCGCGGTTCTGGCCGTGGAGCCGGTGTCGCGGGAGGTCTGGGTCGCGGAAGCGCTCCCGGCGGCGGGGATCGTATCGTTCCTGGCGTTGACCTGGCGGCGTTTCCGGTTCTCCAATTTGGCCTATGGGCTCATGGCCTTCTGGATATTCTGGCATACGCTCGGCGCGCACTACACCTTCGCCCTGGTCCCCTTCGGCTGGATCACGGACCTGTTCGGCTTTCAGCGCAACCACTTCGACCGCGTGGCCCATTTCGCGGTGGGCCTTTTCGCCTATCCCATCCTGGAGTACGTGACCCGGCGGGGGCTGGCCCGGCGCTGGGCGGGCTACGTCCTGGCCCTGGCCGTGGTCATGGCCGTGGCCGCGGGCTACGAGATCGTGGAGTGGTGGTTCGCGGTCCTGGCCGGGGGCGACGCCGGACCGGCGTTCCTGGGTACTCAGGGCGACCCCTGGGACGCCCAGAAGGACATGCTGGCCGACACCCTCGGCGCGCTTTTCGCCTTGCTTCTGTTTCGTCTTGCCGGACCCCGGCCCGGCAAGGCATGATGGGCGTCGAAGGAGTCTTTCACCATGCACAAATTCGGAGTCGTGGCCCTGATGGGGCCGCCCAATGCGGGCAAGAGCACGTTGATGAACGCCTATCTGGGCCAGAAGGTGGCCATCGTCTCGCCCAAGCCGCAGACCACGCGCAACCGCATCAGCGGCATCCTCACGCGGGACGACGCGCAGATCGTGTTTCTGGACACGCCGGGCGTACACCGGTTGAGGGGCCGGATGAACCGCTATCTGCTGGAGTCGGCCTGGCAGGCGCTGAGCGGCGCGGACGCGGCCGTGGTCCTGCTGGACGGCGCGCACTACGCGGCCAAGCCCGGAGCCATGGAATCCGACGTCAAGCCGCTGGTGGAGCCCTTGAAGGGCTACGGCGGGCCGGTGATCGTGGGCGTGAACAAGGTGGACGCGGTCAAGGACAAGTCCCGGCTTTTGCCGGTGATGGAGGCCGCCGGGCGGTTCTTCCCCGGGGCCGAGATCGTGCCCATGTCCGCGCTTTCCGGTGACGGCCGGGAGGTGTTGCTGGAGCGGGCGCTTGCGCATCTGCCCGAGGGCCCGGCCATGTATCCCGAGGACCAGATTTCCACCGCCCCGGTGCGCTTCCTGGTGGCCGAGATCGTGCGCGAAAAGCTCTTCCTGGAGCTGCGCCAGGAGCTGCCCTACTCCACGGCCGTGGAGATCGAGCACTGGGAGGAGGACGGCGACCGGGTGCGGATCAACGCCGTGATTTACGTGGCCCGGGACACGCACAAGTCCATGGTCATCGGCAAGGGCGGGGCCATGCTCAAGAAGGTGGGCACCGAGGCCCGGGCCGAGATCGAGGAGCTGCTGGGCCAGAGGGCGCACCTGGAGCTGTGGGTCAAGGTGCGCGAGGACTGGACCGAGGATCCGGGCTTTCTGCGGGCTCTGGGCCTGGGGGAGTGATTTTTCCGGCGAGTGAGCGATAACACACCGCCGTCGCTGGCTTTTTCGTGGACAGCGGCGGCGGGTGTGTTTTATGCGGAACCCAGCGTGTCGTTCACGGCATGCTGGGAGGACCGTCATGTTCGCGCGCCATTTTTTCTTTTTCCTGCCTCTTCTGATCCTCTCTTGCGCCCTGGCGGCCTGTGCGCCCAGGACCAGCCGCCCCACGATCGACCCGAAGCAGACCGCCGACGAGGTTCTCATCCAGAAGGAGCTGGTGGCTCGCGATTACGCCGAGCGTGAGCGCCGGTTGCACCGGGTCGCGGCCCCCCTGCTGATGCGCAACGCCGATCTGTGCGGCGACAAGGTGAAGGGTTTCACCGGTCTGTACGTGGCGCAACGAGACGCCTTCGAGGATGAATGGCGCTCGTCGGTGTCCAAGATCTACGGCCTGGACGGCAGGATCCATGTGGTTGAGGTGTTGCCGGACACGCCCGCGGAGCGCGTCGGGGTGCGCGTGGGCGACGTGGTGCTGGCCCTCGACGGAACGGAGCTGACCCAGAACCGGAAGGGATTGTACCGGTTTCAGGAAGCTATGGAGGACCAGGCGGACAAGGGAGCCTTTTCGCTCACCCTGGAGCGTGACGGCGCGCGCCAGGAGGTCCGGGTGACGCCGGTTCCGGCCTGCGACTATCCGGTGGTCTTCGAGGGCAAGGAGGAAGTCAACGCCTACGCCACCGGCACGCATATCCTCATCACCAAGGGCATGGTCCGCTTCTGCGGGAAGGACGACGAACTGGCCGTGGCCATGGCCCACGAACTGGCCCACAACACCATGGGACACATCGACGCCCAGGCCGCCAACCGGATGGCCGGGACCGCGGTGGACGCGGTCTTCGCCGTGTTGGGGGTGCGGACGAACCGGGCCTTCACCCGTCTGGGGGACGGGGCCTTCTCCCAGGAGTTCGAGCACGAGGCCGACTATGTGGGGCAATACTATGCGGCCCGGGCGGGGTTCGACATCAGCGTGGCCGGAGAATTCTGGAGGCGCATGGCCGTGGACAGTCCGGAGGCCATCACCGAGAGCTATACGCACCCCACCACTCCCGAGCGCTATGTGGCCTTGGAGGCCGCCCGGGCCGAGATCGAGCGGAAGAAGGCCCTGGGCGAGCCCCTGGTGCCGGAGATGAAGCCTTCGCCCTCCCCCGCCGAGCCCGCCAAGGCCGAAACGAAGAAGAAACGCTAGACGCGTTGGGCCGGGCCGAAGGCCCTCAGCGGATGTAGTTGGGCAGGTTGAGGAAGAGTTCGCGGGTGTAGGTGACCATCTTGTCCATGATCCAGGGGAAGGCGACCAGAAGCGCCAAAAAAATGGCGACGATCTTGGGCACCATGGTCAGGGTCATTTCCTGAATCTGGGTGGCGGCCTGGATCACGCTGACGAGGACGCCCACGGCCATGCCCACGCCGAGCATGGGCAGGGAGATGAGCAGGGTCAGCTCGATGGCCTGTCGGGCGAAGCCGATGACGAATTCCGGGGTCATGCCTGCTCCGTCATTGGAATGTGTTCACCAGCGAGCCCACCAGCAGCGACCAGCCGTCCACCAGGATGAAGAGCAATATCTTGAACGGCAGCGAGATCATCACCGGCGGGAGCATCATCATGCCCATGGACAGGAGGATGCTGGCCACCACCATGTCCAGGATGAGGAACGGGATGTAGATGAGGAAGCCGATGGTGAAGCCGGTCTTCAGCTCGGAGATGGTGTAGGCCGCCACGAGCAGGATGGTCGGCACCTGCTCCTTGTTCTCCGGCCGGGGTTCGCCGGTGATGGAGTAGAAGATCGAGAGGTCCTTTTCGCGGGTGTGCTTGAAGAGGAAGGCCCGGACGGGCTTCTGGGCCGAGTCCAGGGCCTGCTGGAAGCCGATCTTTTCCTCGGTGTAGGGCTTGATGGCGTCGTTGTAGACCGCCTTGCCCACGGGCATCATGATCACGCAGGTCATGAAGATGGCCAGGCTGGCCAGGATCTGGTTCGGCGGCATCTGCTGGGTGCCCATGGCCTGGCGCAGGAAGTGGAAGACCACGATGATGCGCGTGAAGGAGGTCATGGTCAGGACGATGGCCGGGGCCACCGAGAGAATCGTCAGCAGAAAGAGGATTTCCAGCAGGACCGAGATCTTGCCGGGCTCGGCCTGACCGGCGGAGAGCTGCATGGTCAGGGACGGGGCCTGCTGGGCCAGGGCCGGGGCGGCCCAGAGGGCGACCAGTCCCAGGCTAAGCAGGATCGTCGGGAGAGCTTTTCCGGCCCTGTTCGTCCAGGATACGGGAGAAGCCTGCGCCTTGTGCCGGAGCATCCGTGGTCTCCGCCTCCGCCAGGAGGCTGATCTGCTGTTCGGTGACGCCGAGGACCAGGGTCTTGCCGAGAACCCGGACCACGGCCACGCTTTGCCGGTTGCCGAGAAAGAGCCGTCCCAGGAGGGCGGGAGCCGCGCCGCCCCTGGCCCGGGTCAGGGACGCGGGACCGAAGCGGCGCACGAGATAGAATCCCAGAAAGATCAAGGCCAGGACCAGGGAAAGCGCCGCCGCCATGCTCAGGACCGAGCCCAGCAGGCTCGCGTCCGGGATGGGCGGCAGGGCGGCCGTGGCGTTGGCGGCGTCAGCCAAGCTGCTTCACCCGTTCGATGGGGCTGATGATGTCGGTCAGGCGCACGCCGAACTTCTCGTTGATGACCACGGCCTCGCCGCGGGCCACCAGCTTGCCGTTGACGTAGATCTCCAGGGGTTCGCCGGCCAGCTTGTTCAGCTCCACCACCGAGCCCTGGCCCAATTGCAGGAGTTCGTTGATCAGGAGCTTGGTGCGGCCCAGCTCGGCGGAGACCTCCAGGGGGATGTCCAGGATGAAGTCCAGATCCCTCTTGGTGCCCTCGCGGCCGCTCTTGGCCTCCTTGGTGAGATCCTTGAGCTCGTGGTCCTTGGTCTTGGTCTTGAGGAACGCCTGTTCCTTTTCCTTCTTGATATCGTCCTCTTCCTGGGTGGCCAGGGCCGCGGCCCACTCGGCGGCCAGGGCGTCGTCGTCCTGGGCCTTGCCCGCGTCCTTGCCCGCGTCGGCGCTCTCGGTGAGGGCGTCGGCCCACTGCTGGGCCAGCTGGTCCTGATCCATCTCTTCAGCCATCGTTGTATCCTCGGTCTGCCGTTGGGCGCGGGCGCCGGAGTCCCGCCGTTGGGCGGTCCAGATGCAAGAAGCGTGCTACTGGATGACCATGTCGGTGAAATACACCTGGACGACCTTGCCGTTGCCGAGGATCAGGTTGAGCCGCTGCACGATGTCCTGCTTGAGCTGGATCTTGGCGTCCAAGGTGGACAGCTCCTGATAGGTCTTGCTGGACAGGAGCAGGAGCAGGGCGTCCTTGATCTTGGCCTCGTTCTTGGCGATTTCGGCCTTGGCCTCCACGTCCATGGCCAGCTTGAGGTAGCGGCGGCCCAGGGGATCGGCGAGGTTCACCAGGAACACGGGCAGGGAGACCACCTGGCCCTCGGCGGGCTTGGCCTCCTTGCCGTCCTTGCCCTGCCCCTCGGCCTGCGTCTGCTCGGCCTGGGCCGGGTCGGCCGGGGGCTTGGCCAGGAACTTCTTGTAGGCGAAGAAGCCGCCGCCGCCCAGAGCCAGCAGCAGCACGGCCAGGATGATCCACTTGATGAGGCCCTTTTTCTTCTTGGGCTTGTCCTGCTTGTTGTCGAGATCCTCGGCCACGGCGCCACCTCGTCCGGTTTCGTTTCGTTGTTCGTCTGCGCGGGACTGTACACGGATTCGTCCCGGCAGGAAAGCACACGGCCTATTGCGTCAGGTAGCCGCCAAGGGCCTGGTTGGTCTTGAGGAAGACCTCCACCCGGCGGTTTTTGGCCCGGCCCGCCGCGTCGTCGTCCGGGCTCAGGGGCCGGTTGGGACCATAGGCCGAGAGCGAGAAGCGCAGGGGCTCCATGCCCAGGGTCAGGAAGTAGTCCAGCACGGACGAGGCCCGCTCCCCGGACAGGGCGTAGCCCTCGGGGGCCCGGCCTTCCTCGGCGTCGGTGAACCCGGCCACGTTCACCGGCGAGCTGGTGTGCAGGATGAGCGGGGCAACCTGGGCCAGGATGGCCCGGGCGCCGGGGGTCAGCTCCGCGCCGCCGGGGGCGAAGAGCAGCTTGTCCGAGAAGATCAGGGCCACGCCTTCGTTGCGCGCCAGCACGCGCAGGTTCTCGTTCAGGGTGTTGCGGTCGATCTCCGGGGGCAGGACGTTGTCCGGGAAGAGCAGATCCTTGATCTTCTGCTCCTTGGAGAACACCTCCCAGGGCCGTTCCACCAGGTCCAGGACCATCTGGATGTTGCGCGGGGCCTTTCCGGCCGTCCTGCGGGCCAGGGCGGCGTGCTGGGCGGAGTAGATGGAGACGCGGGAGATGAAGCTCTGGTCCATGGAGGACATGGCCAGCAGGAGCACGAAGAAGGTCAGCAGCAGGGTGACCACGTCGCCGTAGGTCAGCATCCACTCCTGCTTGGGCTTGTCGGCGGGCTTTTTCTCGCGCGGCGGCACGGCCTACCTCCCCGGCTCCGGGGCCGTGGCGTTGACCTGGAAGCGGAAGCCCTGGAACTCGATGGCCTCCACCGGCTTCCTGATCTCCGACTCGCGCAGGGGTTGGCCCGGCAGGAGATCTTTTTCGATGGGGTTGCGCAGGTCCAGGACCAGGTCCACGCGGCGGTTCTTGTCCCGCTCCTTGGGGTCGTTGTTGTTGAAGCGCGGGCGATAGCGTCCGAAGGCCTCCATGCGCAGCTTGTCCGGGTCGGCCCCGCCTTCCAGGAGGAAGCGGTACACGGCCAGGGAACGGTTCAGGGAGAGCCGCCAGGAGAGGTCCGGAACCTGGGACTCCCGCTCGGGGCGGTATTCCGCGCCCAGTTCGTCGCGCAGGGTGGAGGTGTGTCCGGCCACGAGCACCGGATGGGGCACCTCCTTGATCACCGGCAGGGTGCGCTCGAGCAGGGTGCGGCCGTCGGGGGTGAGTTCGGCGGAGCCGGGGGCGAAGAGGGCGTCGCCCTCGATGGAGAGCACCTGGACCACCTTGTTGGACTCGAAGCGCAGATCGGCCCCGGCTTCTTCCCAGAGCATGTTCTTGAGCGGTTCGAAGTCCTTGATGCCCTCCATGGGGCCGGGCTCCACGGTGCGGCGGTTGTCGGAGCGGGCCAGAACCTCGGTGCTGCGGTCCAGGAAGCCCATGCTGCCGAAGACCGAGCCCAACACCACGAGTTTGCGCGACTCGTCGATCTTGGCCATGCTCACCAGGAGCACGAAGAAGGTCAGCATGAGCGTGACGCAGTCCCCGTAGGTCAGCACCCACAGGGGGACGTCCTCGCTCTCGGGGGGCTTTTTCTTCCTGGGGCCGGCCATGGGCCTCCTAATCCGACTTCCTGCGCTCCCTGGGAGCCAGGTAGCTGTTGAGCTTTTCCTCGATGATCCTCGGGTTCTCGCCCTTGGAGATGGAGAGCACGCCCTCCATGATCATCTCGCGCACCAGGATTTCCTCCTTGCTGCGCAGCTTGAGCTTGCCGGACATGGGGTTGAGCAGGAGGTTGGCCAGGACCGCGCCGTAGAAGGTTGTGATCAGGGCCACGGCCATGGCCGGGCCGATGCTCGACGGGTCGGACATGGTCTGGAGCATCTGCACCAGGCCGATGACCGTGCCGATCATGCCCAGGGCCGGAGCCAGGGAGCCCATGGTGGCCAGCATGTTGGCCCCGGTTTCGTGGCGGTCCTCCAGGTGGCTCACCTCGGTCTGGAGGATCTCTTGGATGGTCTGGGGCTCCAGGCCGTCCACGGTGAGCTGGAGGCCCTTGCGCAGGAATTCGTCCTTGATGTCCTTGAGCAGCGGCTCCAGGGCCAGGATGCCCTCGCGGCGGGCGCGGTTGGCGAACTCCATGAACATGGTGATGATCTGCGTGGGCGGTTGGCTCTTGGTCTGGAAGGTCTGCTTGATGACCCGGATGACGCCGAGCATGTGCGGCAGGGGGTAGTTGACCAAGGTGGCGCCCACGGTGCCGCCGATCACGATGAGCATGGACGGCACGTCCACGAAGGTCATGAGCGAGCTGCCGGACATGATGCCCGAGATCACCAGCCCGAAGGCCAGGACGATGCCGATGACGGTTGCCAGGTCCATAGTCGCTCGCGTTTACCGGTTCGAGTAGTCCCTCTGGCCGAAGATGCGGGTGCCGATGCGCACCAGGGTGGCGCCCTCGGCGATGGCCGCCGCGAAGTCTCCGGTCATGCCCATGGACAGGTGCGGCAGGCCCATGGACAGCCGCCGCTCCAGATCCTCCTTCAGCTCCCGGGCCCTGGCGAAGAACGGCCGGGCCCGTTCCGGGTCGTCGAAGAACGGCGGCAGGACCATCAGGCCCTTGAGCCGCAGGGCGGGCATCGCAGTCACGGCCTCGGCCAGGGCCGGAAGCTCGGCCTCCGAGACCCCGTGCTTCTGCTCCTCGCCCGCGCTGTTCACCTGCAGGAGCACGTCCTGGACCACCCCGCGCTCGGCGGCCTTGCGGTCCACCGCCTCGGCCAGGCGGAGCGAGTCCACGGCGTGGATCAGGGCGCACTCCCCGGCCACCAGCTTGGCCTTGTTGCGCTGCAATCCGCCCACGAAATGCCATTCGATGGGCAGATGCGCCAGCTCCTCGCGCTTGTCCTTGGCCTCCTGGGCGTAGGACTCGCCGAAGACCCGCTGTCCCGCCGCGAACAACGCGGCCACGTCCGAGGCCGGATGCGTCTTGGAGATGGCCACCAGGGCCACCTCCGCGGGGTCGCGTCCGGCCAGCCTCGCCGCCTCGGCCATGTCCTCCCGCGCGCGGGCCAGATTTTCCACCAGCTGTCGCGCGCGTTCTTCCAGTTCCATCGTCTTATCGACCCGTTAGGAAATTGGTTTACCGATCCGGCCGGTTTTTTTCAGCAAACCGGCCCGGCCCTCAGCGTCCCATTCGCCGCTCGGCCGCGTCCCTGGCCCAAAGCCCGGCCAATACGGCTCCCGCCTGGGCCACGTTCAGGGAGTCGAACTCCCGGGCGAAGGGGATGAAGATATCCTCATCGCAGCGTCCGGCCACGCCGGGGCGCACACCCTTGTCCTCGTTGCCCAGAACCAGCACGGCGGGCAGCCGCAGTCCCGGCAGGAAGGCGTCCCGCGCCCCCTCCGAGCGTTTGGCGCAGTAGAGGGCGAAGCCCTCCTCCGCCAGCCGCCCCAGGGCCTGGGAGACGTTCGTCACCTTGGCCACGGGCAGCTTGAGCAGGGCCCCGGAGCTGGCCCGCACGGCCGCCGCGCCCAGATAGGCCCCCTCGTGCTTGGCCACCACGAGTCCGGCCGCGCCCAGGGCGTAGAGGGTGCGCGCCAGCACGCCCACGTTGCCCGGATCCTGGACTTGGTCCAGGACCACGATGAGCGGCAGAGGGGCCTCCCGGGCCAGGGCCATGAGGTCCGGAAGGTCCGTGAAGGTCAATCCGGCCACCCGGGCGGCCACGCCCTGGTGGTTGCCGGGAAAGATCCGGTCCAGTTCGGCCGCGTCCACGAAGCGGTGGCGCAGGTTCAGACGTTTGCATTCGTCGATCAGGGGCTGTAGGGCCTGGTCGCGGCCCTTGCGGAAATAGAGCGCGTCCACTCTTCCGGGTTCGCGTTCCAGCAGCTCCCGCACCGGTTTTCTCCCGGCCACCAAGGTCTGTTCGTCGGTCATCGCATCATCCGTCTTTCCGGTCGGTTGCGCCGCCTCCCAGGCTCGGGAAGGGGCGTCGCGCCTTGATTATCCGTGTTAAGCCCTTTCGCTTTCGCTTGCAATCCGTTGCCGCATCGGGTAGGCAGTGCGAAATTATCCGGCCATTCACGGCCTTGGCGCCCTTTCCGAACATCCCGGAGGTTTTCTTGCAACACCGAATGTTCCCGAGAACGGCGCAGGCGCTCCTGATACTGGTTACCATCCTCGTTCTTGCGTCCTGCGCGGCCAGAAATCCGGCCACCGATAAACCAGCACCTACCGCCGTCGGCCCCGCCTGCGTCTACCCGCGCGACCCCCTGGACAAGGAACTGGATGAGCGACCCCGCGAGGATCTCTCCGTGCTCACCCCGGCCGAGCGCGAGGCCCTGGGGGTCAGGACCGGCATCGACTTCGACCTGGACACCATGGACACCGAGGAAGTCCAGCAGTACTTCGCCTTCTTCACCCACCGGGCCCGGGGCACCTTCCAGGCCTGGTTGGGCCGCTCCGAGGCCTATCTGCCCGCCGTCCGGGCCGCGCTCATCGAACACGGCCTGCCCCAGGATCTGGCCCTGCTGCCCTACGCCGAGAGCGGCTACAACCCCAACGCCGTTTCGCGCGCCGGGGCAGTGGGCATGTGGCAGTTCATGCGCGGCACGGCCCGCAAGTACGGCCTGACCGTGGACTGGTGGATCGACGAGCGCCGCGACCCGGCCCTGTCCACCCAGGCGGCGGCCCGCTATCTTTCCGACCTGTATGGCATGTTCGGGGACTGGTACCTGGCCCTGGCGGCCTACAACGCCGGCGAGGGCAAGATCAGCAACGCCCTGGAGAAGACCAACGCCAACGACTTCTTCGACCTGGTGGACAAGAACGACCGCCTTCGCGGCCGGGCCAAGCTCCGGGAGGAGACCCGGCACTACGTGCCCAAGTTCATCGCCATCTCCAAGATCTTCCAGAACCTGGACATGCTCGGTTTCCAGTGCGTGGACTGGAAGCGCGCTCCCCGCCTGGCCGACGTGAACGTGCCCGGCGGCTCGGATCTCATGGCCCTGGCCCAGGCCGTGGGTCTCTCCTGGAACCAGTTCCGGGAGTACAACCCGGCCTTCCTGCGCCAGGTGAGCCCCCCGGGCATGAGCGTCGTGGTCCATGTGCCCGAGTCCAGGCTGGCCGAAGCCAAGGCCTATCTTCAGAACCCCAAGTCCCGGCCCTACGCGGGCTACACCGTGCATACCGTGCGCGGTTCGGACTCCCTGTGGAAGATTTCCCGGCGCTACGGCGTGCCCGTGGCCGTCATCAAGCGCATGAACAACCTTTCTTCGGGCAAGCTCGTCAAGGGGCAGCAACTCCTCGTGCCGGGCGGCGGCTCGGCCCGCGAACTGGCCGACGAGGATCGCGCTTCCTCGCGCAAGACCCGCAAGCTGGCCCAGGCCCGCTCCAACTACATCGTCCAGAAAGACGACACCCTCTGGAGCATCTCGCGCCAGTACGGCCTTTCGGTGGCCACGCTCCAGCAGGCCAACGGCCTGAGCGCGTCCTCCAAGCTCTCCGTGGGCCAGCGCCTGTTCATCCCGGACCAGACCGGCAAGGCCGCGCGCCAGTCCCGCCAGGAGGCCGAGGCCGTGCACGCCAAGCTGGCCGACAAGGGCCAGGGAAAGTCCAAGGCCCAGGCCAAGACGGCCGAGCCCAAGTCCGGCAAGACCAAGGTCGTGGCCCAGGCCAAGTCGACCAGCTACAAGGTGCGCGAGGGCGACACGCTCTACTCCATCGCCCGGCGCTTCAATGTGAGCCTCTCCGAACTGCTGCGCTGGAACTCCCTGAACAACGGCTCGACCATCCATGCGGGACAGGAGATCAAGGTTCTGCAACGCTAGACGTCAACATGCCCTCCGGGGGCGTGGGGGGGCCGGTGGTCGGCCCCTTCGCGTCTCCGCCCAGGGAACGACGAAGGCCCGCCGCGCCACAGCGCGACGGGCCTCTTTATTGGTCTCCGGTCGGGGCTAGACTTCCCGGGCCCCGTACTTCTCCAGGTCGTGCTGGCGGATCTCGGCGCGCTTGATCTTGCCGCTGATGGTCTTGGGCAGTTCGCCCACGTACTCGATGACGCGCGGGTACTTGTAGGGCGCGGTCTCGGCCTTGACCCAGTTCTGGAGCTGGCGGGTCAGCTCATCCGAGGGCTCGTAGCCCGGAGCCAGGACCACCGTGGCCTTGACCGCCTGGCCGCGCACCGGGTCGGGCACGCCCGTGACCGCGGCCTCGATCACGGCGTCGTGGGCCACGAGCACGCTCTCCACCTCGAACGGGCCGATGCGGTAGCCCGAACTCTTGATCAGGTCGTCGGTGCGGCCCATGAACCAGTAGTAGCCGTCCTCGTCCATCCAGGCCTTGTCGCCGGTGTGGTAGTAGCCGTCGATGACCACCTTGGCCGTGCGCTCGGGCTCGTCCAGGTAGCCGTCGAACAGGCCGGGCACGCCGCCTTCGCGGAGCTTGATGCAGATCTCGCCCTCCACGCCGGGTTCGCAGAACTTGCCCTCCTCGTCGATGAGCGCCAGCTCCCAGCCCGGCGAGGGTTTGCCGATGCTTCCGGGCTTGGGCTCCATCCACTTGAAGGTGGCGATCTGCAGGCAAGTCTCGGTCTGGCCGTAGCCCTCGTAGATCGGCAGGCCCGTGGCCGTGAGCCAGTCGCGGAACACGCTCTCGTTGAGCAGCTCACCGGCAGTGGTGCAGTGGCGCAGGGCCGAGAGGTCGTACTTCTTGAGGTCCTGGCGCACCAGGAAGCGGTAGACCGTGGGCGGGGCGCAGAAGGTGGTCACCTTGTGCTCGGCGATGATCTTGAGCATCTGGTCGGGGTCGAATTTGCCCCGGAAGTCCCAGACGAAGACCGTGGCTCCGGCGATCCACTGGCCGTAGAACTTGCCCCAGACGCACTTGCCCCAGCCCGAGTCCGAGACCGTCAGGTGCAGGTCGCCGGGCTCCAGGTCGTGCCAGTACACGCCCGTGGTCAGGTGCCCCAGGGGGTAGTGGTGGTTGTGCAGGACCATCTTGGGCATGCCCGTGGTGCCCGAGGAGAAGAAGATGAGCAGGGGATCGCGGCCGCCGGGGGCGTCGGCGGGGCGGGGAAAGCTCGGCGCGCCGGAGGCCACCAGGGGTTCGTAGGCCAGCCAGCCTTCGTCCGCGCCCTCGGCTCCCACCTCGACCATGAGGGCCAGGCCCGGGCACTGGGGCTTGGCCTCGCGCACCCGGTCGGTGACCGTGTGCTCGGCGATGATGCCCTTGATGCGCGCGCGGTTCACGCGGAACTCGATGTCGTGCCGGGTGAGCAGCGAGGGCGAGGGGATGGGCAGGGCGCCGATGCGGTGCAGGGCCAGCATGCAGACCCAGAACTCCACGCGGCGGTAGAGGATGAGCATGATCCGGTCGCCCTTGCCGATGCCCTGGGCCGCCAGGGCGTTGGCCAGACGGGCGGACTGCTCCTGGAACCAGCCGAAGGTGAACTCCCGGCGCTGGTCGTCGGGGGTCACGTGGACCATGGCCAGGGCCTCGGGGTCGGCCTTGTCCAGGAAGTCGAAGACGAAGTTGTAGGTGTCCGGCGTGTCCAGCCGGAATTTCCGCAGGAATTCCTCGTAGGTAGCGGGCCTGAGTTTGTCCATCTTTCCCTTTTCCCCCTAGAGAATCACGTCCAGAAACACGGCGGGACGGCCGTCCAGGCCCCGCAGGGCGTGCGGGGTCTTGGAATCGAAATAGAGACTGTCGCCGGGCTCGAGCACCAGGGACTTCTCGTCCAGGCGCACCTCCAGGCGGCCCTCCAGGATGTACATGAATTCCTGCCCGGAGTGGTGGTTGAAGGAGAGATCCTTCTCCTCCTTGGGCGGCACGGTGATCAGGAAGGGCTCCATGCGGCGGCCCCGGAACTTGTGGGCCAGGTCGCGGTAGTCGTAGGACTTGCGGCGGGCCACTTCCAGGCCATCGCCCTTGCGCACCAGGGAGTAGTTGCGCAGGCGGGCCTCGTCGCCGGAGATGAGCGTGGTCAGGTCCACCTGGCAGACCTGGGCCACCTTGAGCAGATAGCCCACGGGAATCTCCACCGAGGCCGACTCGTAGAGCCGCACCTCGTCGGCCGTGACTCCGGCCCGGTCGGCCAGATCCTCCACGGTGAGGTCCAGGGCGTCGCGCAGCCCCCGCAGGCGCGGGGCGATCTGCTTGTAGGCATCTTCCATGACGGCTCCTTTTCCGGGATCAGGCCCCGGGCTGGTTCATGGCTTCCGGGAACATCCGGCCGGCCAGCTCGCGCAGCTTGTACTTCTGGATCTTGCCGCTGGCGGTCATGGGATAGGATTCCAGGAAGGCGATGTATTTCGGAATCTTGTAGCGGGCGATCTTGCCCCGGCAGAAGTCCTTCACGTCCTCTGGCTCCAGGGAGACGCCGTCGCGCGGGATGATGAAGGCCCCCACCTCCTCGCCGTACTTGCGGCTGGGCACGCCCACCACCTGCACGTCCAGGATGC
Organism: Desulfovibrio aminophilus DSM 12254; assembly: GCF_000422565.1. Classification (NCBI taxonomy): domain Bacteria; kingdom Pseudomonadati; phylum Thermodesulfobacteriota; class Desulfovibrionia; order Desulfovibrionales; family Desulfovibrionaceae; genus Desulfovibrio; species Desulfovibrio aminophilus. Next base: position 281,263 of record NZ_KE383876.1, on the reverse strand, counting down.
CCTCCATGGTGTAGAGGAACTCCTCGATCTCGCGCGGATAGACGTTTTCACCACCCCGGATGATCATGTCCTTGAGCCGCCCGGTGATGGTCAGGTAGCCCTCCTCGTCCATGACGCCCAGGTCGCCGGAGTGCAGCCAGCCGTCCTCGTCGATGGCCTTGGCCGTGGCTTCGGGGTTCTTGTAGTAGCCCTTCATCACGTTGTAGCCCCGGCAGCAGATCTCGCCCACGGTGCCGTGCGGCGCCTCCCGGTTGGTCTCCGGGTCCACCACGCGGACCTCGATGCAGGGCATGGCCCGGCCCACGGTCTCGGTCATCTGGCGCAGGGAATCGCCCACGCGGGTCTGGGTCATCACCGGCGAGCCCTCGGTGAGGCCGTAGCAGATGGTGATCTCGCGCATGTTCATTTCGTTGATGGCGCGCTTCATGAACTCCACCGGGCAGGGCGAGCCGGCCATGATGCCGGTGCGCAGGCTGGAGAAGTCGAAGCGCTTGAAGAGCTTGTGCTCGAGCATGGAGATGAACATGGTCGGCACGCCGTAGACCGCGGTGCAGCGCTCCTGGTCCACGGAGGCCATGACCAGCAGGGGGTCGAAGCCCTCCAGGAGGACCATGGTCACGCCGTGGGTCACGGCGGCCATGACGCCCAGCACGCAGCCGAAGCAGTGGAACAGCGGCACGGGCAGGCAGAGCCGGTCCTTGTGGGTGAACTTCTGGTGTTCGCCGATCCAGAAGCCGTTGTTGCCGATGTTGTAGTGGGTCAGCTGCACGCCCTTTGGGAAGCCGGTGGTGCCCGAGGTGTACTGCATGTTCACCACGTCGTGGGGCGAGAGTTCGGCCTGGCGGGCCTTGTACTCCTCGTCCGTGGTCATGGCCGCCAGGGCCATGATCTCCGGGATGGAGTACATGCCCCGGTGCTTCTCCAGGCCGAGGAAGAGGATGCGCTTGAGGTGCGGGTAGTTGGCGGCCTTCAGGTGTCCGCGCTCCTGATTCCGCAGCTCCGGGGCCAGCTCGTAGAGCGTGCCCAGGTAGTCCACGTCGCGGAAGCCGTCGATGAGAAAGAGGTTCTCGCAGTCCGATTGCTTGAGCAGGTAGGACAGCTCATGGGAACGGTAGTAGGTGTTCACCGTGAGCAGCACCGCGCCGATCTTGGCCGTGGCGAACTGCAGGGCCACCCAGTAGGGCACGTTGGTGGCCCAGATCCCGACCTTCTCGCCCTTCTTCACGCCCAGGGCCATGAGGCCCTTGGCCAGGCGGTCCACCACCTCGGAGAACTCGCGCCAGGTCTGGCGGTATTCGCGGTCCACGTAGACCACGGCCTCCTGGTCGGGCCACTTCTCCACCGTCTCGTCCAGGATCTGGCCCAGGGTGCGCTCGCGCAGCAATGGTTCGGTCATCCGCCGCTCCTCGGGTTATTCCGGGAAATAGAGCACGGCGTAGATCGCGGCGGGCTCGTCACCCTCGCAGGCCACGCAGTGGGGCACCACGGAGTTGTAGTAGATGCTGTCGCCCTGTTCGAGCACGACCTTCTCCGGGCCGTAGGTCACGGCCACGCGGCCCTTGACGCAGACGATGAATTCCTCGCCTTCGTGGGAGGAGAGCTTGTGCTCGGACTCGTCCTCGGGCGGCAGCTCGATGAAGAAGGGCTCCATGTGGCGGTCGGTCTTGCCCTTGCCCAGAGGGTGGAAGCGCAGTCCCGGCTTGCCGTCGCGGGACTGGTGCATGGTCAGTTCCTCGCGGCGCTCGCCCCGGCGGACCACCAGGGGGTCGCGGCTCACCTGGTCGTCCAGGAAGGTGCCCAGGCGCAGTCCCAGGGCGCGGGCGATCTTCAGCAGCGGCCCAAGGGAGGGGTAGCGGTCCTCCTCCTCCACGGCGGTGAGAAAGGCCGGGTCCAGGCCGGTGCGTTCGGCCAGGTCGGCCAGGGACAGTTCCTTCTTCTCGCGGAATGCGCGGATACGCGCGCCGATCTTGCGTTCCATGCGAAACGTACCTCCAGATGGCGGATGGGCCCCTTGTGGGCGGTCTGTCGGGAACGGAAAACCGTGGTCTATCCGAAACGGAAAGCGATGTCATCGTTCCCGGGGCCTCCCCCGGAAGCGAGTGCCCGCACTCATAGCACGGCGGCGCGGAGTTGCCAAGGTTTTGTCAGCAGTGTAACAGGGTTGCCAGTGTGGAGGGAGCGACATGAGCGAGGCGAACAAGGTGGCCCGGGACCAGCAGCCCTTCGAGGCCGCCGGGCCCGAGGGCCAGGCGCGGAAGGCCCAGGCGGACCCGACGGAGCACATGCGCCAGAAGATCAAGGGCCTCTTCTCCTCCCAAGTGGTGGAGAAGATCGGCACCGGGACCACCACCCGCAAGACCATCAGCAAGATGTACTGGTACGCCGAGGAGCGCGACGACGGGGTGGTGGAGGTCCAGCCCCTGAACACCCAGCACGTGCCCTCCGGTCCCAAGACCGAGGTGCCCAAGGCCGACTTCCTGGACAAGTACCAGCCCGAGCTCGAGTTCTACACCAAGATCGTCTATCCCAAGATGCAGGAGCTTTCCCGAACCATCCGCCGCGCCGAGGAGCAGCGCGAGCGCGGCGCGCTCTACAGCGCGGAGTTCGAGTTCGGCAACGTGCTCAAGGTGGACGTGGAGAACGTGCGGGCCAACTTCGGCCTGGGCCTGACCTACATGGCCAAGGGCGAGACCGCCAAGGCCGACGACATTTTCGGCCGGGTGGTGCACCTGGACGCGGCCTTCAGCACGGAACACAAGCATCTCTTCAACGAGTTCGGCATCAGCCTGCGCAAGACCGGCATGCACGACCAGGCCATCGAGTACTACACCCGGGCCCTGGAGATGACCCAGACCGATGAGAATCTGCACTACAACGTGGCCCGGGCCTACTTCGAGAAGGGCGACATTCCCAAGGCCGAGTATCATCTGGAAAAGTGCCTGGCCATGAACAAGAACCACGAGGAAGCCAGGAAATTCCAGGAATTCATCAAGAACAAGGTGAGCGGCGGCCGCTGACGGCTTCCGGGGGGGATTCATGAAGAGACGGTTTTTTCCGCTGCTGTTCGTTCTTTTCGCTTGCGCGGCCTGCGCGCCCACGGTCTTGACCCAGAAGATTCCCGTGTCCACCATCCCCGACGGCGCGCGCGTGCGGGCCGACGGCGCGGAGGTCTGCACCACGCCCTGCCAGGTGGAGCTGACCCGCAACGCGGACCACATCCTGACCCTGACCCGCGACGGCTACCGCCAGCAGGACGTGGTCGTGCGCCGGGTCTACCAGAGCGAGAAGGTCATGGCCCGGGCCGTGGGCCAGGGTCTGCAGACCGGCCAGTTCATGAACAATCCGGCCTGGGGCGTGAACGCCGGAGTCCAGTCCATGGACGCCCAGGAGCAGACCGGCGAGGCCTACCTGCTTTCGCCATCGGCCGTGTCCGTGACCCTCGTGCCCCTGGCCTCCTCGGCCACCCCGGCCAACATGCCCGGCCCGGAGGCCCTGGACGCCTCGGACCTGGGCTGGATCGGCCGTTCCCTGGAGACCCTGGCCTCGGGCCAGAGCCAGTCCTGGACCAACCCGTCCACGGGCGTGGCCTACACCATCGCTCCTCAGCCCGCGCGTCAGGAGAACGGCGTCTGGGTGCGCGACTTCGTGCTCACCTCGCGCCTGGGCGGCGTGACCCGCGAGACCACGGCCGCCGCCGAGCGCCGGGGCGCGAACCAGTGGGCCCTGCGCGGAGGGGCTCCGCAGGCCGCTTCCCAGGGAATGAACGCCTCGGCCCAGCCGCCGAGGATGGACCCGGCCGCGGCGCTTTCGGGCGCGGCCCTGGGCGCGGGCTCGGCCGTGAGCGTGCCCGTGGTCACGGCCAAGGACGGCTCCTCGCATACGAGCACCTCCACGAGCGCCGACGGCTCCAGCACCACCACCAAGACCACCAAGACCTCGGTCAAGGGCAGCGTGAGCGTGAATCCCGTTGGCGCGGTCCAGGCCCTGGAGCAGCTCATGGAGTCCGGCGCGCAGAGCCCGGCCGCCGGGCAGTAGGGGGCGGAGTGCTTCGGGCGCGCGTCGTCGTCCATGTGGCCTTCGAGGATGCGGGGGCCTTCGGCCCCGTATTGGAAGAGCGGGGCTACGTTCCGGAAACGCTCCAGGCGGGCGTGGACGACCTGGGCGACCCTCTGGCCCCGGACCTGCTTCTGGTCCTCGGCGGCCCCATCGGGGTCAACGAGGAAGAGGACTATCCCTTTCTGCGCGAGGAACTGGGGCTGATCCGCAAGCGCCTGGAGGCCCGGAGGCCCACCCTGGGCGTCTGCCTGGGCGCGCAGCTCATGGCCGCCTCCCTGGGCGCGCGGGTCCATCCCGGCCCGGCCAAGGAGATCGGCTGGTCGCGGCTGGCCCTCACCGACGAGGGACGGGCGTCCTGCCTCGCTCCCCTGGAGAACACGGCCGTGCTGCACTGGCACGGCGACACCTTCGATCTGCCCGAAGGCGCGCGACTGCTCGCCTCCACGGACATCTGCACGCATCAGGCCTTCGACCTGGGCGGCTTCGCCCTGGGGCTGCAATTCCACCCCGAGGCGCGCGGCGGCCTCATCGAACGCTGGCTCATCGGCCATACCTGCGAACTGCGCGCCGCCGGGATCGACATCCCGGGCCTGCGCGCGGACTCGGCCCGCCTGGGCCCGGCCCTGGAGGCCGTGGCCCCGGACGTGCTCCGGCGCTGGCTGGACGGCCTGCCCGGCCGGGAGGAATGAAAAAGGCCCCCGCTCCTGTTGGAACGGGGGCTTTTTCACGTCCGATGTCCGACGCCCATGGGGCGCGCGGATCGGGAATCCTCAGCGCGCGGCGTCGTAGCCGTGGACCACGAACTTGCGGCCGTGCCAGGAATACTCCCCCACGTCGCTGAAACGCACGTTGAAGCGTTCCACGGCCTCGGCCCAGGCCCGGCGTTCGCCCAGTTCCGGGTCCGCGCCCGTGGCCTGCCACTCGTCGAACAGGAGCATGGCCCCGGGGACCAGCAGTCCGCGCCCGAAGCAGGCCTCCAGCACCTGCAGGGCCGAGAGGTACAGGTCGCAGTCCACGTGCGCCAGGGAGAAGCGCGTGCCGGCCGGAATCCGCGCCAGGCTCGCCTCGAAGAAGCCGGGCGTCACCACCAGCCGTTCCCGCGTCAGGCCGCAGGCCGTGATCCGCTCCAGCACCCGCTCCACGGAGCGCACCCGGAAGGCCCCCGGGCCCCAGGCCCCGGATCGCACCAGGGGCGTGTCGCGGTCCACGTCCGAGGTCGCCTCGGGCAGGCCCTCGAAGCTGTCGAAGAGGAACAGGCGGCGCGGCGGGCGGCCCAGGCCGTCCTCGGCCTTCATGATCCCGGCCAGGATGGCCGCCGAGGCGCCCGTGGCCACGCCGAACTCGGCCAGGTCGCCGGGCAGGGTGTGGGCGTAGTGCGCCGCCAGGCAGAGCTGCCGGATGCGCTCCTCCTGGATGATGCCCCCGAAGTCGGCGGGCAGGTGGATGGATTCGTCGTAGACCTTGAAGGTCGTCACGCCCCGGGCTTCGAGCGCCTCGACCATCTCGGGCCAGTGCACCGAGGCCACGAGGATGAGGTCGCGGGCGGGGTCCGGGGGCTCCAGGCCGTCCAGGGCCAGCATCTCCAGGCCGTCGAAGGCCCCCGACCTGCGGCTGTCCAGGTAGCGGCGCACGTCCACGTCCGGCCGGTCGGCCCGCAGCCTGCGCCGCAGGCGGTAGCCCGCGTTGCCCGCGCCGTAGATCGTGATCCGCGCGCCCGGCGCGATCTCCTCCAGGGATTGCAGAAAGACGCCCATCGCCGCCTCCCGGCCGACGGACCGTTGAAAAAGAACGCGGCGGCCGTGAGCCTTTCAGGGTCTTGCCCGCGCGTTTTTTGAACGGCCCGCGAAAAAGATTTTCCAACGCTCCGTTAGAGTATCCGCTCCACCTTCAATCCGGCCGCGCTCTGCTCCAGGGCCTTGGTCTCGCCCAGGACCACCACCTCGCCCTTGTCCTTGAGGGCCGCCAGGGCCTCGCCGAAGGCCGCGAAGTCCGCCGGTCCCGTGGAGAGCACCTCCTCGCGCACCTTCTGGCGGAAGGCCTCGTCCTCGCCGTTGAGCGTCCGGGCCAGGGAGGCGAAGCCCTTGGCGTCGGGCAGCATGTAGCCGTCGATCTCGCCGATGGCCCCGATGACGGCCTTTTCCAACTCGTCGCGGTCCAGCTTGAGGTTCTTCAGGTGCTGGGCCGTCTCGTCGAAGGCCTTCAGGGTGCGGTCCACGTTGGGGTCGCGGTAGGAGACGAAGGTGCAGGCCCCGGAGAGGCGGTCCAGGGAGCAGAACGCGCCGTAGGCTCCGCCCTGCACCCGTACGCGCTCCCAGAGGTAGGAGGCGCGCAGGAGCTTGCCCACCACATGGGCCGAGCCGTCGAAGCTCCAGCCCTGGTCGAAGAGGTTCAGGCCCTTGCCCACGTAGTTCACCTGGGCGGGCAGGGCCAGGCCCTCGCGGGCGGGCAGGGACAGGGGCGCACGCTCGGCCGGGGCCGGGGCCGGGGCGTCCGGCAGGGCGGCGGCCAGGTCGGCCACGGCCGAGCGCGCCGCTTCCAGGCCCTTGGCGTCGCAGGTCACGTTCAGGGCCAGCCCGGAGCGCCGCACCAGGATGTCCCGCAATTCCTCCAGGTCCGCGCGCACACAGCCGAAGTCCCGCTCCACGCGCTGGGCCAGTTCGCGGATGAAGAACAGGCCGGTCACGCCGTGCATCCGCTCGTCCATGAGGTGCGCCCGGCCCATGCGGGCCTTGAGCCGGGTGGCCACGATGCTGTGCCCGGCCGGGACCAGACGCTGCTCGCGGCGGGCCTTGGTCTCCATGACGATCTGGCGCACGCGTTCGCGGTTGCCCAGGTCGGCGGAGGTGAGCACCTCGGCCAGGATGTCGCAAAGGTCCGGGGCCTGGGCCAGGGTGCATTTGCCGCGCAGGAAGAGCCGGGCCGCGGCCTCGGGCCCGGGCCGCGAGGGAGTCACGAAGGTCTGGGGCGCGATGCCGCCGGTCTTGCGGGCGATGCGCTGGGTCAAGGTCACGAAGTCGGTCTTCGCGGTGCCGGTCTCCAGCAGGACGCGGCCCAGGAGGGGCGCCAGGGGCAGCAGCCGGTCGGGCACGGCCGAGAGGTCGAAGCCCAGGTCCAGGTAGAGGATGCCGTTGGTGAACAGGTCGTGGAACTGGGCCGGTTCCGCGCCCAGGGCGACGGTTTCGGCGGGGATGACCGCGTTCTCCAGGGGCAGGTCCGAGAGCTGGAGGCGGGGGATTTTCGCCAGATCCTCGGGGCTGTCCGGGGTTTCCTGGAGGCGTTCCAGCTCCCGGGCCTGGGCCTCCAGCCGGGCCATCCGTTCCGCGTCCAGGCGGGCGGCCACGGCGTCCAGGCGCTTGCGTTCGGCGGTCTCGCGCCGGGCCGCGAGTTCGGGGTCCGGGTTGAGGACCACCAGGGCCCGGTGGGAGTTGTCCAGGAAGTGGCGGCGGATGAGGCCCTCGAACACGGGTTCGCCCGAGGCCAGGCGCTCCTTGAGCGCGGCCAGCGGGGTTTCGAAGGGCAGCAGGGCCAGGGGGTCGCCCTCGTGCAGCCAGGAGGTCAGGGCCTGGAACATGAGCGAGAGCCCGCGCGGGAACGAGCCGGTGTTGTTCTCGCGCAGGTCGAACTCCACGGAGTTCACCGCGGCCTCGATGTCCTTGGGGTCCAGGCCGTCGTCGGCCAGCCGCGCCAGGGTGGAGAGGACCAGTTCGGCGGCCTCGTCGGCCTTGCCCCGGGCCATGCCCTTGAGGCCCACGGAGAAGTACATCTGGCGCAGGTCCGTTTCCAGGCCCGCCCCGGCCAGATCCTCGCCCAGGCCCGAGTCCATGAGGGCCTTGCGCAGCGGCGAGGAGGGCAGGCCGATGAGGATGTGCTCGAGCACGTTCAGGCCCAGGTTGAGGTCCGGGTCGGCGGCCTCGGGCAGGCAGAAGTTCAGGGTGAACATGGACTTCTGGCCCTCGCCGGGCCCGGCGGCGTAGGGCCGCTCCAGGCGCGCGGGCTCGCGGAAGGGCTTCTGCAGCGGGATGTAGTGGCCCGGCCGCCCGCGTTCGAATTCCGAGAAGGCCTCGTCCAGGATGCGCAGCCGTTCCACCGGGTCGTCGTCGCCGTAGAAGAAGGCGAAGGCGTTGGTCGGCTGGTAGTGGGCCCGGTGAAAGGCCATGAAGTCGTCGAAGGTCAGGTCCGGGATCTGCTCCGGGTCGCCGCCGGAGTCCAGGCCGTAGGTCACGTCCGGGAACAGGGCGTGCTGGGAATACTCGTAGAGCTGGTTGTCCGGCGAGGAATAGGCTCCCTTCATCTCGTTGAAGACAACGCCCTTGAAGTTGAGCGGGCCTTCGGGAGTCTCGGGGTCGTAGTGCCAGCCCTCCTGGCGCAGGGTGTTCTCGGTGAGCCGGGGATGGAACACCGCGTCCAGGTACACGTCGATGAGGTTGTAGAAGTCCTGGACGTTGGTGCTGGCCACGGGATAGCAGGTCTTGTCCGGGAAGGTCAGGGCGTTCAGGAAGGTCTGGAGCGAGCCCTTGAGCAGCTCCACGAAGGGCTCCCGCACCGGGTACTTGCGCGAGCCGCAGAGCACCGAGTGCTCCAGGATGTGGGCCACGCCGGTGGAGTCGCGGGGCGGGGTGCGGAAGCTGATGCCGAAGACCTTGTTCTCGTCCTCGTTGAGCAGGGAGAGGAGACGGCCGCCGGTCTTGACGTGCTCGTAGACCTGGGCGCGGGTGCGGATCTCCGGGATGTCCTGTTCGCGGATCTTGCGGAAGCCGTGGATGAGCGTCATGGGCGGGAATCCTCGTTTTTGTCGGCGGCCGAATCGTTGTGGGACGGTTCTTGACGCTGGCGCGCCAGATGATTATTATTATCAATTACCGGGAAAATCTAGTGTACCCTAAATTCAGAGCAAGGAGAAAGCAATATGTCCTGCGGACACGACGATTATGAGGAACTGCTTGAATGCGCCAAGGTGGGCCTGCCGGTCCGGGACTTCACCCTGGAGGTCTATGATCCCGCCGAGGGCGGCTTCGGCGAGGTCTCCCTGGCCGACCTGAAGAAGCAAGGCAAATGGACGATCCTGGTCTTCTATCCGGCGGACTTCACCTTCGTCTGCCCCACGGAGCTGGCCGACCTGGCCGAGAGGCACGCCGATCTGGTCAAGCTGGGCGCGGAGGTTCTCTCAGTGTCCACGGACACCAAGTTCGTGCACATGGCCTGGAAGAACGACGAGCGCCTGCTCCAGAACGTGCGCTTCAAGATGGCCGCCGACCCCAACGGCGAGGTCTCGCGCTACTTCGACGTCTGGGATCCGGCCTCGGGCCTGGACCTGCGCGGCACTTTCATCATCAACCCCGAGGGCGTGCTGGTCGCCTCGGAGGTGAACTTCTACAACGTGGGCCGCAACGCCGATGAACTCGTGCGCAAGATGAAGGCCAACGTCTATCTCAAGGACCATCCCGCCGAGGCCTGCCCGGCCAAGTGGGAGCCCGGCAAGAAGACCCTCACGCCCTCCGAGAAATTGGTGGGCAAGGTTGCCGACGCTCTCGATATGTAGGAAGATGCGACCGACGGTCGGGGGGCTTCGGCCCCCACGGCCCCGGCCGGAAGCCGCGGGCTTCCGCGCTTCCGGCGGCGCGTCCGGCCGCCGTGCGACGCATTGAGCGCCCCGCGCCGCCTCGGCCCGGAGAACGAGACGTTCGGGGAAAGGATCGAGATGAACTGGAACGCCGCCCGCTACGACCGCTGGTTCGAGACCCCCGAGGGCCGCTTCGCCTTCGCCGCCGAGCGGCGTCTGCTGGAGGCCATGGTCGCGGGCTGGCCCCGACGGGGCAAGACCCTGCTGGAGGTGGGCTGCGGCACCGGCCTGTTCCTGGAGTTGCTCTACCACACCGGCTTCGACGTCACCGGGGTGGACCGCTCCGAGGCCATGGTGGCGGCCGCCCGCGACCGACTCGGCAAGCGGGCCGACATCCAGGTGGCCAACGGCGAGAGCCTGGGCTTCTGCGACAACGAATTCGACTACGTGGTGCTCTGGAGCGTGCTGGAGTTCTGCGACGATCCCCTGGGCGCGCTGCGCGAGGCCGCGCGGGTGGCGGCGCGGGGGGTGCTGGTCGGCTTCCTGAACCGCTGGTCCCTGTACTGGCTGTCCCACGGCCGCAACCGGCCCGGCCGCACCCTGGGCCAGGCCCGCTGGTTCTCCTGGCCCGAGATGCGGCGCATGGCCGAGCAGGGCCTGGGGCGTCCGCCGCGCTACGCCCGTTCCGTCCTGCCCGGTCCCACGGCCACCTGGCGCGACGCCGCGCCCTGGAAATACCTCAACGCCCCGCTCTATCCCGTCTGCCTGGGGGCCTTCGCGGCCCTGCGCGTGGACTACGTGGACGAAAAGCCGCTCACGCCCGTGGGCAGCCTGAAGATCGAGCCCGCTGGCCTGGGCTGACCCGCGTCACGTCCGCCTCGCCCTTACCGCGCGAGTTCGCGCCGTTTCGTCACGCTCTCGCCGCCGATGCCCCAGTTGTCGGTGTCCACCTCGTCGATGATGACCACGGTGGTGGCCGGGTTCTTGTCCAGGACCTCCACCAGGAGGTCGGTGACGCCCTTGATGAGCCGGGCTTTCTGCTCGGCGGTGGCCCCGTCGCGGGTGATGCGGATGTTCACGAACGGCATTGGAAACCCTCCCCGGCCGGGCCGGTGTTGAACGCGCGCGGACTGCTTCCGCGCTTCATGAAATAAGCTGAACCCCTCTTCGTCTTTTTATGACACGGCGAAGCCGAGGTGGGCGAGGGCGTAGGGCTCCTCTTCTTTGCGTCCCTTGCCGCAGACGTGTTCGATCTCCAGGGTGAGGACGAGGCAGTCGCGCAGACGGTGTTCGATGTGTTTGCGGCCGCGCTCCTGGAACGCGGGGGCCAGCCCGCGCACGAAGGCCGTGAGCAGGGCCCGTTTCTCGTCCGGGTCGTCCACGATCTCCACCGGGCCGGAGACCATGGCGCTGGCGTAGGCGGTGCTGAACTTGTCCGGCAGGGTCTCCGGGTTTTCCACGGCCACGAAGAAAGCCCTGGGCCGGTGTTTCAGGCAGTCGATCTTGCGGCCCTCGCGGGCGCAGTGGAACAGGAGGCGTTTTCTGCCGCCTTCCTCCAGCAGGACGTGATTGATCGGCACGCCGTATGGGTCGCCGTCCGGGCCGACCAGGGAGAGGAATCCCCAGGTGCAGCGGCGGAGGACGGCGAAGGCCGTCTCGTCATCGAGTTTCCGTTTGGCGCGACGCAACGGGTGGTCCATGTCGGTTCCTGCCCCGGGCTCTTTGTTTTTTCCGCAAAACGGGGACAAATCCCCTCTTGGCCTTATCTGAAACGGGGCGAAGCCCCCCCGGCTTCGCCGGTTCATGGAACGGCGAAAGCCTTCTCATGCCTTTCTGAAACGGGGCGAAGCCCCCCGAAGGCCCAGTGGTAGCGTTTTTCCCGTGGATGTCCAGATTCGGCGGAAAGGTTTTCCCTGATTTTTCGGGGAGCGGGCGATGCCCGTTTTGACAAGTCGCCCCTTCCTGGACTAACGGATTTCGTTTGCACCGGCCGGGAATCTCCGGCAATAACCGGCGTTGCGAGAGGGGCTTTCGGTCACATCATGAAAATCCAGAAAATCAAAGGGTTCGCTGACCTTTTCCCGGAAGAGGCGGCCAAGTTCACGTTTTTGGAATCCCGGGCCCGGGAGATCTTCGGCCGCTACGGCTTCGGCGAACTGCGCACGCCGCTGCTCGAACACACCGAACTTTTCGCCAAGTCCATCGGCGAGGACACCGACGTGGTGGGCAAGGAGATGTTCACCTTCCCGGATCGCAAGGGCCGCCTGCTGACCCTGCGGCCCGAAGCCACGGCCGGGGTCATGCGGGCCTTCATCGAGGGCGGGGACTGGCAGCCCGGCCAGGTGCGGAAATATTTCACCACCGGCCCCATGTTCCGCTACGAGCGGCCGCAGAAGGGCCGCCAGCGCCAGTTCCACCAGATCAACGCCGAGATTCTCGGGGCGAACGAGCCCCAGGCCGACGCCGAGCTGATCCTCATGCTGCGGACGTTCCTCACGGACATCGGGCTCACCCGGCTTTCCGTGGAGCTGAACACCCTGGGCTGTCGCGAGTGCCGTCCCATGTTCCGCCAGGCCCTGACGGCCTTCTTCGCCGGTCTGGACCGGGAAAAGCTGTGCGAGGACTGCCGCCGCCGGGTGGAGACCAACCCCCTGCGCGTGCTGGACTGCAAGGTGCCGGGGTGCGGGGAGCTGACCAAGGACGCCCCGCACATCACGGACCACGTCTGCGGCCACTGCCGGGAGCACTTCGACACCGTGAAGGCCCTGCTGGACGCCGCGCGGGTGGCCTACACCCTGAATCCCCGGCTGGTGCGCGGCCTGGACTACTACCAGCGCACGGCCTTCGAGATCACCTCCGGCGAGATCGGCTCCCAGACGGCCGTGGCCGGGGGCGGCCGCTACGACGGTCTGGTGGGCTCCCTGGGCGGCCCGGACGTTCCGGGCGTGGGCTTCGCCTGCGGCATGGAGCGCCTGGCCATGCTCCTGGAGCACTGCCCCGAGTCCCGGCCGGACTTCCATTTGGCCGTGCTCGACGAGCGGGCCGTGAACCAGTGCCTGATTCTGGCCCAGGGCCTGCGCGAACGCGGGCTCTCCGGCGAGGTGGCCTACGCCCCGGGCAGCCTGAAGAGCCAGTTGCGGCGGGCCAACAAGTCCGGCGCGCGCATGGCCCTGGTGGTCGGCGGCGAGGAGTTCGACAAGGGGCTCGTGCTCATCAAGGACATGGGCGGCGCGGCCGACCAGCGTCACGTGCCCCGTGAACGCCTGCTGGCCATGGTCGCCGTGTCCGGCCTGGAAGCCCTGCTCTCGGCGGCCCTGCCGGAACGAACCGAGGAATAACACCGCGATCGCGAGGAAACATATGTCCGAACCCATCCAGGAAGAACGCTCCTACGACGAGTACCGGGTCATCGAGGATCTGGCGGGCTGGCGGCGCACGCACCACTGCAACGCGCTCACGGCCGCCGACATCGGGGCCGAGGTCTGCCTCATGGGCTGGGTGCAGTTCCGCCGCGACCACGGCGGGCTCATCTTCATCGACCTGCGCGACCGCGAGGGCCTGACCCAGTGCGTGTTCAGCCCCGAGCACCCCGACGCCCACGAGCGGGCCCACGCCCTGCGCGTGGAGTACGTGGTGGCCCTCAAGGGCGTGGTCCGCGCCCGGCCCGAGGGCATGAGCAACCCGAACCTGACCACCGGCGCGGTGGAGATCGTGGCCCGGGAGTGGAAGCTGCTGAACACCTCCGAGACCCCGCCCTTCCCCATCGAGGACCGCGTGGACACCTCGGAGATGCTCCGGCTCAAGCACCGCTACCTGGACCTGCGCCGTCCGAAGCTGGCCCGCAACTTCGTGCTGCGCCACAAGGCCGCCCAGAGCGTGCGCCGCTTCCTGGACGCCAACGGCTTCCTGGAGATCGAGACCCCGGTGCTGACCAAGTCCACGCCCGAGGGCGCGCGCGACTTCCTGGTGCCCAGCCGCCTGAACCAGGGCAGCTTCTACGCCCTGCCCCAGTCCCCCCAGCTGTTCAAGCAGCTGCTCATGGTCTCGGGCATGGAGCGCTACTACCAGATCGTGAAGTGCTTCCGCGACGAGGACCTGCGCGCCGACCGCCAGCCCGAGTTCACCCAGATCGACATCGAGATGAGCTTCGCGGACGAGGCCATGGTCATGGGCCTGGCCGAGAACATGGTCCGCGCCGTGTTCGCCGACACCCTGGGCCAGAGCCTGCCCGACCCCTTCCCGCGCATGACCTGGCACGAGGCCATGCGGGACTACGGCCTGGACAAGCCGGACGTGCGCTACGGCCTGAAGCTCGTGGAATGCACGGACATCGTGCGCGGCTCGGAGTTCAAGCTCTTCGCCAAGGCCCCGCTGGTCAAGGCCCTGCGCGTGTCCGGCGGCGGCGAGATGACCCGCAAGGAGATCGACGAGCACACCGAGTTCGTGAAGATATACGGGGCCCAGGGCCTGGCCTGGATCAAGATCAAGGAGGGCGAGTGGCAGTCGCCCATCGCCAAGTTCCTCTCCGAGGCCGAGCGCGCCGGGCTCACCGAGCGCCTGGGCCTTGAGGTCGGGGACATCGTTTTCTTCCAGGCCGCGGCCCCGGACGTGGTCAACGCCTCCCTGGGCAACCTGCGCGTGCGCATCGCCGAGGCCGCCGGGCTCGTGCCCGAGGGCAGCTTCGCCCCGCTCTGGGTCACCGACTTCCCGCTCCTGGAGTTCGACCCCGAGGAGAAGCGCTGGGTGGCCCGCCACCATCCCTTCACCTCGCCCCAGCCCGGCCAGATGGACCTGCTGGCCTCGGACCCGGGCAACGCCCTGTCCCGGGCCTACGACCTCGTGCTCAACGGCTACGAGGTGGGCGGCGGCTCCATCCGCATCCACACCGCCGAGCTCCAGCAGGCCATGTTCAACGTCCTGGGCATCGGCCCGGAAGAGGCCCAGGCCAAGTTCGGCTTCCTCCTGGACGCCATGAAGTTCGGCGCGCCGCCCCACGGCGGCATTGCCTTCGGCCTGGACCGACTTATCATGATCCTCACCGGGGCCAAGTCCATCCGCGACGTGATCGCCTTCCCCAAGACCCAGAAGGCCACCTGCCTGATGACCGAGGCGCCCAACGTCGTGGCCCCCAAGCAGCTGCGCGAACTGGGCATCCGCATTCGCGAGGACGTGGCCGAGAAGAAGGACGAGAAGCAGGAAGAGAAGAAAGACTGAAAGGCCTCCGGCGGCCGGGGGGCCGGCGCCCCCCGGACCCCGGCATCAGTGTCGCGGATTTCCAGGCCGGAGGCGAGCCTGCGGCTCGTCCGTCCTGGAAATCCACGCCACGGCGGCCTTTTGAGAGGAACTGCCTATGCTGTTGGAGATCGTCAAATACCCCGACCCGCGCCTGGGCGAGAAGTGCGCCCGGGTGGCGGAGATCACGCCCGAGCTGCGCGAACTCATCGGCCACATGGTCGAAACCATGTACGAGAAGGACGGCGTGGGCCTGGCCGCGCCCCAGATCGGCGAGGGCATCCGGCTCATCACCGTGGACGACACCGGGCCCAAGGAGCGCAAGGCCCTGCGCATCCTGGTCAATCCCGAGATCGTGGAGGGCGAGGGGGTGAAGGAGTCCGAGGAGTCCTGCCTCTCCGTGCCCGCCTTCAGCACCAAGATCAAGCGCAAGGAGACCGTCACGGTCAAGGCCCAGGACGAGAACGGCCAGGATGTCCGCATCCGGGCCGAGGGCCTGCTGGCCGTGATCCTCCAGCACGAGATCGACCACCTCGACGGCGTGACCATCGTGGACCACGCCGGACGGCTCAAGCGCGCCCTCTACGACAAGAAGATCGCCAAGTGGCGCAAGAACCGGGAACAGGCGCAGGCGTGAAGATCGTCTACATGGGCACGCCGGATTTCGCGGCCGTGATCCTGAAGCATCTGCTGGCCTGGGAGGGCGGCGAGGTTCTCGCGGCCTACACCCAGCCCGACCGGCCCTGCGGCCGGGGGCTCTCCTGCAAGCCGTCGCCGGTGAAGGCCCTGGCCCTGGAACACGGCCTGGACGTGCGCCAGCCCCTGAATTTCAAAGACCCGGCCGAGGTGGAGGCGCTCAGGGCCCTGGAGCCCGACGTGCTGGCTGTGGCCGCCTACGGCCTGATTCTGCCCCAGGCCGTGCTGGACGTCCCCGCGCTCATGCCGGTGAACGTCCACGCCTCCCTGCTGCCCAAGTACCGGGGCGCGGCCCCGATCCAGCGCTGCATCCTGGACGGCGAGACCGTCACCGGCATCTCCATCATGCGCATGGAGAAGGGCCTGGACTCCGGGCCCATCCTGCTCCAGCGCGCCCTGCGCATGGGCGGGGACGAGCACGCCGGACAGGTCCACGACCAGCTGGCCGAGATGGGCGGGCTGCTTCTGGTGGAGGCCCTGGAGCGGCTGCGCGACGGGCGGCTGGCCGTGGTGCCCCAGGACGATTCCCTGGCCACATACGCCCCCAAGCTCTCCAAGGACGAGGGGCTCATCGACTGGAACCGCCCGGCCCAGGAAATCCACAATCGCGCGCGGGCCATGCATCCCTGGCCCGGAGCCTTCTTCCAATGGTCGCCGGACGACAAAAAACACTTGCGCCTGACCCTGACCCCGGGAAAAATAGGACCGGAGTCGGAGCACAAGGCCGAGCCCGGAACGATCCTGGGCGAGATGGACGGCCACATCGCCATTCAGACTGCGGACCGCCTCTACCTGACTCCCTCCGTGCAGCCCGAGGGCAGGAAGGCCCTTTCGGCCTCCGCCTTCGCCTGCGGCTATCTGAAGAAGAACTGCTGAACGACCGGACGACGCCCATCCCGAACACGACCGTCGCCTCCGGCCGCCCGGCGCGACGGAACGCCAGAGAAACGCATGGAACATGACGCGCGCAAACGGCTGTTCGTGGGCCTGATCCTGGGAACCTGCCTGCTCGTCTGCGCCATGCTCGTCCTGCTCTGGTGGGTGCCTTACGTGGGTCTGGCAGCGATCCATCCCCTGGCGCCCTGGGGCTGGGGCCTGATCGTGGCCGTCCTGGTGCTCCTGGTCTGCTGGTCCGGGGCCGGGCTGCTGCTCAATCTCGTGCTCAAACGCTCCTTCCCCTTCGCCCGCCGCTTTCGGGGCGTGACCATCAAGCTCTACCTGCCGCTCATCACCCTCCTGGGCCGTCTGTTCGGCATCCCCAAGGAGGACATCCGGCATTCCTTCGTCAAGGTGAACAACGAGCTGGTGCTCTCCGAGGCCGGAGTCTACCGGCCGGAGGAGATCCTCCTGCTCATGCCCCATTGCCTCCAGAACAGCCGCTGCGAGATGCGCCTGACCTACGACATCTTCAACTGCAAGCGCTGCGGCAAGTGCCCGATCAACGACCTGCTCGGCCTGCACGAGAAGTACGGCGTGCATCTGGCCATCGCCACGGGCGGGACCATCGCCCGGCGCATCGTGGTCCAGAAGCGGCCCCGGCTCATCGTGGCCGTGGCCTGCGACCGCGATCTGGCCTCCGGCATCCAGGACACCTATCCCCTGCCGGTCTTCGGCGTGCTCAACGAACGGCCCAACGGCCCCTGCCTGGACACCCGCGTGTCCATGGAGCGGCTGGAGGAGGCCTTGGCGCGCTTCCTGGCCCCGGAGTACCGCGAGGGTCGGAAGAAGGGCGGAGGCACGGCCCAGGGCAGCGGCGAGGCCAACGACTTGGACGCCGCCCGGGCGCGGAAAGGCGGCGGAAACGTGAAATCGGACGCTGCTCGTTCGGGAAGCGGCGAAGCCGCCGAAGCCGCCAAGGGAGAGATGCATGGCTAGGCCCGGCAAGCCCCTGCCCCCGGCCCGGGGCGTCGCCCTGCGGGCGCTCTCCCAGTGCCTCTGGCGCGGCCAGGACATCCAGGCCGCCTTGGACGCCTCGCTAAGCGCCCAGCGTTTGGACCCGCGCGACGTCGGCCTGGCCACGGAACTGGCCTACGGCTATCTGCGGCTCAAGGGCCGGGTGGACCACGTGCTCTCGCGCTTCCTGGGCAAGCCCGGGGCCATGCCCGAGAACCTGGCCCTGGGGCTGGGCCTGGCGGCCTACGAGATCCTTTTCCTGGACAAGGTTCCGGCCTACGCCTCGGTGTCCTGGGCGGTGGACTGGGCCAAGGGCCAGGGCGAGGGGCGGCTGTCGGGGCTGTTCAACGCGGTGCTGCGCCGGGTTTCGGACCTGGGGGAGGCCCCGCGCGAACCCGCCTTCTACCGCCAGGGCGCGGCCGACGAAGTGGATTTTCTCTGCCGCTGGCACTCCTGCCCGGAGTGGATCGTGCGGCTCTGGCTTTCAACTTACGGCCAGGAGCGCGCCGAAGGCTTCCTGGCGGCCCAGACCCGGGCTCCGGCCCTGGGATTGGTGGTCTCACACGGGCGGCAGGGCCGCGACCTGTCCCGCGCCCTGGAGCACGACCCGGACCTCCTGGCCCGCGACGGCCGGGCCTTCGCCTTTCCGCCCGCCACGGAACTGGACCTGGACGCCGAGGCCGCGCAATACGTGACGCGCCAGAGCTTCGCCGCCCGCGCCGCGCTCACGGTCCTGACTCCCGGGGCCTGGCCCGAGCCCGTGCTGGACGCCTGCGCCGGGCGCGGCAACAAGACCCGGCACCTCCTGGAGCTGGGCAAGAGCGTCATCGCCTCGGACATCCACCAGGGGCGGCTCAAGGCGCTGCGCCGGGACATGCCCGAGGTGCCCTGCTTCCGGGCCCGCGCCGACCTGCCCACGCCGATGCGCCGCGCCCCGGGCAGCGTGCTTCTGGATCTGCCCTGCTCGGGCCTGGGCGTGCTGTCGCGCCGTCCGGACATCAAGTGGAAGCGCGGCCCGCGCGACGTCCGGGATCTGACCCGGCTCCAGGCGGCCATTCTGGACGCCTCCTACGAAAGCCTGCGGCCCGGCGGGCTCATGGCCGTGATCACCTGCACGCTCAACCCGGACGAGAACGAGCTGTTGGTGGAAGGCTTCCGCAAGCGCACGGACAAGGCCCGGGTGGCGCGCACCTGGACCACTCCGCACGACTCGCCGCTGGGCGAATTCTTCTTCAGCGCCCTGATCGAGAAGGGCAAGTAGGGAACGCCCTAGGCCCTGTCCATCCGCTCCCGCACCTGTCGCACGAACTCCTGCACGAAGGCCGGGGTGGCCTCGCGGCCGTCCAGCCCCAGGCCCGCCAGCAGGGCCACCTCCACGCCGCTGGGCGAGGTGGCCGCGCTGAAGAGCAGGGCGTGGACCGCGCCGCCCAGATTCAGGGTCAGGACGAAGGACTCGTCCTCGCGGGTCCAGTCGGCCGGGCTTCCGGCCTGGCGCTCCAGCGCGGCGGCGAAGGCGGCCAGGGAGAGACGGCCGGGCACGCCCAGGAACTCGCCGCGATCCGTGCGGATGGCCACGGGCAGGCCGAGCAGGGACTCCGGCGGCAGGTCCGAGGGGGCGGGCGCGGACTCCGGCGCGGGCTCGACGCGCTCCTCGAAGGCATAGGTTTCGGTGCGGCCCTCGGTTCCGCGCACGGCCACGACCTTGCGCGGCCGGGCCGTTCCGGCGGACCACTCCCCGATCTCGGCGGCCAGCCGGGTCATGGCTTCCGCGCCCTGGGCCTGGACCGAGGCCAGATCCTCCAGCGCCCGCTCCAGGCGCGTGAGGCGCTGGTCCGCGCGGGCCTGGGCCGTGGCCAGGGCGGCCATGCCCTGCATCATCTTCCCGGCGGCCTGGAAGAACTCCTGGAACGAGCGTTCGCTGATCCCGGCGGCGAAGGGGTTGCGGACCTCCTCGGCGGGGCGTTCGGCGGCGTTTTCCGGGAACTCCCGGGCCAGGACCGCCCGCACCTGAGCCACGCTGCGGCCCTCTGCGAACAGGGCGCTGATGCGGGCGCAGACGGGCAGGGCCTCGGGCTGGAAGCGGATGGGTTTGGTCCAGGAGGCCACGGGGATGAAGCCCGGAAACTTGGCCCGGTAGCTCTTGATGCTCGTGACCGAGACCCCGGCCCCCCGCGCCAGGTCGGCGTGGGTCAGCGTTTGCTCGTCCATCCCGTCCTCCATCGTCAGTCTTTATTATCAGTTAGTTGTGAAATCGTCGACAGACGATAGCACTGCCCTGGACCAGGGGTCAAGGCGCGGGAAGTGGGACGCGAAGACCCGGGGAGGAGGAGCCCCGGGCCTGCTGGAGGGCCGCGCCGGCGGGTGGCGCGGCGTTGACCGACGGTGTGGTTACAAGAAGAACCCTATGACGTACTTGAGGGCCATCCAGAAGATGACCGCCCCGAGCATCCACTTGATGTACCGGGCGGGCACGAACTTCTGGCAGCGCGCGCCGAGGTACATCCCGGCCATGCCGCCCAGGCCGAAGAGCAGGCCCAGGATCCAGTCCGGGGCCACGGACTGGTTCGGGAACCAGGGCGCGATGACCTGGAAGAAGGTCACGCCCGCCAGGGAGGTGACGCAGGTGCCCATGAGCGCGGCCCCGGCCACGGTGTACACGGGCAGGCCGAAGACCGAGACGAAGAACGGGGCGATGATGGCTCCGCCGCCGATGCCGTAGGTGCCGCCGATGACGCCCACCACGAGGCTCAGGGAGAGGATGCCCGGGGTGGAGATCTCGAAGGCCTCGCCGTAGAACTCGTAGGCGATGCGCGTGGTGGAGAAGCGCGTGACGCGCACGGCCGGGAGCTTCTCGCCCGTGGACTCGGCGCGCTGCCGCCAGGCCTTGACCATCTCCTGGAAGCGCTTCTCGGCGCTCTTCTTGTCCTGGCCCGGGGCGGGCTTCTTGAGCAGGTCGAGGATCATCCGGCCGCCGATGTAGAGCAGGACGAGGCCCACGAAGAACTTGAAGTTCCTCGGGTCGGGCAGGTAGAGTACCCGCAGCAGCGAACCGATGAAGACCCCGGGGAGGGTGCCGATGATCACCACCCAGGTCAGGGGCCAGACCATGCGGCCCTCGCGGATGTAGCGATAGACCCCGGCCGGGATGGCCGTGATGTTGAAGACGTGGTTGGTGGCGCTCACCGAGGGGTTCACGTAGCCTAGGATGTTCATCTGGAAGGGCAGGAGCAGGAAGGCCCCGGACACGCCGCCCATGCTGGTGAAGAAGGACACGCAGAAGGCCGTGAGCGGGGGGATCCAGGGCTGGACTTCGATTCCGGCGACGGAGAAATACATGGCCCGCCTCCTTGTGCCGCTTGGCGGCACTGTCACGTGTTTTTCAGAACTCGTGTGAGTCCAGCCTTACCCAAGCCCGCGCGCCTTGTCACGTGTTTTTTTTATTCCGTGCCGCCCTTGGCATCCGGCCACTCTCCTTGTATCCTGCATGGATGAAGAGCCGTCAACCGCCTCCGGACCAGGAAAACGGACGCCTCAACCCCTCGGCCGTCTTCGCCGTGCCCGAGGGGGTGAAGTACCTGGACACCATCGATCTGGCCCGGCTGACCGAGGCCTTCGCCAAGTGGGCCGAGCAATCCCGCCGCGCGGACACCCGCCGGTCGCGGCTGCGGCTCTGGCTCATCTACCTCCTCCTGCGCCATACGGGCGCGCGCCTGGGCGAGGTTCTGGCCCTGGACGACGCCGAGGATCTGGACCCCGTGGCCGGGGTGGTCCGCTTTCGCGGCCGCAAGGCCACGCGCGAGGTGCGCCTGTCCGACGAGGCCGCCTCGGAATTGCGCCGCCTGCTGGCCGACCCGGCGCTCCTGCCTCTGCGCGGAACGCTTTGCCACATGGACCAGGGCCACATCCGCCGCAAGTTCCAGGAGCGCTCCCGGGCCGCCGGAATCCCCCTGGAGCTGGCCAATCCCACGGTTTTGCGCCGCTCCCGGGCCATCGAGCTGCTGCGCGGCGACATGCCCCTCAAGGTGGTCCAGGACATGCTCGGCCAGTCCTCCGCCGACCTCACCGCCGCCTTCCTGGACTTCTCCGAGGAGGACAAGAAGCGCATCACCGAACACATCCTGGAGCGCGAGTCCCGTCGCAAGACCAGCGCGCGCAACGCCTTCTTCGGCAAGGTCGCCCGCGTGATCCAGGGCGACATCCAGGCCCGCGTGGAGCTTTCCACCCTGGGCGGGCACGCCATATCCTCGGTCATCACCGTGGACAGCGTGCAGTCCCTGGGCATCCGGCCGGGGATGCTCCTCACCGCCGAAATCAAGGCTCCCTGGGTTCTGGTGGAGACCTGCGGGACCGAGCCCCGCTCGTCGGCCGAAAACCGCCTGCAGGGCGTCATCGACCGCGTGACCGTGGGCAAGCTCACGGCCGAGGTCATCGTGCGCCTGGCCGACGACACCCGCGTCTGTTCCGTGACCACGGCCGAGAGCGCCCAGCGCCTCGAGCTGTGCGCCGGAAATCCCGCCTGGGTGACCTTTTCCGCCTATTCCGTGATCCTCAAGGTCGACTAGCAAGCAGGGCGCTGAAAAGTTCCCCGGCTTCGCCGGTCCCCGCAAAGGCGGGAGATTTTTTTTGTTGACGCAATCTAGACGACTGGTCTATTAGTTGCCGCATGAAGCGTGACGCGAGGCAGGCCATTCTCGACGCCGGGGCGGATCTCATCCACCGCCAGGGTTTCCACAACACCGGATTGGCCGACATCCTGGCCGCCGCCGGGGTGCCCAAGGGTTCCTTCTATTTTTATTTCAAAAGCAAGGAGGACTTCGGCTTGGCCTTGGTGGAACACCATGCCCAGCGCATGGCCGGGGTCTCCGCCTCCCTTCTGGACCAGGGCGACGATCCGCCCCTGATCCGTCTGCGCCGGCTGTTCGAGACCTTTCGGGGGTTCCAGGCCGAGGGCGGCTGCGTCCGGGGCTGCCCCCTGGGCAACCTAGCCCAGGAGATGAGCGACCTCTCTCCGGCCATGCGCCAGGCGCTCCAGACCGCCATGGCGGCCATGTCCTCCCGGCTGGCCGGGCTCCTGGCCCAGGCCCGCGATCGCGGCGAACTGAAACCCGGCTTGGACCCCGAGCGCGCGGCGGCCTTCATCCTGGACTCCTGGGAGGGTGCGCTCCTGCGCATGAAGGTGGAGAAGAACCCCGGGCCTCTGCTGCGTTTCGAGGAATTCCTCTTCGATCATCTGTTGGCCTAGGCCGCGCGCATCGGCAAGCGTCGCCCCTGTTCGCGCCTGAAAATAGTTGACCGGTCTATTACGATACAAACCCCAAGGAGAAAGACATGATTCTGCTCAAGACGGTGGAACCCGGCCAGGCCACGGGCAGTGTGGCCCAGGTGTATTCGGCCTTCGACCAGCTCGGCGAGGTGCCCATGCCCATGCGCCTGCTCTCGGCCAGCCCCGAACTCCAGCAGGTCCAGTTCGGCGGCCTGCGTTATTTCGGTGGGCACAAGACCCTGAGCGCGCCGCTCCTGGCCGCCATCCGCTACGCGGCCTCGAATCTGTCCTGCCACGACGCCTGTCTGGCCTTCAACAGCAGCCTGCTCCAGCGCATGGGCATGAGCGGCGCGGATCTGGAGGCCCTGTCCCAGGGCCGGGCCCCGGAATCCCTGGAGGAACGCGAGGCCGCCCTGGTGGTCTTCGTGCGCAGGGCCCTGTCCGAACCGGCTTCCGTCAGCGCCGCCGATCTGGACGGCCTGCGGGCCCAGGGCTGGACCGACGCGGACATCCTGGACGCCACGGCCCACGGCGCGAGCCTGATGGCCTCGGCCGCCCTGCAGAAGGCTTTTGTCCGCGGCTCCGCCGCTTCATAGAAAGGCTCTTTCGCCTTTCTTCACCCGCGCCCGGGCCGCCCGACCCCGGCCAATCGCGTGGCGCGGAGCGCCCGGCGGCCTCGGCCGCCGACGCTC
This sequence comes from Desulfovibrio aminophilus DSM 12254, assembly GCF_000422565.1. Classification (NCBI taxonomy): domain Bacteria; kingdom Pseudomonadati; phylum Thermodesulfobacteriota; class Desulfovibrionia; order Desulfovibrionales; family Desulfovibrionaceae; genus Desulfovibrio; species Desulfovibrio aminophilus. The sequence continues at coordinate 257,871 of NZ_KE383876.1, read as the reverse complement.
CGCGCCACTGTGACGTTTTTTTGAGGAAGGGGTCCGGGGAAACCTCCTTCTTTGCAAAAAAGGGGTTTCCCCGGCGCTTCCCTCAGGCCTTCGGCCGCCGCAACTTCCGGGCCGCCTCGACCATGTTCCGCATGGACGCCTCGGTTTCGGGCCAGTCGCGGGTCTTCAGGCCGCAGTCCGGGTTGACCCAGAGCCGTTCGCGCGGGATCACCCGCAGCGCCTTCTCCAGGAGCCCGACCATCTCCTCCACGCCCGGCACGCGCGGGCTGTGGATGTCCCAGACGCCCGGGCCCACCTCGTTGGGGTAGTGGAAGCGGCCGAAGGCCTCCAGCAGCTCCATGCCGCTGCGGCCGGCCTCGATGCTGATCACGTCCGCGTCCATGGCCGCGATCCATTCGATGATCTCGTTGAATTCCGCGTAGCACATGTGGGTATGGATCTGCGTGGCGTCGGAAACGCCCGTGGAGGCCAGCCGGAAGCACTCCACGGCCCAGTCCAGATACTCCCCGCGATTTTCGGGTTCCAGGGGCAGGCCCTCGCGCAGGGCGGGCTCGTCGATCTGCACCATGGGCGCTCCGGCCCGCTCCAGATCCGCCACCTCGTCGCGGATGGCCAGGGCGATCTGGCGGCAGGTGGCCGAGCGCGGCTGGTCGTCGCGCACGAAGCTCCAGCAGAGAATGGTCACCGGCCCGGTGAGCATGCCCTTCATGGGCTTCTTCGTCATCGCGGCGGCCTGCTCCCACCACGCCACGGTCATGGCCCGGGGCCGGGACACGTCGCCGTAGATCACCGGCGGCTTCACGCAGCGCGTGCCGTAGCTCTGGACCCAGCCGTTCTTCGTGAAGCAGAACCCGTCCAACTGCTCGCCGAAGTACTCCACCATGTCGTTGCGCTCGGGCTCGCCATGCACGAGCACGTCCAGCCCGGCCGCCTCCTGGGCCTCCACGGCCCGGCGGATGAAGCCGGTCATGGCCTGTTCGTAGCCCATCCGGTCCAGCTTCCCGGCCTTGAACGCGGCCCGGGCGGCGCGCACCTCGGTGGTCTGCGGGAAGGAGCCGATGGTCGTGGTGGGCAGCTCCGGCAGGTCCAGGCGCGTGCGTTGTTCCTCGTTGCGCACGGAGTAGGGCGAACGCCGGGCGGTCATCTCCGGCGTCACCGCCGCCGCCCGGTCGCGCACGGCCGGGTTCAAGGCCTTGGCGCAGCTCCGGCGGCGCTCCATGATCCGGGCGTTCTCCCCCAACGCCTCCGCCACGTCCCGGCCTTCCAGGGCGTCGGCCAACAGGCGCAGCTCCCCGCACTTCTGCAGGGCGAAGGCCATCCACTCCCGCACTTCCGGGTCCAGGGCCGTCTCGGCCGCCAGGTCTACGGGCGCGTGCAGCAGGGAGCAGGACGGCGCGACCAGGAGCCGCTCCGGGCCGACCAGCTCCACGGCCCTGCGGCCCAGGGCCAGGGCCCGGCCCAGGTCCGCGCGCCAGACGTTGCGGCCGTCCACCAGCCCCAGGGACAAGGCGCAGTCCTTCGGTAGTTTCGCCGCCACCGGCTCCAGCTGCTCCGGCGCGCGCACCAGATCCAGGTGCAGGCAGTCCGCGGCCAGGCCGTCCAGCAGGTCCGCCTGGGCCGCGACGCCGCCGAAATAGGTGGCCAGCATGAGCCGGGCCTTGCCCGCCGCCCCGCGCAGCCGCTCCAGCACCGGCCGGAAGCGGTCCCGGACCGTCCCGGGCAGGCCCATCACCAGCACGGGCTCGTCGATCTGCAGCCAGCCGCACTCCCGGCCGATCTCGCGCAACAGCGCCTCATACGCCTCAATGAGCGGTTCCAGCAGGGACCACTTGTCCAGACCCGGCGCGGCCGTCTTGGCCAGGGCCAGGAAGGTGAACGGTCCGGGCAGCACGGCCTTGGCCGCGTATCCGGCCCGGGCCGCCTCGCGCAGCTCCCCGGCCAGCCGACCGGCCGAGGGCCGGAAGACCTGTCCCGCCGCCAGCTCGGGCACGATGTAGTGGTAGTTCGTGTCGAACCACTTGGTCATCTCCATGGCCCCCACGCCCACGCCGCCCCGGGCCATGAGGAACATCGTCTCCAGGCCGGGCTCCCCGCGACCGGCATAGCGCTCCGGCACGCAGCCGAGCATGAGCGACAGGTCGAGCATCTGGTCGTAGAGCGCGAAGTCGCCCACGGGCAGCAGGTCCACGCCCGCCTCCCGCTGCATCCGCCAGTGCTCGGCCCGCAGCGCGGCGGCCGTGGCGGCCAGGGCCTCCCGGTCCACCTCGCCCTTCCAGTAGCCCTCCACCGCCCGCTTCAATTCGCGGTCGCGCCCGATGCGCGGGAAACCCAAGGTCTGCGTCAACATGAACAAATCCTCCTTCTGCGCGTTGGGATTCTGCTCATATCGGAGCATACAGGCGGACGCGGGAATGGAAAAGAAAAGCCCGCTTTTTCTCAAAAGCGGGCTGAACGGCTGCGCAAGTCCGGGGCGCACGTGTCCCCGGAATATGGCGTATCCATTCCGAACCCGGTTCGCGAGGCCCGAATGAGCGACAGCCCTGGAGCGTCTTCCGGCTTCCGGGCGCGGGCGGGGTTCCGCCTCCGGTTCAAGCGAACCGGCCGGGGCAGCCTTCCCGGACCTCCAAGGTCCAGTGGATGCCCCGCGCGTATCCCGGTCACGGCAGCGCGTCTGCGACGGATTCACACCGTCTTCCGTTTTCCAGGGAATCGTTATGGAAAGAACAGTCCCGCCTGCCTACCGGCGTGAGGACCTGCTGTCAAGATGAAGAGCCGGGGGCTCCACCCTCGGACCTGGCCAGGGCGCGGCCTTGGATCGCGCGGGGGGTCATAAAAAAATCAGGGGGCCTGGAGCGCGTTCAGGAGCAGGGTGCGGGCTTGATCCGGGTCCAGGTCCAGCCCGGTCCAGAGCTTGAACTGGGCCAGTCCCTGGCGCAGGAACATCTCCAGCCCGGAGATGGTCCGGCAACCTGCGGCCTTGGCTCTTTGGAGAAGAATGGTCACGAGCGGGTTGTAGACCAGGTCGAAGACCGTGAGATCCGAGGGAATGGGCGTATTCCCGGGCCATGGGCATTCCTCCACCCGCTCGCCGGACATGCCCAGGGGCGTGGTGTTCACGAGCAGGTCCGCGCCGAGCGTCGCCCGCGACTCCCACGGCGCCGCCGTGGCCCCGAATTCCCGCGCCAGGGCCTCGGCCTTGTCCCGCGTGCGGTTGACCACGAAGATGCCGCCCAGACCCAGTTCCTTGAGCGCGGCCACCGCCGCCCGGGCCGCTCCACCGGCCCCGAGCACCAGCCCGCGCCGGAACGGCCCCAGGTTCCGCAAGGACTCCACGATGCCGAGCACGTCCGTGTTTTCGCCCAGCAGCAGGCCGTCCCGCCAGAAGACCGTGTTCACCGCGCCCACGGCCTCGGCCCGGGGCGTCAGGCCGTCCAGGTGGGCCATGACCGCCCGCTTGTGCGGAATGGTCACGGACAGGCCCGCGAAGGCCCCGCCGCGCACCCGCTCCATGAACCCGTCCAGTTCTCCGGGCGTCACCGGCAGGGCCGCGTAGCGCGCGTCCACGTGCCTGTGCTCGAAGCCCCAGTTGTGCAGCAGCGGGCTCAACGTATGCCCCAGCGGATGCCCGATCACGGCGTATTGCTCGGTCATGGCGCATTCCTCCTGGAAAAGAAGAGAATAGCGGGGCTCCTCGCCCCGAACCCCGGCCAGGGGCCGATGGCCCCTGGACCCCTCATGGCGGCGCGGCCCGCACGGCGACCTTTGGTCGCCGTGCGGGGCGCGCCACGGCTGGGCCGGAAAGACTCCTCCGGCGCTGTCGGGTCCAGGGCTCAGCCCTGGCGCGGGGGGCCGGGGGGCGCGGAGCCCCCCGGTTCGTTTCGCTATTCGCCCACGGCCTCGGCCCCGGCTTCCAGGGCCTTGGCGTTCTTGGGGATGAGATCCTTGTAGCTGGCGGAGATGACGTTTTCCAAGCTCTTGATGACCGTGTCCAGGGAGACGATGCCGGTGGCGGCGACGTAGGCTCCCAGGGCGACCATGTTGGCCATGCGCGAGTTGCCGAGCTTGTCCGCGATCTCGTTGCAGCGCACGGAACGGCAGTCCAGGCGCTTGGTGTCCATGAGGTGGTCGTCGATGAGCGAGGAGTTGACGATCACGGTTCCGCCGTCGAGGACGCGGGCCTGGAACTTGTCCAGGGACGGCCGGTTCATGGCGATGAGGCTCTGGGGGCGGCGCACGATGGGCGAGCCGATGTCCTCGGAGGAGAGGATCACGGTGCAGTTGGCCGTGCCGCCGCGCATTTCCGCGCCGTAGACCGGGATGTAGGTGACGTTGAGCCCGGCGTTCATGCCCGCGTAGGCCAGGAGGTTGCCGATGAGCAGCACGCCCTGGCCGCCGAAGCCGGCGATGATCGCGTCCAGGTGCTGGGTTTTTTTGGCGGCCATCAGCAGACGCCTCCTTCGTTGGAGAGGTCCTTGTATATCCCCAGGGGGAAGTAGGGGATCATCTCGGTCTCGATGCGCTGGTTGGCCTTGATCGGGTTCATCTTCCAGTTGGTGGGGCAGGCCGAGAGGAGTTCCACGAAGCCGAAGCCGAGGCCCTTGGTCTGGACTTCGAAGGCGGTCTTGAGGAACTTCTTGGCCTGACGGATGTTCTTCACGTTGTTCAGGGCCGCGCGGGCGGAGAACACGGTGCCGCCGAGCCCGGCGATGATCTCGGCCATCTTGATGGGCATGCCTTCGTGCTCGCGGCAGCGGCCGCCGGGGCAGGTGGTGGTCTTCTGGCCGATGAGCGTGGTCGGGGCCATCTGGCCGCCGGTCATGCCGTAGACGGTGTTGTTGACGAAGACCACGGAGACGCGCTCGCCGCGGTTGGCGCAGTGCATGATCTCGGCCATGCCGATGGAGGCCAGGTCGCCGTCGCCCTGGTAGGTGAGCACGAAGTTGTCGGGCCGGGCGCGCTTGACGCCGGTGGCCACGGCCGGGGCGCGGCCGTGGGGGGCCTCGACGGAGTCCACCAGGAGGTAGTTGTAGAGGAACACCGAGCAGCCGATGGAGGTGACGCAGATGGTCTTCTCCACCAGCTCCATTTCGGTGAGCAGCTCGGCCACGAGGCGATGGGCCACGCCGTGGTGGCAGCCGGGGCAGTAGTGGGTGGCCCGGTCGGCCATGACCTCGGGCCGCTCGAAGGCCAGGACTTCCTGTTCTTTGGTGGCGGCGCTCATTTCTTCCTCCGCAGGGCCTTCAGGATGGGTTCCTCGAAGTCTTCGGGCGAGGGCATGTCGCCGGGGTAGACGCCGAAGAAGCCGGAGTCGGCGTGCGCCCGGACGGCCAGCCGCACGTCGTCCACCATCTGGCCCAGGTTGTGCTCGATGGTCAGGAATTTCTTGCCCGCCTTGGCCAGCTTGGCCAGGGCCGCGTCCGGGAAGGGGAAGAGGGTGATGGGCCGGAACAGGCCGACCTTCTTGCCCTTGGCCCGCAGCTTGCGCACGGCGGTCTTGGCGATGCGGCCGATGGAGCCGAAGGCCACGACCACCAGTTCGGCGTCCTTGACCTGGAACTCCTCGGCCATGATCTCGGCGCGCATGGCTTCGTACTTCGCCTGGAGCCGCCGGTTCTGGTCGGCCAGGGCGCCGTCGTCCAGGAACAGGGACTTGATGATGCGCGGCTTGCGCGTTCCCTTGCCCTCCAAGCGCCAGGACTTGCCCTCGGCCTTGGAGACCTTCACGGCCGGGCGCATGAGCACGGGCTCCTTCATCTGGCCGACGATGGCGTCGCCCAGGACGAGCACGGGGTTGCGGTATTTGAAGGCCAGGTCGAAGGCCAGCATGGTCAGGTCGAAGGCCTCCTGGACCGTTCCGGGGGCCAGGACCAGGGTGCGGTAGTCGCCGTGGCCGCCGCCGCGCGTGGACTGGTAGTAGTCGCCCTGGCTGGGGCCGATGTCGCCCAGGCCCGGGCCGCCCCGGCTCATGTTCACGATGACCGCCGGGATGTCGCTGCCCGCCATGTAGGAGATGGCCTCCTGCTTGAGCGAGACGCCCGGGCTGGACGAGGAGGTCATGGCCCGGATGCCGCACGCGCCCGCGCCGAGAAGCATGTTGGCCGCGGCCACCTCGCTCTCGGCCTGGACGAACTCGCCGCCAGCGTCCACGATGGCCTTGGACATGAACTCGGGAATGTCGTTCTGGGGGGTGATGGGGTAGCCGAAGAAGCAGCGGCACCCGGCGGCCAACGCGCCGTGGGCCACGGCCTCGTTGCCCTTGAGGAACTTGCGTTCGTTCTTGGCCATCACGCGCCTCCCTTGGCCTTGGCCGGTTTCCTGCTCCGCCAGACCGTGATGGCCAGGTCCGGGCAGATCGTGGCGCAGGACGCGCAGCCGGTGCACTTTCCACGGTCGGCCTCGGGAACCTCGGCCACCTTGTACCCCTGCTGGTTGAACCGCGACGATTGCACGATGATGCCCACGGGACAGACCGTGGTGCACAACAGACAGCCCTTGCACAGGGCTTCGTCGACCTCTATCCGCGACATGCAGACCTCCTGGGCGGGGACGCCGGAAAAGGGCCTGGGATCAGGCTTCGTCCGGGCTTCCCCGCGATTGTCAGCGTATGAGCATGGCGTCGCCGTAGGAGAAGAAGCGGAAGCCGGAGGACAGGGCGTTGCGGTAGGCTTCCAGGATTCTTTCCCGGCCTGCTAGGGCCGAAACCATAATCAGGAGCGATGATTCTGGCAAATGGAAATTGGTCAGGAGCATATCCAGGACATGGAATTCGCGGCCGGGGTAGAGGAAGAGGTCCGTGGGGCCGGTATAGGCTCCCACGCGGCCCAGGGCGGCGTACATGCCCTCCAGGGAGCGGGCGCTGGTGGTGCCCACGGCCACCACGGGGCGGCCCTCGGCCTTGGCCCGGTTCACGGCCTCGGCCGTGGCGGACGGCACCTCGATCCACTCCTCGTGCATGGCGTGTTCGCGGATGTCCCGGCAACGCACCGGCGAGAAGGTGCCGTAACCCACGTAGAGCGTGACCTCGGCCCAGGCCAGGCCGCGTTCCGTGAGCGTCCGGCGCAGTTCGGGAGTGAAGTGCAGGCCCGCCGTGGGCGCGGCCACGGACCCGGCCTTGCCCGGATCGGCGTAGGTGGTCTGGTAGCGTTCCTGGTCCTCGGGGGTGTCGGGCCGGTGGATGTAGGGCGGCAGGGGCATGTGCCCCAGGCGCTGGAACAGGGCGGCCAGGTCGCCGCGCCAGGCCAGGCGCACACGGGAGCGGCCGAACTCGCCGCGCGCGAGCACCTCCAGGGAGAGGTCGGAGTCGAAGTCCGCGCGTTCGCCGGGCCGGGGGCCCTTGGTGGCCTTGAGCAGGCATTCGGCCTCGGCGGTCAGGGTTCCGTGCGGCCCGGGTTCGGGCTTGAGCAGGGGCAAGGGGGCCAGGAGCAGGAACTCCACCCGGCCGCCGCTGGGCTTGTGGCCGTAAAGCCGCGCGGGCAGCACCCGGGAATTGTTGGCCACCAGGAGCGCGCCCTCGGGCAGGAGGTCCGGCAGATCGGCGAAGACGTGCCGCTCGTCGTGGTCCTCGGCCCGGTCCAGGAGCAGGAGCTTCGAGCCGCCGCGTTGGGCCGGGGGCTCCTGGGCGATGCGGTCTTGGGGCAGGTCGTAGCGGTAGGAATGCAGGTCAAAATCGGCCGGGATGTGCGTCATGCTGGGGTTCCGGGTTGTTGCATGGTCAGGCAGTGGAGCGTGCCCCGGCCGAAGACGAGGTCCAGGGCGTGGATGCCGATGACCGGCCGGTCGAAGAGTTCGGCCAGGATGCCCAGGGCCACGCGGTCGTTGGGATCGTTGAAGGTCGGCGCGAGCACGCAGGCGTTGGCGATGTAGAAATTGGCGTAGCTGGCGGGCAGGCGGATTCCCCGGAAGGCCACGGGCCCGGGCATGGGCAGGGGCACGATCTCGGGCCGGGAGCCGTCCTCCAGGCGCACGTCCTGGAGCCGTTCGCGGTTCTCGGCCAGGGCCGCGTGGTTCACGTCCGAGGGGTCGTCCTCCTGGGCCAGGACCAGGGTGGTCCGGTTCACGAAGCGGCAGAGGTCGTCCACGTGGCCGTGGGTGTCGTCGCCCGCCACGCCCTTGCCCAGCCAGACCACGTTGGAGACGTTGAAGGTCTCGCGGAAGACCTCCTCGTAGTCCCTGGCCGTGAAGCCGGGGTTGCGCACCTGGACCCTAGGGTCCAGCAGGCATTCCTCGGTGGTCAGCAGGGTTCCCGCGCCGTTCACGTCGATGGCGCCGCCTTCGAGCACCACGGGGCGGCCGTTCCTTTTCACGTGAAACAGGGGCAGGCCCAGGGCCCTGGCCGCCACGTCCGGCACCAGGGCGTCCTTCTTGTGCGTCGGGTACTTGGCCCAGGCGTTGAAGCGCACGCGGGCCACGGCCGTGTTGCCGGCCTGGTCGCGCACGAAGAGCGGCCCGGAGTCGCGGACCCAGGAGCGGTCCACGGGGCAGTCCACGAAGCGTATCCGGTCCAGGTCCGCGCCGCAGTCGCGCAGTCTTCTCGCGGCCTCCGCCCGCACGGCCGGGGAGTGGACCAGGATGCGCACCTCCTCGCCGCCGGAGATGCGGCGGGCCATGTCCGCGAAGGCGAAGCGCGCGCCCTGGAGACGGCCGGGCCAGTCCAGGGTGCTGGGGGGCCAGGCCAACCAGGTCGCCTCGTGCGGCTCCCACTCGGCGGGCAGCCTGTAGCCCAGGGCCGCCGGGGATTTCGTAGCGGTCATTTGCCGTAGCGCTCCAGCAGGGGGTAGTAGGCGTCGATGCGCCGGTCGCGCAGGAAGGGCCAGATGCGGCGCGTCTCGTCCACCCGGCGGGTGTCCACCTCGGCCAGGAGGATTTCTTCTTTCTCGTCCGAGGCCCGGGCCAGAACCTCGCCGCGCGGGTCGGCCACGAAGGAATTGCCGAAGAAATGCACCGCCACGCCCGGGCCGTCGGGCTCCTCCAGGCCGATGCGGTTGGCCGCGGCCACGAACAGGCCGTTGGCCACGGCGTGCCCGCGCTGCACGGTCATCCAGGAATCCACCTGGCGCAGGCCCTCCTTCTCGGACTCACCGTGCAGCCTGCCGATGGCCGTGGGGTAGAGGACCAGCTCCGCGCCCTGCAGCGCGGCCATGCGCGCGGCTTCCGGGAACCACTGGTCCCAGCAGATGAGCACCGCGACGCGGCCCAGCGGAGTGTCGAAGACCGGAAAGCCCAGGTCGCCGGGCGTGAAGTAGAACTTCTCGTGGAATCCCGGATCCTCGGGAATGTGCATCTTGCGGTACAGACCCAGGGTATCGCCGTCCGGGCCCAGGATTGCGGCCGTGTTGTGGTACATGCCCGGCCCCCGGCGCTCGAAGATCGGGACCACGAGGCAGACCCCGGCCTCGCGGGCCGTGGCGCTCATGATCTCCAGGGACGGCCCCGGGATGGTCTCGGCCAGGTCGAAATGCTCGCTGTCCTCGCGCTTGCAGAAATAGGGCGAGGCGAACAGCTCGGGCAGGCAGACCAGATCGGCCCCGCGTTTGGCGGCCTCCAGAACCAGGTCGCGGGCCTTCTCGCGGTTGGCCTCGGGCTCGGGCTGCATGGCGCATTGGATCAGGGCCAGGGTGAATTCCTTGGACATGGCGACTCCTTCGTGCTGCCCTCATCCTATAGTTTTCCCCTTCCCTTCGGTCAACGCCCCCCCTTCGGGGGGTTATAGAAAGGCGGGGGAGGGTGGGTGTTGAAGAGGGCGGGGTGTTGGGGAGGGTGCTCATCTTGTCTCATGTCGCCCCTCTTTCGCCTTTCTGGAAATCGGCGGAGCCGGCGAAGCCGGGGGGGATGGACAGGGGAGAGGGGGGAGGGTAGAAGGGGCACGGTTTTCGGAGGCTTTCTTGACGCGACGTTCGGACGATTCCCCCCGCTACGGCCTGTGGGCCGCCCTGCTCATCCTGGCCGGAACCCTGGGCCGGGTCTGGTTCGTGGCCTCGGGCCAGCTGAACCTCGTGCAGGACGAGGCCCAGTACTGGGACTGGACGCGCCATCTTCAGCTCACCTACTATTCCAAGGGCCCGCTCATCGCCTGGATCATCAGCTTCTGGACCGCGCTGTTCGGGAACACGGAGCTGGGCGTGCGTTTCGGCTCCATCGCGGGCGCGGCCCTGGCCCAGGGCGTGCTCTACCTGGGCGCGGCGCGGCTCTGGAAACGCCCGGACGTGGGTTTCTGGACCGTGGTGCTCATGAATACCATGCCGCTGTTCCTGGCGCTCGGCGTGCTCATGACCACGGACAACCCCTTCGTGCTCTGCTGGGCCGTGGGCCTGTTCTGCCTCTGGGCGGCGGGCGAGGGCCGTGGCGGACCCTGGCCGTACACGATCCTGACCCTGGCCCTGGGCGTGGGCATCCTGGCCAAGTACACCATGCTCGGCTTTTTGGGACTGGCCGTGCTCTATGGGCTGATCCTGGAGTGGAAGGGCTGGCGGCCGGAGCGGTTCTGGCGGCGGCTCATCCCGGCCCTGGCTGGCGCCCTGGTCCTGGGCTTCCTGCCCACGTTCATCTGGAACGTGCAAAACGACTTCGTGGGCTACAAACACGTGCTTTATCTCATCGGGGTTGAGGGCAAGGAATCCGGCCGACTCCTGCGGCTCGATCGCTTCCCGGAATATTTCGGCTCCCAGGTGGGACTGGCCACGCCCTGGTGGCTCTGGTTCATGTTGGCGGCGTCCTGGAGCGCGGCGAAGCGGCTTTTGGCCGCGCCGCGCGGACTGGCCGGGGACGATGCCGCGGCCACGCGGCGGAGCAGCCTGCTGCTGGTCTTCTTCCTGCCGGTCTGGGGCTTCTTCCTGCTCTGGAGTTTTCACGCCAAGGTGCTGCCCAACTGGACCACGGTGAGTTACGTGGCCGGGGCCCTGCTGGCGGCCTGGCGCTTCGCGGACCTGGTCCGCGACCCGGCGCGGCGCGTGGCCCGAAACGCCCTGCTCGTCTGCTCCTTTCTGATTTTCTTGGCCCTGCACCTCGCGCCGGTGCTGCCCATCCCGGACAGCGTGAACATGACGAACCGGCTCAAGGGCTGGGAGAGCGTGGGCCAGAAGGTGGACGAGCTGCGGCGCGGCCTGCCCGACCCGGACAAGACCTTCATCTTCAGCGACGTCTACGACGTGACCGCGGCCCTGGCGTTCTATGTGCCGGGCCAGCCGCGCACGTACTGCGCCTGGATCGACGGTCGGCGCATGAACCAGTACGACCTCTGGCCCGGGCCGCAAGCCTACAAGGGCGGCGACGCCATCCTGGTGATCAAGGGAACCTCCGACAGCATACCGAGAAAAATCGTTCCCCTCTTCGAGTCGGTTTCGGACCCGATCCACTTTCAGTCCGAGTTCCGGGGCAAGCCCGCCCGGCGTTTCACCTTGTATGTCTGCAAAGGCTACAAGGGGGACTGGTACACGCAGCAGACGGGATTTTTTTAGCTTTAATTTTCAGAAGGTTGCCTTCAACTTCCCTCCATCATTGAATCAATTTTTCTTTACCCGAAAATGAAATTCTGTGAAGAAATGGGAACTTTTTTTTGCATGGAGTACAGCCCCTTGCCTGTTCCGGCCACGTTGAGCCTGGATGTATTTCTTTGACAATCGTTGACTACCGATGACAATTCTTGTAATGCGTCTAGCAACGTGAGACTCTGGGTACATGTCTGACACACCAGTGACACCGAGATTGTTGACGGTGAAAGAGGTGGCCGAGGCGCTCAGGGTCCACGCGCGCACCGCCTACCGGCTTGTGACCGAGGGCTCGATACGGGCCGTGAAGATCGGGAGCCAGTGGCGGGTTTCGGAGGCGGCCCTCCTGGAGTTCATCGAGAAGGGCACCCCGGTTGAGCGGCCCGCCAAGGCGGAGCCGGTCCAGAAACAGTACAAGCTGCCTTTGTAGCGGCCGTGCCGCGCGGGAGAACGGAATGCCCAGGAACATGAGCCCGGATATGACCGGCGGGTGGATCGGCTCGGTGACGTTGCCCAACGACATGGGTGACGATCTGACGTTCACCGGCCGGCTCGTGGCCGAGGACATGCACTTCAACAACAGCAACGGGATGCTCACGGTCGAGAAGGTCTACGAGCGCCAGGAGGGCGGATCGGCCTACGGCGTGATCTCGGCCATCGGGCACACCCGCGACCGCCGGGCCTATCTCCTGGAGGAGATGGGCGAGGTCTGCGTGGTGAACAACGGGCGCTTCTCCCTTGAGATTCCCACCGAAGAGCTTTTGGGGCTGCTGTCCCTGGCCATCGAGGCCGAACGGGACGCCTGCGCGGATTCGGAGTGCGATCACATGATCCGCAAGCTCGCCGCCAACGACTGAGGCTGCCTCCTCAGGTCCCATAGGAAAGGGGCGCTCCCGAGCGGAGCGCCCCTTTCTTTTTGCGCGCGGGTGGTCAGCAGACGGCCTTGCGGACCTCGGGGTCGAGGATCTGGCCGGTGGATTCGAGCACGGAGCGCCAGTAGTCGGACTTGACGTTGAGCTTCTTGCGCTTGCGGGTGACGAGGTGCAGGGGCAGGTGCACGTAGCGCGAGAGCAGGCGGCTGACGACCATGCCGGTCTTTCCGGCCATGGCCGCGTGGACCGCGTTCTGGCCCAGGAAGCCGCAGTAGACCCGGTCGTTGGCGTTGGCCGGGACCGAGCGGATGATGTAGCTCGGGTCGATGAACTTGAGGGTCACGTCCATCTCGCGGCTTTTGAAGTAGTCCTTGATCTTGTTGATGAGCAGGGTGGAGACGTCGCAGAGCACGGGGTTGCCCGAGGCGTCTTTTTCGCCGCTGATCTCGCAATGGTCCTGGCCCGCGCCCTCGGCCACGACGATGACCGCGTGGTGGCGGGTGCGCAGCCGTTCCTCCAGGGAGGGCAGCAGGCCGTGTTCGCCCTCGAAGTGGAAGGGCGACTCGGGCACGAGCACGAAATTCACTTCCTTGAGGGCCAGAGTGGCCTGGGCGGCGATGAAGCCCGACTCGCGGCCCATGAGCTTGACCAGGCCGACGCCGTTGTTCACGCCCACGGCCTCGGTGTGGGCCGACTGGATGGCCTCGGTGGCCTTTTCCACGGCCGTGTCGAAGCCGAATGACTGGGACACGAAGTTGATGTCGTTGTCGATGGTCTTGGGGACGCCGATGACCGAGATGCGCAGATTGCGCCTGCTGATTTCGTCCACGACCTTGGAGGCGGCGCGCATGGTGCCGTCGCCGCCGATCATGAACAGGGCGCTGATGTTCATGCGCTCCAGGGCGTCCACGATGTCCTCGGGGGGCTGGTGGCCGCGCGAGGAGCCCAGGATGGTGCCGCCGAACTGGTGGATTTCGGAGACGGCCTTGGGGGTCAGTTCGATCACGTTGTGACCGAAGCTGGGGATGAAGCCCTGGAGGCCGAAGCGGATGCCCAGGACCGAGGCCACGTGGTAGTTGTGGTGGCAGGTCATGACGATGGCCCGGATGACGTCGTTGATGCCCGGGCAGAGGCCTCCGCAGGTGACGATGGCGCACTTGGTCTTGGACGAGTCGTAGTAGAGGAACTCGCGGGGACCGGCCTTCTCCACGTCCAGGGTGAGGGTTTCGTCCGGGCCCAGCTCGTCCAGCTCCTCCTCGGTGAGGATGAAGGGCTGGAGCTGTTCGTCGCTGACGAAGCGGCAGTGGCGCAGGGACGTCGGAATCTTGGCCTTGCCCAGGCTCGGGATGGCGACATCCACCGAGGGCTTGGCCGGAGTTTTCTTGGGAGCCATGGGGTGTCCTCCGTTTGCCGTGAGTATGCCAGAACGCGGAGATTCCGCAAATGACTCCGGTCGTCGGTCGGCCGATCAGCCCAGCCAGGCGTTGATTTCGATCTCCGGCAGGGACTCGATGGAGCGGATCAGGTCCGCGCCGCTCGCCGTGGCCGCGCCCACCTGGGCGACCACGTGCCCGGCGGCGTGATTGGCCAGGGCGCATGCGGTGAGCAGATCGGTTCCGGCGGCCAGGGCCAAGGCCAGGGTGGCGATGACCGTGTCGCCCGCGCCGGTGACGTCGAAGACCTTCTGGGCCACGGTGGGGATCTGGCGCACGGTTTCCGGAGTTTCGAACAGGGCCATGCCGCCCGCGCCCAGGGTCACGAGCAGGTGCTTGCAGCGCAGGCGCTTGAACAGGGCCTGTCCGGCGGCGAGCACGCTGTCGCGGCCGCTCACGGCCAAGCCCGCGCCCTCACCGGCCTCCTTGGTGTTCGGCGTGAGCAGGTCCACGCCCTTGTAGAGGTCGTAGTTCACGGGCTTGGGGTCCACGAGGATGAGCGGGCGGCGGGGCAGGGGATTGACCATGTCCATGAGCCGCGACATGAACTCGCGGCAGATGATGCCCTTGCCGTAGTCCGAGAGCACGATGACCGGAACGTGGGGCAGGACGTCGCGCAGGGCGGAGAACAGTTCGTCCAGCAGGTTCTGTGGCAGGGGGTCGGGCTGTTCGGAGTCCACGCGGACCACCTGCTGGTTGTGGGCGATGATGCGCGTCTTGCGGGTGGTGGGCCGGGCCGGATCCTTGAGGATGCGCGATTCGATGCCCGCCTCGCCGGTCATGCGCACGAGGGCCGCGCCGTCGGGGTCGTCGCCGGTGCAGCCGAAGAGCACGGGGCTGCCGCCCAGGGCGGCGATGTTCTGGGCCACGTTGCCCGCGCCGCCCAGGACGCGTGTCTCATTGGTGACGCGGACCACGGGCACCGGCGCCTCGGGGGAGATGCGGTCCACGGTGCCGATCATGTAGTGGTCGAGCATGAGGTCGCCTATGATGCAGACCTTGCGGCCCTGGAGCGCGGCCGCGGCCTTCAGTTGCGCTTGCTTGGAGAGCATCCGTTACGCCTTGTTTTTCCAGGTTGTTTGTATTGTGGTCAGTCCAGCTCGACGTCCTGAGCGCCGAGCAGGCGCGCCAGCTCGGCCAGGCGTTCCCGGCTGGAGAAGGAAATGGTCAGCTTGCCGAGATCCGGGGTGCCCTGGATGCGGACCTTGGCGTCCAGTTCGCGAGCCAGCCGCTTTTGGAGTCCGGCCAAGACTGGATCCTTGGCGCGGGTGCGGCGGGGGCGGGGCGCGGCTTCTTCTTCGGGCTCGGGTTCGGCTTCGGGTTCAGGCTCGGCCAGGGACAGGGAGCCGGTGGCCTTCCACAGACCGGCTTCCTCCTCGGCCTGACGTACGGTGAGATTGCCCTTGATGATCCGGCGGTGCAGGCCGGAAGCGGCCTCGGGGTCGGACACGGCCAACAGGGCCCGGGCATGGCCCGCGCTGATGCGGCCCTCGCGGACGTCCTTCTGGATCTCCGGGGCCAAGTTGAGCAGGCGCAGGGAGTTGGCCAGGGCCGAACGGCTCTTGCCGATCTGGCGGGCCAACTCTTCCTGGCTCAGGCCGAACTGGTCCAGGAGCTGTTTGTAGCCCTCGGCTTCCTCCAGGGCGTTCAGGTCCTCGCGCTGGAGATTTTCGATGAGCGCGATGGCCAGGCTCTCGCGGTCGTCCATCTCGCGCACCAGGGCCGGTATCTCGCTGAGCCCGGCCATCTTGGAGGCCCGCAGGCGGCGTTCGCCGGCCACGAGTTCGAAGGAACCGGTTCCGAGCGGCCGGACGAGCACGGGCTGGAGCACGCCCTGGGCCTTGATGCTGGCGGCCAGGTCGTCCAGGGCGCGGGGGTCGAACTCCTTGCGCGGCTGGTGCGGATTGGGCGTGATGGCGGAGATGGCGATGTTTTTGACTTCGCCGGGGGCGACGGTTTCGTCTTCGGGCTTGAGTCCGCCGAGAAGGGCGTCCAGGCCCCGTCCCAGGCCCCTGGTGGATGCGGCCATGTTCATTCTCCTTGTGCTTGCGGTCCGGGCACTTGCCGGGAGGAGGGACCGCGCCTATAGTGCCGGATACGCGGAGCCGAGGGCTCCGATCGCCCAATCCCCTTGGAGGACCTATGGTTTTCGATCCGATCACTGAAATGTATGACAAGTCCGGCGAGCTGCTCGGCGTGCAGCTTTCGGCCGAGGCATGGCTCAAGGTGCGCGAAACCGTGCTGGCCGCGCTGGGCCCCCGTCCCGAGGAAGAGCGGCCCGAGCCCCTGGCCGATTGGGAGTTGCTCAAGCAGTACTGGGACTTCCCCTATCCCGTGGACATGGACGTGGCCTGCTCGGAATGCGGAGCCGGCACCGAGGACTGGTCCAAGGACGAGCCGCGCAAGTTCCGGCTGACCGGAGCCAACCTGGGCGGACTGGTGGCCTTCCGCTGCCAGGGTTGCCGGGCCAAGGTGGTGAAGAAGCATTTCAAAAGTCATATCAAGACCGAAGTGACGCCGTTCCAGGACAAGATTCCCACCAAGGAAGCCCGCTACAAGTAGCCTACTGCACGCCCACGGCCGCGTCGCGTTCGTCGGCGTGGGCCGTGCGGCTGCGTTCCACTTCCTGGGCCAGGGCCAGATAGGCCTCGGCGCCCGTGGACTTGATGTCATAGGTGATGACCGGCTTGCCGAAGCTGGGCGCTTCGGAGAGGCGCACGTTGCGCGGCACGATGGTCTCGAAGAGGTGCTGGGGGAATGCCTTGCGCACCTCGTTGCGCACCTGCCAGGAAAGGCGGTTGCGCGAGTCGTACATGGTCAGAACCACGCCCAGGATGTCCAACTCGGGATTGAGGCGCTTGCGGACCAGCTCGTAGGTCATGAGCAGTTGGGCGATGCCTTCCAGGGCGTAGTATTCGCACTGGAGCGGGACGAGCAGTTCGCGGGCCGCGCAGAGGGCGTTGACCGTGAGCAGTCCCAGGGAGGGCGGGCAGTCGATGAGGATGAAGTCGTAATCCGGGTCCAGGGCCTGGAGCAGGTCGCGGACGTAGTACTCACGGCCGAACTTGTCGGCCAGCTCGATTTCCGCGCCCACGAGATCCTGGGTTCCGGGCAACAGGCTCAGGTAGGGTATGCCCGTATCGTAGACGGCCTTGCGGGCGTTTTCGGGCTGGAAGAGCACGGAGTAGATGTTCTCGCGGCGGTCGCCGGGGTAGAAGCCCAGGCCGCTGGAGGCGTTTCCCTGGGGGTCGCAGTCCACCAGGAGCACCTTCTTCTCCATGACCGCCAAAGAGGCCGCCAGGTTGACGGCGGTGGTGGTCTTGCCCACTCCGCCTTTCTGGTTGGCGATGACGATTCTTCTGGCCACGCTGGACCTCGCTTTTTCTGATATTTCCGGTGGTTGACGCGACTGGGAGGCGTTTTCCCCGCTGTGTTTCACGTGAAACAATCGAGCTGAAGGAGGGTAAGTTTCACGTGAAACAGCGTTTTCCCTCATGTCGTTCTTCCATGCATCTAGACTTTTCGTAGAAGAAACGCAAGAACGAAAAGGCCTATGCGCGCGTTGCGGAGAGTGCTCCGCGTGAATTTTCGGCAAGAAAAAAGCCCCTCGGCCGGATGGCGGAGGGGCTTTTGGTGTGGCTCGGCTGTCTACATTCTGTAATACTCGCGATACCAGGCCACGAAGTTGGCGATGCCGGTCTCGATGCTCGTGGCGGGCTTGAACCCCACGTCGCGGACCAGATCGTCCACGTCCGCCTCAGTGGCCGGGACGTCGCCCGCCTGCATGGGCAGCAGATTCCATTGGGCCTTCTTGCCCAATTGCTGCTCAAGCACCTCGATGTAGCGCGAGAGCTCCTCGCTGTGATTGTTGCCGATGTTGTAGATGCGGTAGGGCGCGGAGCTGGTGGCCGGGTCCGGGTTCATGGGATCCCAGTCCGGGTTGGGCGCGGCCGTGCGCATGGTCACGCGCACCACGCCCTCAATGATGTCGTCGATGTAGGTGAAGTCCCGGCGCATCTTGCCGTGATTGAAGACGTTGATGGGCTCGCCCGCCAGGATGGCCTTGGTGAACAGGAACAGGGCCATGTCCGGCCGTCCCCAGGGCCCGTACACGGTGAAGAAGCGCAAGCCCGTGCAGGGCAGCCGGAAGAGGTGGGCGTAGGAGTGGGCCATCATCTCGTTGGACTTCTTGGAGGCCGCGTACAGGCTGATGGGATGGTCCACGCCCCGGTGCGGGGACAGGGGCATGTGCGTGTTCAGGCCGTACACCGAACTGCTGGAGGCGAAGACCAGATGCTCGACCTTGTTGTGGCGGCAGCCCTCCAGGATGTTCAGGAAGCCCACGATGTTCGAGTCGATGTAGGCGCGGGGGTGCTGGAGGCTGTAACGCACCCCGGCCTGGGCCGCCAGGTTGACCACGTGGGTGAAGCGGTGGGCCTGGAACAGTCCGGCCACGCCCGCTGCGTCGGCCAGATCCAGCCGGGCGAAGGTGAAGCCCGGGAGGCGCTTGAGGATGTCCAGGCGGGCGTGTTTGATGGCCGGATCGTAGTAGTCGTTGATGCAGTCCAGACCGACCACCTCGTGGCCCATCTCAAGGAAGCGGCGGCTCAGATGGAAGCCGATGAAGCCGGCCGCTCCGGTGACGAGAATCTTCATTCCTTCTCCTCTTTCGTCTGATCGTTGCCCGCGGGCGCGGGTGAACTCAACAATCTCAGCAGATCCACGGGCACGGGGATGAGCGTGGACGCCTTGCTCTCGGCCGCGATCTCCCGCATGGTCTGGAGATAGCGCAGCTGGATGGCCTCGGGATGCTTTCCGATGATCGCGGCGGCCTCGGTCAGCCGCGCGGCCGCCTGGAACTCGCCCTCGGCGTTGATGACCTTGGCCCGTCGCTCGCGCTCGGCCTCGGCCTGCTTGGCCATGGCCCGCTGCATTTCCTGGGGCAGGTCGATGTACTTGACCTCCACCGTGGTCACCTTCACGCCCCAGGGATCGGTATGCTGATCCAGGATCGCCTGGAGCTGGGAGTTGACCTTGTCGCGATGCGACAGCAGTTCGTCCATCTCGACGCCGCCACATACACTGCGGAGGGTGGTCTGCGCAAGCTGCGATGTGGCCAGAATGTAGTCCTCCACCTCCACGACCGCCTTCACCGGGTCCACGATGCGGAAGTAGACCACCGCGTTGACCTTCATGCTCACGTTGTCCCTGGTGATCACGTCCTGATTGGGCACGTCCATGGTCACCACCCGCAGCGAAACGCGCACCATGCGGTCGATCCAGGGAATGAGCAGGATGATGCCCGGCCCCTTGGCCCGGATCACCCGGCCGAGGCGGAAGATCACGCCGCGCTCATATTCGTTGAGCACGCGCAGGGAGGCGAAGACCAGGACGAGAGCGATGGCCAGCAGAGGCAGAAACGTATACATGCCGTCCTCCAAGGGTTGATTCACGAAGACTGGGGTCCGGTTTCGGGATCGCCGTGGCGCACCACGAGCGTCAGGCCGTCGATGCCGACGATCATCACCCGGTCGCCGGGCCGGAGCGGATCGTCCGAACGCGCGGACCATATCTCGCCGCGCGTGCGCACCTGGCCGCGACTCCCGCGCCAATCCAGAACCTCGGCCTCCAGGCCGAGCATGGCCTGCCCGCCCAGGCTCGTGCGGGAGCGTTGGGCGCGCACCACCAAGGCCACGGCCAGGGCCAGGAAGGCGGAGAGGCCGCTCACGGTGACGATCACCGTGGACAAGGGCAGACCCGGCATTCCGGACGTCGGATCGAAGAGGATGATCGAACCCAGGAAGAGGGCGATCACGGCGGCCACGCCGAGCATGCCGTAACTCGTGATCTTGACCTCCAGCCAGAACAGGGCCAGCCCCAGCAGAATGAGGCCCACGCCCGCCGCGCTCGTGGGCAGGACGCTCATGGCGTAGAGCGCCAGGAGCAGGCAGAGCCCGCCGAGCACGCCCGGCAGCACGGCCCCGGGCGTGGTCAGCTCGAAGAACAGTCCGGCCAATCCGCCGAGCATGAGGAAATAAGCCACCTGCGGGTGCAGGAGCCAGGACAGGAAGCGATGCCGGAAGCCGGGCTCGAAACGCTCGATCGTCATCCGGTCGGCATCGAAGTGCAGCACTCCGTCCGCGTGGCGGATGCCGCGTCGTCCGGCCTGGACCAGGAAGTCCGAGGGATCATCAGCCAGGATCTCCACCACCCGCTCCAGGACCGCATCCTGGGCCGAAAGACTCACGCTCTCGCTCACGGCCCGTTCGTACCAGTCCACGTTGCGGCCTCGGGACGCGGCCGCGCCGCGAACGAGGCTGATCAGGTCGGCCTTGACCTTGTCGCTCATGGTTTTGCTCAACTCCTCGCCGCCTTGCCCCACGGGCGAGGCCGAACCGATGGTGGCCTGCGGAGCCATGCCCGCCACCTGGGAGGCGGCCACCAGGAAAACCCCGGCCGAGGCGGCCTGGGCTCCGCGCGGGCCCACCCAGACCAGCACCGGCGCGGGCGCGTTGAGCATGTCCTTGACCATGCCGCGCATGGTTTCCAGCAGGCCGCCCGGGGTGTCCAGGCGGATCAGCAGGAGATCATGGCCTCCGGCCTGGACCCGCGTCAGCGCGGCGCGCAGCAGCTCTTCCTGCACGGGTGTGATCGCGCCGGTGATCTCCACCTCCAACACCCTGGCCGGCCGCGGATCCGCCGCGTCCTTGCTGAACGGCGCGGAGGGCAGGGCGAAGGGAAGAAGAAAAAGAAGAAGAATGACGAGGAGACGCGCCGGGCGTGGGGGGATTCCGGGAGTCATGGCCCATCCTAGCCACAAGGCGCGGGAAAACACAACAGGCGCGGAGTCGCGGTCAGAAGCGCAGCACCTTGAGGCGGTCCACGGCGAAGTGTTGGTCGTGGGGCAGGAGCTTGAGCAGGTCAGCCGGGGCGGGCAGGACATGGATGGTGATGGCGCCGTGCTGGGCTTGAGGCTCGGCGGCGTCCGCGCCGGGTTCGATCAGGGCCAGGGCGTCCGCTCCGAAGCAGGCCACATGCTTGACGCCCAGGGCCTTGCAGCCCTCCCAGAAGAGGTCCGGCCGGGTGAGCAGGCCGCCGTCGCCCGGGCAGCACAGGGGCCAGAAGGCCGTGGTGCCTTTGGGCCAGCCCAGGTGTCCCAGGAGCGAACGGAACAGATGCCCCCGTTCCGGCGAGGCCTTGCCGCAGAGATCCCGGCCCAGCTCCAGGTAGGTCCAGACCATGCGCGCCGTGCGTGGGGTCTTGGTCCAGCAGCGGTCCCAGGGAGCGGGCCAGCGCACTTGCGGATCGTTGGAGACGGCTTGCGGAATGGCCTCGTCGGAAGACCGCTCCTCGGGTGCTGCGGCGGTCTTGCAACCCAGGAAATACCTTACTCCGGCCTGATACCAGGGGAGCAGGTGCGAGGGCAGGTTCAGAGTTGCGGAAGGAGATCCCATATCCGCCAGGCCACTTCGGTTTTGGGCAGGGCTGGCCACTGCTCCAGACGGCCCCGCCGGTCCAGGACGCAGACCGCGTTGGTGGGTGAGGCGAAGCCGCTGTCGGCCCGGTCCACGCGGTTGGCCACGATGAGGTCCAGGTTCTTGGCCTTGAGCTTCTTGGCCGCCTGGGGGCCCAGGTCCGAGGTTTCGGCCGCGAAGCCCACGAGAATCTGCCCCTCGCGCTTGTTCGCGCCCAGGTCGCGCAGGATGTCCGGGTTGGGCAGGAAGCGCACGGTCAGCCCGTCGCCCGCCTTGTCCTTCTTGAATTTCTGGTCCCCGTAGGGCTCGGGCCGGAAGTCGGCCACAGCTGCGGTCATGCAGGCCAGATCCATGTCGGGCCAGAGGTCCATGCAGGCCGCATGCATCTCCAGGGCCGTGTTCACGTCCAGGCGGCGGATGCCCAGGGGGAGTGGCTGATTCACCGGCCCGGCCACCACCGTGACCTCGGCCCCGCGCAGCCAGGCCGCCGTGGCCAGGGCCGCGCCCATGAGCCCGGAGGAGGCGTTGGTCCAGAAACGCACCGCGTCCCAGGCCTCGCGGGTGGGCCCCAGGCTGACGAGCACGCGCTTCCCGGCCATGTCCGCGGGGGAGAGCGCGCGCAGCGAGGCGGCAAGAATCTCCGCCGGGTCGGCCAGCTTGCCTTGGCCCTCGTCGCCGCAGGCCGCCAGCCCCTGGCCGGGCTCCACGCCCAGGGCGCCGCGCCCCAGGAGTTTCGCCCAGTTCTCGCGGGTGGCCGGGGCGGCCCACATGGCCGGATTCATGGCCGGGGCCAGGACCAGCGGGCCCCGGAAGGCCAGGGCCTGGCAGGAGAGCATGTCGTCGGCCAAGCCGCAGGCCAGCTTGGCCAGGATGTCGGCTGTGGCCGGGGCGATGAGCAGAACCTTGGCCGCGTGGGAGGGCGCGAGGTGTCCGAACGGATCGACGGTCTCTGCCCCGGCGAACATCTCGCCGTAGACCGGGTCCGCGCCCAGGGCTTGGAAGGACAGGGGGGTGACGAAGCGCTCGGCGGCCCGCGTCAGGGTGGCGGAAACGGAACATCCCGCGCGGAGCAATCCGCGCAGGATGTCCAGGGCCTTGTAGGCGGCGACGCTGCCCGTGACCCCGATGTGGACCCGGGAGCCCAGGAAACCGGAGAAGAGCAGCGGGTGTTCCACTATTGCAGTTCCTTTTCCCGGATGGCGCGGGAGCTGCCGGAGCTGGCCCCGGCCGGTTTGGAGGAGGAGAGCGAGTTCTGTCCGCTGGGCTGCTGCATGGTGGTGCCCGGGCCGCCCTTGGCCTCCACGGCCACGATGGTCACCTTGGACTTGAAGCCGTCCATGATCTGGATGGAGGCGCTCTTGTTGAACTTCTCGAAGATGAGGATGGACTTGTCGGCCTTCAGGGAGGTCACCAGGGTCCAGCCGTCCTTGGCCATGTTGTTGATGAAGAAGTTGATCAGGTCGGCGTTGACCACGCGGCCGGTGAAGATCATCACCCCGGAGCGGAAGGAGCGGGTGTCGAAGACGTAGCTCTCGGCGGCCTGGAATTCCAGCTCCCGGGGCACGAGGATGTCGCTGAAGTCATAGTAGTAGCTGGAATTCTCGTAAGTCTCGGTGTGGACTTCGGGTGTGGACGCCTGGCTGGAGGTGGTCGCGCCGGTTTCGGCCGGATCCGTGGAACTGGAGTTGGAGAGCGAGGAGCAGGCGGTCATGGAGGCCAGGGCGACGGCCACGACGAGGAGTTTCAAAGAGTGGGACATGCGTTCCTCCTGAGTGGGAGTTGGACTCGCTGGAGAGAGCCGATGTGTGCTGCTTGAGCCGGTCTATAGCCCAGGAAGCGTGAAACATCAACGCCGCAGGGCCGGAAAGGCCCGGCGGGACGGCGGCGATCAGGAGGGCTTGAGGCGGTCGATCTTATCCAGCAGGTGGCGCTCCATGTCGCGGCGGTCCTTGCGCAGGCGCACCAGCTCCTGTTCCAGGGTCTGCATCTTGATCTTCAGGTCCGAGGTGTCGAAGGACAGGCCCAGGGCCAGTTCCTCGATCTCGGCGTCCTTGCGGGCCAGGGACTTGTGGCCCGCGTCCAGGGCCCGGCGGAGATCCTCGTCGCCGTCCTGGGGGAGGGCCTTGAGCTTCTTCCGGTCTCGGGCCAGAAGCACGAATCCCGCCTTGAGCTTGCGCACGTCCTTGCGCAGACAGGCGATGATCTCCTTCTGATCCGCCAGAAGTCGCAGGCTTTGTCCGAATTTTTCCATCATTTCGCCTAGGGCCGGGGAGACGGCGCGGACATCCGCGGCAGGAGCCGACGCCGGGGCGGCGTCCACATCGATGGTCCGCGAGAACTCGCCGCGCAGAACCTCCTCGATCTCGGTGGTCACGCGGCCGTCCTGGTAGAGCGCGGCGATGCGTTCGAACACGCCCGCCGCCTCGGGGGCATAGCGGGTGACCCGGCCGGTCTTGCGGTGGGGCAGAAACTCCCGGAACAGCGAGGCGTAGCGGCGGGCGGTGGGCGCGGGAATGCGCGTCAGTCTCGCGATGTCGGCCACGGAAAGCCAGTCCATGCGCTCCTCCGGGAAAAGGTTCGGAAGTCCTCGCGCAGAATAAGGAATCCTGGCCGTGAGCGCAAGCCCGTGATCATCTTCGTCAGATCATCATCACGGAGAAACGCCGTCCGCCGGGGTCGGCCCGGTCGGTTCGATGACCCGGATCTTCCGCCAGGCCCCGCGCAGGAAGCGGATGCGCATGATCACGGCCAGGGCCGCGATGTAGATCAGGACACAGGCCCAGGCGGGGTAGAGTCCCCAGCCCAGGACGCGGACCATGAGCCAGGTGGGCAGCACGAGGATCAGGGCCGAGCAGCCCAGGATGGTCAGCATGATGAAGCGGGTGTCGCCCGCGCCGCGCAGGGAGCCGTACTGGATGATGCCCACGGAGTCGAAGAGGCAGTACACGGCCACCAGCCGCAGGAGCACCACGCCGGTCTCGCGCACGGCCTCGAAGTGTTCCGGGCTCAGATCCTGGGGCCGGAACAGGCTCAGGAGTTCGCGGGGGAAGAAGACGAAGGCCGCGTCCAGGATCAGGGTGTAGGTCACGCAGAGATAGAGGGTGCTCGTGTTGGCGTAGGCCGCCCGGTCCGGGTCGCCCGCGCCCATGGCCTGGCCCACCAGGATGCTGGCGGCGACAGAGAAGCCGACCATGGGCAGGAAGACCAGGGCGTTCAGCGAAAAGACGATGTTCGTGGCGGCCAGGCTTTCGGCCCCCAGGCTGCCGATGATGAAGAGAAACAGGGTGAAGCCCAGGATGTCCATGAGGAACTGCACCCCGGTGGGCAGGCCGAAGCGCAGGAAGCGCAGGAACAGGGCCTTGTCGAAACGCCAGGACGAACGCACCCCGAAGTCCCGCTCGTTGGCTCGGCGGAAGACGAGCAGGGCCAGGAGCAGGGCGCTCAGGAACCAGGCGAAGCAGGTGGCCACGGCGGCCCCGGCGATGCCCATCTCCGGCAGGCCGAAACGGCCGTAGATCAGGGCGTAGTCCAGGGGGATGTTCAGCAGCGCCCCGATGATGTTCACGATCATCACCGGCAGGGTCAGGCCCCGGCCGGAGAAGAAGCTTGAGAGGCACATGCCGGTCACGGCGAAGCCCGAGCCCAGGCAGAGGATGGAGAAATAGGTCGCCTCCTGGGCCTGGACCTCGGGAGGGTGCCCGGCCAGGGCGAACAGGGGGTCGGCCGCGAAGGTCAGCGAGGCCAGGATCAGCGACGCGGGCAGACAAAACCAGAGGCCCTGCCAGAGAGCCGCGCCCACGCGTCGAGGTTGTCCGGCGCCGGTGTACTGGGCCACGAACACGCCCACGTACTCCACCACTCCCATGCAGAAGGCGAGCAGCACGAAGTTGGCCAGTCCGGCGGGCAGGGCCGCCGCGATGGAGATCACGGAATAGTTGCCGAGAAAGACGCGGTCGGTGAACTCCATGGCCGTGGTGGAGGCCATGCCCATGACCAGGGGCAGGCCCACGCGGAGCACGTCCTTGATGCCGCCGGGAGCGGAGTAGCGGGAAAACATGAAAAACCTCGATCAGCTTGAAGCGCGCGGAAATGCGGGCCGGCGACTCCGCTTTAGTGGGCCGGACGCGAATCTGTCAACTCCGAGTGCCGGGAATGCGGAACATTTGCCCTGTTCCGGGAAAATGCGCTATACGATGAGCAAAGGACGTATCAGGAGGTCGTCATGATCGTCGCGACGCCGCGCTCCAGACCCTGGAGCCCTTACCTCGGCGGAGCCCTGGCCGGGCTTCTGGTCGTGCTCTCGGTGTTCCTGTCCGGGAAGTACTTCGGCGCCTCCACCACCTTCGTGCGCGGAGCGGGGTTCGTGGAATCCCTGTTCTCGCCCGAACGGGTGGCGACCATGCCCTATTTCATCAAGGAGATTCCCAAATTGGACTGGCAGGCCTTGTTCGTGGTGGGCATCTGCGTGGGCGCGGCCCTGGCCTCGCAACTGAGCGGCACCTTCCGCGTCCAGGCCGTGCCCGATTCGTTCGCCGAGCGCTTCGGGGGTTCATCCGCCCGCCGGGCCTTCGTCGCCTTCCTGGGCGGCATTCTGGCCATGTTCGGAGCCCGGCTGGCCGACGGCTGCCCCAGCGGCCACGGCCTGTCCGGCACGCTCCAGCTCTCGGTCAGCGGCTTCATCGCCCTGGTCTGCTTCTTCATCGGCGGGATCATCACCGCCCGCCTCCAATACAAGGGGAGGTGAGCCGTGGACCTCTGGTACGGGCTGTTCACCGGCGTACTCTTCGGCGCGCTGCTCCAGCGCTGCGAGGTCATCCGCTACGACCGCCAGCTCGGCGCGTTGCGTCTGCGGGACATGACCATCGTGAAGTTCATGCTCAGCACCGTGGTGGTGGGCATGATCGGTGTCTATCTGCTGTTCGACCTGGGGCTGGTCAAGCTTTCGGTCAAGGCCGCGGTGCTCGGCGGGGTCATCCCCGGCGGGCTCCTCTTTGGCATGGGCTGGGGCCTTGTGGGCTATTGCCCGGGCACGGCCGCCGGAGCCCTGGGCGAAGGCCGCCTGGACGCCTTCTGGGCCATCCTGGGCATGTTCGTGGGCGCGGGCCTCTACGCCGAGGCCTATCCGGCGCTCAAGGCCGGGCTCCTGACCTGGGGCGACTACGGCAAGATCACCCTGCCCCAGGTTGTGGGCGTGAACCACTGGCCGATCATCGCCATGATCACGCTCGGCGCGCTGCTGCTGTTCCGCTGGTTCGAAAAGAAGGGGCTGTAAAGGAAAAGGGCGGGGGCCTCGCGGCCGTCCGCCCTTCACCGCGCCGGATCGCGGTCCCTTCGACTGTCGCCGCCCGGCCAGGACGCGACCCGAACCTCCGGGGTTCGAGCCCCTCCCGGCCCTGCCCGGGCTGGAGACGGCTCCCGGCTTCCGCCGGGCCTGCACTCTTTTCGGCGGAACAGCTCCAGGGGTTTAGGGAGCGGTCAAAAAAAGGCCGTGACTTTCCGGCTTGACAGGCGGAACTCCCGGCGGCAAAAAAGGTACATAGCCCGCTCTGCAACCCCGGAGGCGGCGATGTCCAATGAAATCGAAGAGAATCCCGGCGAACTGCTCGGCCTTGCCGGACGGCTCTGGGCCCAGTCCCTGGCCGCCCGTCTCGCGGATCTGGGCCTGGCCCCGGGCCAGGCGCCGGTGCTGCGCCGCCTGCGCGGGCGCGACGGCCTGACCCAGGCCGAACTCTGCGTTCTGGTGGGCGTGGAGCAGCCCACCATGGCCAACACCCTCAAGCGCATGGTCCGCGACGGCCTCGTCCGGCGCGCCGCCGATCCGGCCGACCGGCGGCGGACGCTTCTGCGCTTGAGTTCCCGCGCGCGAGGGCTCCTGGACGGCCTGGATCTGGCGCTCAAGGACATGGAGCAGACGGCCTTCCGGGATTTTCCCGAAGGGGACCGGAGAGAGCTGATGCGGCTGCTGGCCGCGCTTTGCGGCAATCTGCGGGCCGACTTGGCCGAGGATGTGCTCGTGCTCCTGGACGTGGTGCCCGAGGACGAGCCGCTCGGGGACGCGGCGGCCGGGACTCCGGCCTCAGGCTTCTGAGTCCGCGTCGCCGGAGAGGATGTCGGCCAGTTCCCGGATCACGCCCTGGCCGCCCCGGGCCCGGGTCACCAGCCGGGCCGCAGCCAGCGCCGAGGGATGGGCGTCGGCCGGGGCCACCGGCCAGCCCACCAGCCGCAACGCGGGCAGATCGTTCACGTCGTTGCCCACGAAGAGCACCCGTCTGGGGTCCAGACCGCGCGCGTCCAGAAGCCGGGCCAGGGCCGCGCCCTTGTCCGCGCAGTCCTGCACGGCCGGAATGCGCAGCTTGGCGGCCCGGGCCGCGACCACCGGATTGGCTTCGGTGGAGAGGATCATCTGCGGAATGCCGAGCGCGCGGATGAGGCCCACGCCCAGGCCGTCGGCCCGGTTGCAGAACACGGCCTCGGTCCCGTCCTGGGACACGAGCACCCGGTTGTCGGTCATCACCCCGTCGAAGTCGTAGACGATGCAGTCGATGTCGGCCTTGCCGGGCCTGTCCTGTTCCATGCGCACCCCGCGCGGCGTCGTCCGCCGGTCGTTTTCCGCTGTTCCCTCTCTAGCACGGCGTCCCGGCGTGTCAAGGAAGCCGGGATAAAAGGCCAGGAATCGCAACCCCCTGGACAGCGGTGGGCTTTTGGGTCAACATCGCCCACGATAGCCGTCATCGCGACGCGGGAGAAGGGCATGCCGGTACGGGAGTTCGAAAGCGTCTGCGTACACCACATCCTGGACGGACTGCGGTTCGGGCTCTCGCATTTTTCCCGGCCCAGCCGAGCGGCCGTGATCTATTGCCCGGCTCCGGACGATCCCCCGCGCATCTACGATCCCCAGAACCTTCTGCGCGGCCACGAGCCACGGCTCACCGAGGTCTACCTGGACGACGACGGCTGGCGCGGGCCGCGGCCCAGCGACTCCCTGGTTCACTGCCTGCGGCCCGAGGAGGATCACGAGCTGACCCTCTCCGGCCTCATCGGCTTCGGCGGCCGCTCCCGCGCCATGACCTACCAGATGTGGTTCACCGAGCACCACCCGGATCTCTGCTCCGTCGGGCCCACCACCCGCTGGCTGGAATACGCGGTGAACCTCTTCTCCCAGAACTGCGAGTATAAGAACGTCCTCAACCTGGACGCCGCCGAGTTCCTGCTCCAGGATCTGGCCTGCCATGCGGTCCGCGACTTCCTGGTGGACGAGCGCGGCCTGATCCTGGGCATGGACACCAACCTGCGCATCTATCCGCTCCTGGACGCCGTGCTCGGCGTGTCCAAGACCCGCGAGGAAGGGGCCTGGGCCCGGGGCGTGATCGCCTTCGTGGAGCCCGCTTACCTGCACCGCCTGGACTTTCTTCTGCGCTTTCCCGAATTGGAGCGGCCCGCGCTGAGCAATCACAAGCACGTCCGCAAGCTGCTGCAGGCCGTGGAGAGCGACGATCGTTTCCTGGCCTCGGACGGCGGAACCATCGTGGGCGTGGCCCGGGGTGCGCTGCCTCCGGCGACTGTGCTGGCCGACTTCCGGGGCGGCCACGGCTTCCTGTATCTCGACCAGGATCCCGTATGCAGCTTCTCGGACGGCGACTTCCATTCCTCCAATCGCCAGCCCCTGCTCGTGCACCTGGAGGAGGCCCTGCTGGAGGTGGACCTGAGCCCCACCGACCGCCACGACCTGTTCCAGGCCGTGACCCGCATCGTCAACGACGCCCGGGATCAGCGTCACGGCTGCTCGGTGGTGGTGGACCTGGGTCTCGAACCCCTGGAGCTGGCCGGGCAGAAGCTGGAAGCGCCCCTGGATCTGCGGCGGGAAGGGGCGCTGGAGGTGGCCGTCGGGCTCTCGCGCGTGGACGGGGCCCTGCACGTGGCCCGCGATCTGCATCTGCACGGTTTCGCCTGCCTCATGGACGGTCTGGCCACGCCCGGCGAGAACCGCGCCCGGGGCGCGCGCTTCAACTCCGCAATCCGCTTTTCGGCCCGCCACCACGGGGTCATCGTGGTGGTCGTCTCCGCCGACCGGCCGGTGAACGTCATCCAGGGGGGCGTGGAACTCACCGCCCAGTGCGAATGGGTGCCCATGCCCGGCACGCCCCGGCCGCCCACCCTGCGGCAGTGGGTCAACCAGGCCATCGTCTAGGCCCTAGATCGTCCTGGGCGGCTCAATGGCGTCCTCGGGGCAGGCCAGGATGCAGCTTCCGCACTCGTCGCAGCGCGAGCCGTCGATGCGGTAGGGTTCGCCCGGCACCACGGCCTTGAAGGTGCAGACCTCCGCGCAGGCCCCGCAGGCGACGCAGGCGTCGGTGATCCGGCAGCCCGACTCCTCGTGCGTCTCGCCGCCGAAGGAGAAGCGGGTTCGCAGCAGCTTGTGGTCCCGGCGCTCCATCTCGAAGTCGTAGTCGTAGATTTCCCCCTTGCCCCGGTGCAGGCGGAACAGGCGGATGTCCGGGTAGCGGGCGTGGTCCTCCAGGACGTAGCGGAAGGTCGCATCGCCAGCGGCGGCCCCGGCCTCGATCTCGGCCAGGGGAACCTCCTCGGCCTCGCCCGTGATCCGCAACGTGTAGCCGGGTTCGAACGCGGGTTGCCCCACGGGGTTCTTTCCGGTGGGGCGGCCGGAGGGGAAAATGCCGCAGAGGGCGACTTTCCCGTTCGCCTTCAACTGCCGGTAGAACGGCTTGACGCTCATGTTCAGGAAATAAAGCCCCCGCTCATCGCAGCCGCAGACGTGGGCGATCCGGCTGTGCGGGGTTCCGCCGTCCAGGGTGGTGAACGTCAGGCAGCCGATCTCCCGGATGCGTTCATGAATTTCCTTCAGGGTCATGTCCCCGCCTCCTGGTTTCTGCGGAGCCGGCGCTCGGTTGGAGCGCGAAGGCCGGTCCCGGCCTATCTTCACGCAATCTCCATCAAGCCGGGGGCGCGGAGCCTCTGGGCTCCCTACTTCCCGCTGACGACCCAGGCATGGAAACCGGCCGTGGGCTTGTGGCCCACGCCGATGCCGCCCTTGTGCAGATACAGGCACATGGCCCAGGACGGGTCCAGGGCGCTGTTGGTGGCCGACCAGTAGGTGTCGCGCACGTTGACGAAGGGATGGGCGGCGGGCAGCGCCGGGGTGTGGCGCGTGGCGTCCACCAGGGATTCCAGCTCCAGGATCGTGGGCAGCCGCCAGTTCACCCGCCCGGCCAGTACCCGCTCATTGGCCGCGTGGGGCAGGGCCAGGGCCAGGGGCCAGGGCAGCGCGCCGCGCGGGTCCGCGTCGCGGGCCCAGACGAGATTCGTGAGCCGGTCGAGCACGGCCTCGCCGCCGGGCAAGACCTCGAAGCGCGGCTCGGGCCAGGCCCGCCCGGTTCCGGCGACGGGCCCAGGGTTGGGCAGCGACTCGCTCCGCCCGCGCACGGGCCAGACCAGATGATATTCGTCGGCCCGGCCGAAGAACATCCGGCCGCCGAGGAACTGCACGTACCAGAAGTAGCCGGGTTGGATGGCGGCCTCGGTGGCGCTCCAGTACCAGTTGGGGACCGCGTTGCGGAAGGGATGGCTCGGGGGCAGGCTGGGCGTGGCCGAGCCGAAGTCCACCAGGCTCAGCAGTTCCCGGCGGTCGGGCAATCGCCAGTCGTCGAAGCCGTGGCGGGCCTCCGCGCGCCACTCCGCGGCGAGGTTCCCGGCCTCGGCCCGGCTGAGCGGGAACCCGGCGGGGTCGGCGTCGGCGGACCAGTGCAGGCCCGTGAGCCGGTCCAGGGCCACGGCTCCGTCGGCCGAAAGTTCGAAGCGTGGCGCGGGCCAGGGGCGGCCGGGCCGGAACTCCCCGTCCTGCCCCGATCCCCGGCAGGGCAGGGGACGGCCGTGGCGGTCGTGGCAGAGGGTCTGGCCGGAGTTGCGGATGATTGCGGTCATTTGCTGAAGGTAGCATCGGCGCGAGCCGGGGGCAAGGCGTCTGGACAGGGCCCGGCGGCTGGGGCAGAATCACGCCCGGGGCCGTGCGGCCCGAGGAGGTTCCATGCGTCCGGCCTCAGTCTGCCTCTGTCTGCTGCTCTTGTTCTGCGCCGCGATTCCGGCCCGCGCGGCCCAGCCCAACCCGGCCCAGCCGCCGCAAGCGGCT
Source organism: Desulfovibrio aminophilus DSM 12254 (assembly GCF_000422565.1). NCBI lineage: Bacteria > Pseudomonadati > Thermodesulfobacteriota > Desulfovibrionia > Desulfovibrionales > Desulfovibrionaceae > Desulfovibrio > Desulfovibrio aminophilus. The sequence continues at coordinate 226,464 of NZ_KE383876.1, read as the reverse complement.
CCGGCGCGGCCCGGCGCGGCCCAGTCGACCTTCGTCGTGATCCTGGACGCCACGGCCGGATACGCTCGGCTGGAGGCCGCCAAGCCCGTGCTCAACGCCGTTGTCCGCGACCTGCCGGAAAACGCCCAGGCCGCGCTCTACCTCTATCCCCAGCCCAGTCAGGTGGCCTGTCTGCCGGTGCGCGAACTGGTGCCCCTGGGCCCTCTGAACAAGCTCGACTTCATGCGCGCCGTGTCCTCCCTGGCCAGGCCGGACGGCAAGCCGGCGCCGACCCTGGACCTGGAGGCCGCCACCAAACGCATCTTGGCCGTGCGCACGCCCGTCACCGCCGTGTTCCTGAGCACGGGCCTGGACACCTGTGGAGAGGACCCCGGCCCGGTGGTCTCCCTGCTCAAGGCCCTGGGCCTGCCCTTCACCCTGCGCATCGTGGGCTATCAGGTCACGTCCAACCAGGCCGCCGTGCTGGACAACATGGCCGGGCTCTCCGGCGGCACCTACGAGAGCGCGGCCAACGGCGCGGATTTGGCCCGGGCCCTGCGTCGGGCCTTCCGGGTCGAGAACCTGCTCGTGCGCGCCACCCGCCTGGGCGCGCCCTTCGACGCCCTGGTGGAGGTCCGGCCCGCGTCGGCCGGAACCGCTGGAACTCCACCCCTGGCCACCTTCCGCACCGGGCCTTCGGGACTGGGCGGGATATCGTTGCCCCTGGGCCGCTACGAGCTCACGGTCAGCGATCCCACGGCTTCCGGCCGCATCCGCTCGGTGTTCAAGGACGTGGCCGTGACCAACGAGCGCATCGCCGTGCGCGAGGCCGCCTTCGGCGGGGCGGAAATCCGCGTGGCCGCGATCAAGAACGGCAAGCCCATCGACGCCCGGGTGGAGATCGCCGCCGAGGGCGGCTCCGGCATCCTGATCCAGGGACAGAGCGGCTCCCCGCCAGCTCCGTTCCTCGTTTCGCCCGGCATCTACTCCATTCGCGCCTCGGACCCCGAAAACCCCCGCAGACCCCCTTCCGTGCTCCCCAGCATCGCCGCCCGCTCCGGTGTCGTGACCACCGTGCCCGTGTCCTTCGACGAGGGCTGGATCAGCGTGCGCGCGCTGGTCAATGGAATGCCCGGCAACGTCCTGGTGGAGATCTATTCCCCGGGAGAAAAGGAACCCCTGGCCACGGGCATGAGCGGAGCCGAGACCCCCAAGGCCTTCCCGGTCCTGCCCGGGGTCTACGACGTGAAGATCATCGACCTGCCGACCAAGAAGAGCGTGACCAGGCACGACGTCTCGGTCATGCCCGGCCGGACCACCACCTCCGACTTCGCCTCCGGCTTCGCCGGTCCTTAGAAAGGCCGGCTTCGCCGGTCCTTAGAAAGGCCGGCTTCGCCGGTCTACGGAAAGGCCAAGAGGATCCCATCGTTCCGTATTTCCGAAACGGGCCGAAGGCCCCCGACTTCGTCGGTTTCCAGAAAGACGAAGGGGCGTTCCTCTTTCGGCTTTTTGAAACGGGCCGAAGGGCCTCGGCTTTCGCTGGAACGGGGTGGGTTTCAGGCCGCAGAAGGACAGCGCCTCGTTGGACCGAGGCGCAACCTCAAAGGTCGCGGTGGTACGGCGCCTTTCGTCTTTCTGAAACGGGCCGAAGGCCCCCGGCTTCGCCGGTTTTGAGAAAGACGAAGAGGCGTTCCTCTTCCGGCTTTCCGAAACGGGCCGAAGGCCCCGGACTTAAGCGTCGGCGTCGGGCGAGATGGCTGGAGCGGTTTCCGGCTCGTCCTGCGTGGAGGAGTCGTCGTCGGGCCGTGAGTCCTTGCGTTCCTGCTTCTGGCGCAGCTTTTCGGCCTTCTTCTTGGCCTTGGCCAGTTCCTTCTGACGTTTTTCGTAGGAATAGTTGGGTTTCTTCGCCAATGTGACCTCCTTGTTGGTTCTTCCTCGGTGCCTTGTGACTCGTGAAAACTCTCTTTCGCCTTTCCATACCCCCCGAAGAGGGCCGAAGGGGGTTAGTCGGTGGCCTCCTCGGCGGGGTCGCGCTGTTTGCGGACGATCTCGCGCACCTGGTAGGGCTTGACGTCGGTCTGGGCGGCCAGGACGTTGGAGAGCACTTCCAGGATGAAGCCCGTGGACATGAAGCCCAGGGAGGCGAGGTAGAAGAGCACCGCGCCCAGGAACGGCGGCCGGGTGCCCATGTGCTCGCCGTAAAAGATCTTGCCGTAGAGCAGCCAGGCCATGATCACGCTGGCGGCCAGGAACAGGAGCAGGGCGATGCGGCCGAAGAGGTAGACGGGCCGCTGCTTGAAGGAGTTCTGGAACCAGAGCAGGATGATGTCGAAGAGCACGTCCACGGACCGGCCGATGCCGTAGTGGCTCTTGCCCGCGAAGCGCGGCGGAGCGCTGGTGGGCACCTCGGCCACCGAGCCGCCCAGCCCGTGGACCAGGGCGGGCAGGAGGCGGTGCTGGCCCTCGCGCAGATGCAGGGTGCGGGCCAGATCGCCGCGCAGGATGGACAGGCCGCCCATGTCCTTCACGTCGCACTTGCTCGTGGCGCGCAGAAGATAGTTCGCTATCCGGCTCGGGATGCGGCGCAGCACGAGGGATTCCGAGCGGTTGGTCCGCACGCCCTTGACCATGTCCCAGCCCTCGCGGATCGTGGTCACCAGGGCCGGAAGCTCCTCCGGCGGGTGCTGGAGATCGCCGTCCATGATGACCACGTACTTGCCCCGGGAGTGCTGCATGCCCGCGTAGATGGCGGTGCATTGGCCCCGGTTGCGGGCCAGGAACACGCCCGTGAGCCGGGGGTCGGCGTCGGCCAGTTCGCGGATGATCGCGCCGGTGGAGTCGGTGGAGCCGTCGTTGACGATGACGATCTCGTACTCGATGCCGAATTCGGAGAGCACGGACGTGACCCGGCGGTGGAACTCGCGGATGCAGAGCTCCTCGTTGTGCATGGGCGTGACCACGGAGAGTTCGATGGCGCGTTCGGGCATGGCGATTCCTTACGGCATCTGGCCGTAGTGCACAAGCTTGGCCCCCATCTCGCCCAGGACGCGGAGCCATTCCGGGTCGGAAAGGGCCTTGTACTCGGCCTCCCACTGGGCGGCCACGCGCAGTTTGCCATACTCGGCCGGGATGTCCGGGTCGCCGGGCAGGGGCTTGCCGGGGTGGCAGACGATCTCCACCACCCGGGCCTTGGGTGCGCGGGCGGCGTAGGCCCGGAAGCGTTCGGGCAGGAGAAAGCGGCCCTGGTCCGCGATGCCGAAGGCCAGGTCGGGCCAGCGCACCCGCGCCGGGCGCTTCTGGAACAGGGAGCAGACGCCCAGGAACTTGGTCCGCAGCCCGCCCGCGTCCATCCGGGCCAGCTTCTGGCACTCCACGGGCCGTCGCAGCCAGCCCACGCCGAATTTCCCGGCCACCCTGGCGGCCACGGCCATGAGCGTGGGCCAGGCGTGGATGTGCTTCTCGGAGTCGAAATGCGTGGGGCTGACGCCCAGTTCCCTGGCCCGCTCCACCTGGGCGGTCCACTCGCGTTCCACCTGGCCGTGGTCGATGCGGCCGGTGAGGTAGCGCTTGAAAAGGGCCGTGTAGTCGCCCAGGAAGAGCCCGTCCGGGCCCACCAGACTGTCCACCTCGCCCGGCGGGAGGGTCGGCCGTCCGCGCAGGATGTTCAGGTGGACGCCCAGGCCCACGCCGGTGGTCTTCGCCGCTTGTTCGGCGTCCGGTCCGTTGACCAGCAGGGTGGAGGAGGTGACGATGCCGATCCGGCCGAGATCCTCCACGGCCCGCCGCACCGCCGGGTGCAGCCCCAGGTCGTCCACGTTCACGATCACGCGCATGGCGGGCACTGTAGACCCTGCGCGCCGCGGCGTAAAGCGGGGGCCGCTGGGACTCAGCGCGCCGGTCCGCCGCGCAGCAGCAGGGGCAGCCCGGGCCGGAGGTCGGCGGCGAAGGCCGCGTCCGCGTCCAGAACGAGTTCGAGCAGGTGCTCCGGCGACCGGCGGTAGACCATCAGACCCGCCTCGGCCAGGGCCCGGGACGATTCGGAGAGATGATCGGCCCGGGGCAGATCGGCCTCGACCCGGATCAGGCCGCGCACGGGCCCGCCCTTTGGAGGAGCCACGCGTCCCGGGCCATGCACGAAGGGCAGGAAGACGATCTCGGGTTCTTCCAGGGGCGCGCCGTCCGCGAACTCCATGATCAGGCCCGGCGGGAGATAGGCCGGGCGATAGGCCCGGGTGGGGCAGGGGGCCCGTCCGTCCGGTGCTCCCCGGGAGCGGAACACGAAGCCGAAGGGATTCGCCCCGTTCCGGCGTCGCGACCAGCGCTCCCAGAGCCGGGTCTCCCGGGCGGGTCCGGCCTGGGCTTCCGCCGGGTCCGTGACCCAGAGCAGTTCGAGATAGGCGTTGCCGAAGGGAAAGCGGCGGTTGGCGGTTCCCTGGCCGGGATGGGTGTTGGATGGGCCCTCGGCCAGGCCGAGCCGGATCAGGGTTTCGGCCTCGGGAGCGCCGGGGCCGCAGCAGACGAAGATGTGGTCGAGTTCCAGAGGCATGGAAAAGCCGGGCGCTCCGGGCGCGTCGGCGCTGGTCTAGGGCTGGATGCCCCGGCGGGTCATCTCCGCGCGCACGTCGAGCTGGCGGTGGCGCAACGGGGTGGCGTCGCAGTTGTTGCTGGCGTCGCGGGTCACGCCCACGCCGATGCCCGCGCCGCCGCCGGACCCCCAGCCGCTGCCCACGCCCATGCGCAGGGGCGTCTCGGACCGGACGCGGTACTCGCAGGCCTCGATGGCCTGGTCCAGGTCGTAGTAGTAGCGGACGATCCCGGTGTCGGTCATGCGGGTGTAGTCCTCATCCATGAGCTGTTCACGGGCGGTCTTGCCGCAGGCGGCCAGGGCCAGGGCCGAGCAGAGACAGAGGCAGAACAGGAACGGCTTCATGGGGTCTCCTTGTGGGACGGTTGCTGACGGAAGGGAACATAGCATGCGGCGGGGACAAAAAAAAGCGGCTTGCGCGGCGTTTTCCTTGTCGCCGAAGGGAAAGGAGCGCGCTGCGGACATCGAGCGACGGTGGCACGGCGCGAGGAAAAACGGGGTCTGTTCCCATTCCGGGATATTCAGAGAGGATCAACTATTCAAGCGTGTTGCCGTGTCTCGTTCAGCGGGAGTCAATGGATTTCCCAACGTGGGATGGGACGCCGGAGTGTCTCCGCGTGGCATGGACCGCCACGGTATTCACCCGGCATGACACAAGAAAAAAAATGGTGCGGGCTATACAAGGTGCGGCATGGAACTTATTGGATGAGAAAGGCGGAGAAGAAAAACGCACCCTCGGCAAGGAGGAACGGCCATGAAGGGCGACCACGAGCACAAGCACGACCACGAGCACGAGCATACCCACAGCCACGAGCACCCGCACGAGCACCCGGGAATGGGCGTGCATTCCCACCCGCACGAACACACCCACAGCCACGAACACCCGCACGAGCACAAGCACCCGCACGAGCACGCCGGGGAGGGCCACGATCACACCCACGCGGGTGAGCATGGAGCCCACGACCACGAGCATCCGGGACACGAAAAGGAAGTGCACGACCACAAGCACTGAGATCGACGCGAGGGGAAGCCCCGGAGGGCGGTTCGGCCGATGGCCGGGACGCCTTTTCCGGAGGATGCGGCAGACGCCGAGGGCGTCTCCGGGGGGAACGGGGGCGGTCGCCGGAGCAGTCCGGCGGTCGCCCCCGTATTTCATTCAAGGGACCGTCAGCCCAGGATGGCCTTGAGGTCCGCGTCCGGGGTGGAGATGGGCTTGATGTCGTAGTTCTCCACCAGGAAGTTGAGCACGTTCGGGGTCAGGAACGCGGGCAGGCTGGGGCCCAGGCGGATGTTCTTGATGCCCAGGGCCAGCAGGCTGAGCAGGATGGCCACGGCCTTCTGCTCGTACCAGGACAGCACCAGGGACAGGGGCAGGTCGTTGACCCCGCACTGGAAGGCCCCGGCCAGGGCCGTGGCGATCTGGATGGCCGAGTAGGCGTCGTTGCACTGGCCCACGTCCAGCAGGCGTGGGATGCCGCCGATGTCCCCGAGCTTCTTGTCGAAGAAGCGGAACTTGCCGCAAGCCAGGGTGAGCACCACGCAGTCCGCCGGAACCTTTTCCACGAACTCGGTGTAGTAGTTGCGGCCCGGCTTGGCCCCGTCGCAGCCCGCCACCAGGAAGAAATGCCGGATCTTGCCCGCCTTGACCGCGTCGATCACGGTTCCGGCCACGCCCATGACCGCGTTGCGCGCGAAGCCGACCGTGACCGAGCCCTTGTCCTCGTCCTCGGCGAAGCCCGGCAGCTCCAGGGCGCGGGCGATCACCGGCCCGAAGTCGGGGCTCTTCACGTGCGCGGCCCCGGGCCAGCCCACCAGGCCGGTGGTGAAGATGTTCGGCAGGTAGCTCGTGGGCTTCTGGATGCAGTTGGTGGTCATCAGGATCGCGCCCGGGAAGGCCGCGAACTCCTTCTGCTGGTTCTGCCAGGCCGTGCCGTAGTGGCCGTGGAAGTGCTTGTACTTCTTGAGCCCCGGATAGCCGTGGCAGGGCAGCATCTCGCCGTGGGTGTAGACGAAGACGCCCGTGCCCTCGGTCTGCTTGAGGATTTCCTCCAGATCGCGCAGGTCGTGGCCCGAGACCAGGATGGCCTTGCCCTTCTTGTGGCCCAGGGGCGTTTCGGTGGGCACGGGGTGGCCGTAGGTTCCGGTGTTGGCCGCGTCCAGCAGTTCCATGGCCTTGAGATTGAGTGTGCCGCACTCCAGGGCCAGCCCGACCCAGTCGCCCAGGCCCAGGTCCGCGCGCAAGGTGGCGGCCAGGAGCTTGTGCACTCCCGCGTAGGCTTCGGCGTCCTCCCGGCCCAGGATCTGGGCGTGGTCCAGGTAGGCCGCCACGCCCTTGAGGCCGTAGATCACGGTCTGCTTCAGGGACTGGATGTCCGGGTCGGGATCGGCGTCCTCGCGTACGCCGTGCTGCTCGCCCTGGCGCACCAGGCCGGCCAGGTCTTCGGCCGGGGCGAAGTCCGCCACTGGACTGAAGGCGGGCTTCAGGCCTTTGGCGGCCAGGGCGGCCTTGAGCCGCTCGCGCAGCTCCACGGCGCGGGCGATGAGGCCCGGGAAGCGCGCGGGGTCGAAGTTCACGTTGGTCAGGGTGGAGAAGGTGGCCCGCACGGTGAAGACGTCCGCCTCGCGGTCCACGATCCCGGCCTCGCGGGCGGCCAGGGCCACTTCCGACAACCCTTTCAGCACATGGATCAGGAGATCCTGCAGGGCCGCCGTGTCCGGAGTCTTGCCGCAGACGCCGAGCTTGTCGCAGCCGGTTCCCTTGGCGGTCTGTTCGCACTGGTAGCAAAACATGTGGTCCTCCTTGGTTGCAATTCCAAATATGGACCACGGAATAGCCCGAGGCGATGAGAATCGCCTTGACCTGAGTCAAACCCGCTTCGCGGGATTCCGGAAAGGCGGCGGGGCTTTCGCCTCTCCGCCTTTTTCATTTGTCCGCTTTGTCCGCGCGCGGCGGGGAGAAGAATCCGCCGAAGCGGACCAGCAGGGCCGCCAGGCCCATGAGCACCGCGAAACCGGCCAGCAGGAATCCGGCCGGGACCAGGGCGAAGGGCTCGTGCAGGAAGCCCTGCCCGTCCACGGAGGAGCCGATGAGCCGGAAGGCGGCCAGGCAGCACAGGCTGAGCATGGCCGAGACTCCGGCCGCCCAGACGAGCCCACGGGCCGCGGCGCGGCCCGGACTCTCCCCGGGTTCCGCCTCCTTTCGCCTCCCGTCGGGATGGAAGGTCCGCAGGAGGTGGCGCTCATCCTGGAGGATCATGACCGCCAGTCCCGCCAGGAAAATCACCGTCTGCGGGCCGGAGCCCGGGGAGAGGACCAACTCCAGGAGCAGGCCGGTCCCGGCGAAGAGCAGGCCGTGGAGGGTCAGGTTGTCGGCCGTGAACCGCTGGGCCTCGTCCCAGGTGTCCTGGTTCTTCATGGAGCGGGGCGTCCGGTAGCCGTAAATCCCGTTGATCGAGCGGGGCGGGAAGACCCGGAAAATCACGCCGAGGATGAAGAAGAGAATGCCGATCCAGATGAGCATGTCGCTTTTCCTCAGATTCGGAGGACGTCGAGGATTTCCACCCGGGCCGCCTGCCAGGCCGGATAGGATCCGGCCAGGAGCCCGATGAGCGTGGACGCGGCCAGGGTTCCGGCCAGGAGCGCGGGGTCCAGGACGAAGGGCATGCCGCCGAAGACGCTCACGGCCGTGGTCACAAGCAGGCCGGCCAGCACGCCGAGCACGCCGCCGGTTCCGGCCATGAGCCCGGACTCCAGCAGGAACTGCCCCAGGATCTGGGAACGCTTGCCGCCCACGGCGCGGCGGATGCCGATCTCCATGCGTCGCGCCCGGACCATGAGGATCATGATCGAGAGAATGCCCATGCCGCCCACGCCGAAGCAGACCGTGGAGGCGATGAGCCCCAGGGTATGCACGAGTTCCAGGGCCTGGAACTGGAGATCCTGGGACTGGCGGGCGGTGAGCAGGGTGAAGTCGTCGGCCTGGCCCGGCCGCAGGCCGTGGCGCTCGCGCAGGATGGCCCTGGCCGCGTCCATGACCGCATCCAGGGCCGGGCCCTGGTTCGAGCCCGGAGCCAGACGCAGGAACGCCCCGCTGATCCAGTCCTGGTTCGCCGCGCGGCGCATGTAGGTGGACAGGGGCATGAATATCTGCTCGTCCTGGTTGTCCCCGGCCAGATCGCGACCCTTTTTCTCCATGACGCCCACCACCCGGAAGTCGGCGCGGTAGAGGTAGACCGTGCCGCCCAGGGCGGCCTCGGCCCGGCCGAAAAGACGCTCGGCGATGTCCCGGCCCAGCACGAGCACCTTGTCCCGCTCGGCCACCTCCTCGGCGTTGAAGAACCGGCCCATTTCGGGGTGGAAATCGCGGATTTCGGTGTATTCCGGCCAGGTGGCGATGAGCGTGGCCTTGGTGGCGGACTCGGCCGAGCGCAGCGGCATGCTCGTGGAGGCGTAGGGCGCCATGCTCAGCACCGAGGGCACGCCCCGGGCCAGGGCCTGGGCGTCGGAAATGGTGAAGTTGCGCTGGGCCGCGCCCAGGCGCAGGTCGCCGCCGCGTGAGAAGCGCACCTGCCCGGCGATGGCCGCGAACAGACTGGGGCCCATCTTCTCGGCCTCCAGCTCGGCCTTGCGTTCCAGGGACTGGGACACGTGCTGCACCCCGGTGAAGGCCAGCGCCCCCAGGAACACCCCGAGCATGGCCAGGACCGCGCGCAGCTTGTGCACGGCCAATGACTTCACGGCGATGCGCAGATTCAGGAACATGGCCTAGCCGTAGTCCGCCCGGTTCAGACGCTTGTTGCCGTCGAACACGAGGTGCCAGAGACGTTCCAGGGCGTGGCCCGTGTTCATCTCGTCATACGGATCGTTTTCAATCAACGAAAGCAGGTTGTTGTAGAATCCCAACGGCCGGGTCAGGATGCGCTGGCGGGACACGAGGAAGTTGGCCGTGGCCGCGTTGGCCAGGAACAGCCGGGGGGAGCTTCCGGCGAATAACTTCTCGAAGACCTCGCCCACCGGGATGTCCTTGCCCCAACCCCTCCATTTTCCCTTCCAGGCCGGGTCGAACATGCTGTGCGGCCGCCCCAGCCGGTCGCAACGCAGGCGGCACCAGGACAGGCCGCCGAAGCTCGCGCCCCGGTCCAGGAGGTCGGCCGCCTTGGTCAGCAGCGTGTCCACGCCCGCCTTGCCGTCCGGGGTCAGGTGCGGGAAGGGGTCGCCCTGCAGGAACAGGGTGTGGCGCGGGAATTCCGGGTAGCGGCGCAGGATGTGCGTGACATAGGTGTGGGCCTCGCGGCCGATGTTCGGCAGGGGCACGCCCCCGGGCCAGTCGCCGCCCTTGTCGTAGATCACGACTGGAAAGCCCAGCCGTCCCGTCCAGGAAACGTCCTCCCGGTAGCGGGCCACCACGGCCATCATGTCAGGCTGCATCGCCCTCGTCCTCGTCGATGAGAAAGGCCCGCACGAAGGTGGGCCGCTCGTCCGTGGAGCGTGTGCCCGAGCCGTAGCCCACGGCCCGCACCACGCCCTCGGGCAGGGGGCCGTAGGTCTTGGCCAGGCGTTTGACCAGCGACAACCCCGTGGGCGTCGCCGTCTCCATGCCGATGTCCGTGGAAAAGGCCCGCATGCCCTTGGCCAGTTCGGCGCAGGCCGGGGCGGGCACGGGCAGTCTGCCGTGGGCGATCTCCACGAAGCCGGAGCCCAGGTTCACGGCCGAGGCCGCCACTCTCTTCACTCCCAGTTTCTCCACCAGCAGCAGCGTTCCGGTGACGTCCACCACCGTGTCCACGGCCCCGATCTCATGGAAGTGCACCTTCTCCAACGGCAGGCCGTGGACTCGGGCCTCGGCCTCGCCCAACAGGCGCAGCACGGCCAGGGCCTCCTTGCGCACCCACTCGGAATACGGCGCGTCCTCCACGATCCGGGTTAGATCCTCAAGATGCCGCAGGGGCTGGCTGGCGGTCTGGAGCACCCTAGCCCGGCGGGTGACGATGCCCGCCACCCGGGCCTCCGCGAACTCCAGCCGGAATCCGGGCAGCGGCAGCTTGGCCATCTGCTCTTCCAGATAGGAGCACAGCCTCCCCGCGTCGGACAGGGAGGCCAGGAGCATGTCGCCGCTGACTCCCGTGGTGCAGTCGAGATACAACGTGGGCATGAGTCCTCCGGGGGAAACCCCCTTTTTTGCAAAGAAGGGGGTTTCCCCCGGACCCCCATCCCCCAAAAAAACTTCACGTCGTCGCGGCGTTCGCCGCGCCGCTGAATGGTCCAGGGCCGCCCCCTGGCCGGGGGCGTGGGGGCGGGGAGCCCCCACCTCGCTCATCCAGCCAGGGTGTTCATCCGGTGAGCAAGGTACCCCGCGCCGAAGCCGTTGTCGATATTCACGGTGCAGACGCCGGGGGCGCAGGAGTTGAGCATGGCCAGGAGGGCGGCGAGGCCGCCGAAACTCGCGCCGTAGCCCACGCTGGTGGGCACGGCGATCACCGGGGCGGGGCAGAGTCCGCCCGCCACGGAGGCCAGGGCCCCTTCCATGCCCGCCACGCAGATCACGGCCCGGGCGTCGCGCAGTTCCTCGATCACGGGAAAGAGCCGGTGCAGCCCGGCCACGCCGCAGTCGAAGTGGCGCAGTACGCGGGAGCCGAGGAATTCGGCGGTCTTGGCGGCTTCCTCGGCCACGGGCAGGTCCGAGGTGCCCGCGCTGAGGACCACGACCTTGCCGCGCGGCTTCACGGCTTCGCGGGTGTGGGAGAGCAGGCGGGAGACCGGGTCGTAGTCCACCTCCAGGCGGGCCGCGGCGGCCTCGGCGTGGGCCGGGGCGGCGCGGGTGCCCAGGACGCGGGGCTGCTGTCCGGCCAGGCGGACCATGATCTCGGCCACCTGTTCCGGAGTCTTGCCCTGGCAGAAGACCACCTCGGCGCAGCCCGTGCGTTCGGCGCGGCGGTGATCCAGCTTGGCCATGCCCGCGTCGATGTAGGTTTCGCGCAGCAGCGCCCGCTTCAGGTCGTCCTTGTCGGCGCGGCCTTGGCGGTAGGCGTCCAGAAGTTCGTCGAAATTCATGCGGAGGTCCGTTCCTTGATGATGAGGCCGGAGAACCCGGCGGCGCGGGCGGCCTCGACCAGGGTGTTTTCGTTGTTTCGGGCCAGGGGAAGCTGGTCCGGCGGGATTTCAAGAACGAGGGTTTCGCCCCGGTCGCGGCAGCGCAGGGCCGAGAGGCCCAGGCCCCGGGCCACGGTTTCCAGGCGGTCCACCCGTTCCAGGGCGGCCGGGGTCAGGGGCGTGCCCGTGGGGATGCGCGTGGCCAGGCAGGAGTTGGAGGGCGCGTCCCAGCCGGGCAGGCCCAGGTCGCGGGACAGGGCGCGCACGGCGGCCTTGTCCAGTCCGGCTTCGGCCAGGGGCGAGAGCGCGCCCAGCTCGGCCACAGCGCGGCGGCCGGGCCGGGCCGGGTCGTCGTCGGCGTTGGTGCCCTCCAACAGGGCGACTCCCTGTGCGGCAAGGGCGGCCAGGGGCGTGAGCACGGCCCGCTTGCAGAGGTAGCAGCGGTCCGGGCCGTTGGCCGAAAGTCCGGGTACGGCCCAGACGTCCAGATCCAGGACGCGGTGGTTCAGGCCGAGAGCGCGGGCCTTGTCCAGGGCCAGGTCCAGGTCGCCGGGAGCCGTGAAGGCCGAGCGCACGGTCACGGCCAGGGCGCGGGGCCCAAGGGCCGTGTGCGCGGCGACGGCCAGCAGGGTGGAGTCCACTCCGCCGGAATAGGCCGCCACGGCCCCGGTCAGGGGCCGCAGCAGGGCCAGAAGCGGCTCCAGGCCGGACATGGTGCGTTGCGTCATGAGAGCAGAATATCCGCAATCCTCCCGCCCGCCAACCCTCCGGCTTCGCCGGTTTTCAGAAAGGCGAAGAGGCTCTTCCGCCATTCTGGAATGGGCCGAAGGCCCCCGGCTTCGCCGGTCTTCAGAAAGGCTGAGAGGTCCCCCACCGCCGCCTTTCTGGGATGGGCCGAAGGCCCGGGGTTGCGGGCTGGCGGGGGGAAGGGGTACGAGGCGGTGTCGGCGTTGTCCGACGGGGAGGGAGCATGACCCCGGCCATCGAGATGGCGAAGAAGGCCAGGATCGCCTTTCAGGTCCACGAGTATGAGCACGACCCGGCGGCGGAGTCCTATGGCCGCGAGGCGGCGGACAAGCTGGGCGTGGACCCGGAGCGGGTCTTCAAGACCCTGGTCGTGGAGGCGGGCGCGGGCCTCGTGGTGGCCGTGGCGCCGGTGCTGCGGCGTCTGGACCTGAAGCTGCTGGCCAAGGCCGCGGGCGTCAAGAAGGCCGCCCTGGCCGACGTGGCGCGGGTCGAGCGCGTCACCGGCTACGTGGTCGGCGGGGTCAGCCCCCTGGGCCAGAAGAAGCGTCTGCCAACCTACATCGACGCCTCGGCCGAGGCCCATCCGACCATCTTCGTCAGCGCCGGACGCCGCGGCGTGGACATCGAACTTACCCCCCGCGACCTCGCCGCCCTCACCAAGGCCTCCTTCGCCCCCCTCGCCCCCTTCGGGGGGGCATAGAAAGGCAAAGCGGTTTTCTTTTTTTTAGTCTTTTTGAAGACCGGCGAAGCCGGCCCTTCGGGGGTTCATAGAAAGGCGGAAGAAGCTTTCGTCTTTCAATCTTTTTGAAACAGGCCGAAGGCCTTCAGGAACCCGGCGAAGCCGGGTCGAAGGCCCGGACGCGGTTGCGGCCCGCGTTCTTGGCTTGATAGAGGGCTTGGTCCGCGCGGCCCAGGGCGGCTTCCAAAGCTTCTTCGGGGGTACCCGCGCCGTCAAGGGTGGACGTGCCGATGCTCACCGTGCAGAGCACGCTCTGGATATCCAGGGGGCAGGCTTCGGACTCCACGGCCGCGCGCAGACGTTCGGCCAGGCTCAGGGCCTGGGCCGCGTCGGCGCCGGGGGCCAGAACCACGAATTCCTCCCCGCCGTAGCGGGCCACGAAGTCCGTGCTCCGGGCGGCCGCGCGCAGCCGACCTGCCACATGCCGCAGCACCTCGTCCCCGGCCTGGTGTCCCAGCGTGTCGTTGATCTGTTTGAATCCGTCCAGGTCGATCATGAGCACGGAGAATGGGACGCCGGAGCGGCGACAGACCCCGGCCAGGCGTCGGCCCTCGTCCATGAGCGAGCGCCGGTTGGCCAGGGCGGTGAGCGGGTCCGTGATCGCGCACACGGCCAGCTGGGAGATGGTGTCCCGCAGCTTGCCGGTCATGTGGACGAAGGCGTCGTACAAGGTTCGTATTTCGTCCGGGGCCTCGCGGAAGGCTCCCGGCGCGCAGTCCATGTCCGGCCGATCCTCCTCCATGGCGCGGGCCATGCGGGCCATCTCCTCCAGGGGAGCTTCGACGGAGCGGGTCAGCCGCAGCAAGGCCGGGGTGAGCAGGGTGATGACCGCCAGCGCCGCCAGCACGGCCACGGTCAGGAAGTTCCAGACCCCGGCGTGGACCACGCGCAGGGGCGTTTCGGCCACGGCCACCCATTGGCCGTCCTTGAGGGTTTTGGAACGGCCCACCACGATCCGGCCCGCGTGGTCGGCGTAGATGGGCGGCAGCGGGGCGTTCCTGAAGACCAGCTCGCGGAGCGGGGACTCCAGGGGAGGCCCCACGACCCCGGCCAGGGGCCCGGAGCGCCCCGTGACCCGTTCGCCCTTGCGGTCCAGGATGCGGATGATCCGGCCCTCGGAGGTGGCCGCCAGCCGGGCCATCTTGTCCAGGGCCGCCGGGCTGGACGCGCCCAGGATGAGGCCTCGGAAATCCCGCTCCGGCCCCCGCACCGGCGCGGCGAAGATCAGCACGGGCAGTCCCGTGGCGCGGCTCGTGACGACGTCCGTGATCGTGGAGTCGCCCCGGCGCGCGGCCAGGAAGTAGCTCCGGTCGGAGATATCCATGCCCGCCGGTACGCCCGAGGGGTCCAGGACCGTGAAGCCCCGGGCGTCGACGTAGCTCAGGGCGATGAAACCCTGGTGGGTGCGGGAGAAGGCGGTCAGGAGCCGGCCCAGGCGTTCCAGTTGCAGATGGCGCGCCTCCTCGCTTTCAGCCAGGAAGGTCACGTCCGCCATGCAGCGGCCCAGCCAGTCGTCGGCCTCGGCCGTGTATTGTTCCAGGAGCACGTCCAGGTGGAAGCGTTCCTGCTCCTCGGCCCGGCCCTTGAGAAACACGCCGAAGAGCAGGGCCGAGGTGAGCACGGGCAGGGCGATGAGCAACAGGGAAAAGAGCCGGATGCGGCCGCGCAGGCTGTCCGGCATGAGCCGGAAGATCAAGGTTCGGCTGTCCCTCATGCGCTGAAGAATAACATCATTCTCCGATGGAAGGTGTTATTTTCATTTTTCCATCAGGCCTCGCTTAGAAAACCGTCTTTTTTGACCGGGGTCAAGGCGGCCCGGCGCGATCGGGGATATTTCCCTGACCGTGGGGCGGAGAAAAGCCCCCGGGAGAACTCAATGAAAGTGAAGCGCAAGCTCATCCGCATCGACGAAGACCTCTGCAACGGCTGCGGCCAGTGCGTGCCGTCCTGCGCCGAGGGGGCCCTGCGGATCATCGACGGCAAGGCCCGGCTCGTGGCCGAGCGGTTCTGCGACGGCCTGGGAGCCTGCCTGGGCGAGTGCCCCACCGGCGCGCTCCGCGTGGTCGAGGTGGAGACCGAGGACTTCGACCCCGAGGCCGTGGCCGCTCACCTCACGGAACAGGGACGACCCGTGCCCGGGCACATGCCCCGGCCCGAGGAATTGCGGCTGGAGCGGCCCGCGTCCCGTCCGGCGGGCGGCTGCCCCGGATCACGGGTGGTCTCCATGACCCCCTGCCAGGCCGCCAACCAGCCCCGGACAATGGGGAGCCCGGCCGCCGCCCTTTCGCACTGGCCGGTGCAGATCCGGCTCGTGCCTCCGCACGCGCCGTTCCTCAAGGACGCCGACCTGCTCGTCACCGCCGACTGCGCGCCCGCGGCCTATCCCTCGCTGCACGCCGACTTCCTGCCCGGCCGCGTGCTCCTGCTCGGCTGCCCCAAGTTCGACGACGCGGCCGCCTACGAGGACAAGTTCACGGCCATCTTCCAGGCCAATCTCCCACGTTCCGTCACGGTCCTGGAGATGGAGGTGCCCTGTTGTTCCGGCCTGTCGCGCATCGTGCAGGCCGCCATGCGCCGGGCCGGGATCGCCGCGCCCCTGGAAAAGGTCGTGATCGGCCTGGACGGCCGCGTGCTCGGCCGCCAGCCTCTGGCCGCCTGACAACCCCCAAGGAGGGACGATCATGAAGAAGGTCGAGCTGTTCAAGGAAAACGGTTTCAAGGACAAGGGCTTCTCCCCGCTCTTCGCCCACGAGTCGCCCTACATGAAGGTCGTGAACTTCAATTTCGAGCCAGGCCAGGAGCTGCCCGTGCATTCGCACGACATCGAGGGCGAACTGGTCATCGCCGTGCTCGAGGGCCGGGGCGAGTTCCTGTCCAAGGACGGAGCCCTGCCCGCCGAGACCGGCGACATCCTGGTCAGCCCCATCGCCACGCCCCACGGCCTGCGCGCCACCACCCGCATGCGGGTATTGGTGACCATCGCGCCCCCTATTTGATTGAGGGGGGCTTCGTCCCTGTTTCCGGAAAGACGGGGAGGGGAGAGTCTCTTGGCATTTCTATAGACCGCCGAAGGCGGCGGCGAAAATGGGGGGCGGGCCCTCGGGTATTTTCACGACAAGGCAAGGGGCGGTTCACTCCCGATTCAGGGGTGATGGGGCGCGGTGAATGTCGTGTGAGGCCTTCGGACCGATCCCGCCTTGCCCCTGCCTGGCTCGTGAAAATACGCCTCGCGTCCGCCTGTCAGGGGGGCTTCGCCCCCATTTATAGGAAGGCGGAATGGCGAACCCGGCTTCGCCTTTTTATAACCCGGCGAAGCCGGAGGAGACGAGAGTCTCTTGGTGTTTCTGGAAACCGCCGAAGGCGGAGGAGATCGTGGAGAAGACGAGCATCAAACCCAGGGCTCCCCTGGGCGAGATCGGACCGGACGGGCTGATCCGCATCGCCCGGGTGGTGGAGGAGTTCGGCATTCCCGTGGTCCGGGCCACGGCCGGGCAGCGTCTGCTCTTGGCGGGCATTCGGCCCGGGGACTACGAGGCCGTGCGCGCGGCCCTGGGCGGCGGCGAGGCCCACTGCCCGCACTATGTCCAGGCCTGCCCGGGCCGGGCGGGATGCGCCCACGCCCTGGCCGACGGTCCGGACCTGGGGCTGGAGCTGGAGGCCCTGCTGGCGGAGATGGTCCTGCCCGCCAAGGTCAAGGCCGGGGTCTCGTCCTGCCCGCGCTCCTGCGCCGAGAGCCTGGTGCGCGACCTGGGGCTGGTGGGCCGCTCCTCGGGCTGGAGCCTGTATTTCGGCGGCAACGCGGGCATGAAGCCGAGGGTCGGCGACCTGTTGGCCGGGAAGCTGTCGGCCGCGGAGTCCCTGGGGCTCGCGCGCCGGGTGCTGGAGTTCTATGCCCGGGAAGGGAAGGCGAAGGAGCGGACGGCCCGCTTTGTGGAGCGGATCGGCCTGGACGCTGTGCGCGAAGCTGTTCTCCAAGGGAAAACGAAAGACAGCGAAAGGTCAGTCCGCCAGGCGGCACTGGTTCTTGCCTGAACTCTTCGCCCGGTACATGGCCTGGTCCGCGCGGTGGATGAATCCCCGCAGGGTTTCGCCGGCCTTGAACTGGGCCACGCCCACGGAGAGGGTCTGGCAGGCCTGCGCCGGGGTGAAGGTGATCCCCCGGAAGGCCTCGCGGACCCGGTCGGCCTGGAGCATGGCTTCCTTGCCGGGGGTTTCCGGCAGAAGGATGATGAACTCCTCGCCTCCGTAACGGAAGGCCGCGTCCGTGTCGCGGATGGAGGAGGAGAGCACCCGGCCCAGGGCGGCCAGAACCTTGTCTCCGGCCAGATGGCCGTGGGCGTCGTTGAATTTCTTGAAGTCGTCCAGGTCGATGAAGATGAGCGAGAGGGGGTGGCCGTAACGGGTGGTGCGCCGGATCTCGGCCTCGGCCAGCTCGAAGAAGTGGCGGGCGTTGAACAGCCCGGTCAGCTCGTCGCGGATGGAGAGCTCGCGGTAGCGCAGCTCGGACTCCCGCAGGGCCTCCTCCACGCGCTTGCGTTCCGCGATCTCCATCTCCAGCCGTTCGTTCTTCTCGTCCTGTTCGCCGATGATGGCGGCCAGCCTCCTGGCGCTCTCCTCCACCTGCTGCTTGGCGCGGAAGAGATCCTTGGCGTATTGGCGCAGGGCCTGCTGGGCCTTCTTTTCCTCGGTCACGTCCTCCACGCACCAGACCACGCCCCGGCTCAGGTTGCTTCGGTCGATGGCCTTGCCCGCCAGGCGGCACCAGATTTCCCGGCCGTCCTTGCGCATGAGCGGGTACTCGATGTTGGTGAACTGGGTGCGGTCCAGGCGGCGGTGGTAGACTTGGCCGAACTCCTCGAAATACTTGTCCGAGATGTGGATGACGCGGGAGCTTCGGCCCAGCAGCTCCTGGGCCGTGTAGCCGAGCATGTCGGCCATGCGGGAGTTCACCCGGGTGATGACCCGGTCGCGCATGACCGCGATGCCCACCAGACTGTTGTCCAGCACGCTGTCCAGTTCGTCCAGCGTCTCGTTGAGGGCCAGGGAGGCCCGCTTGGCCTCGCCGATGTCCAGGAGCACGGCCATGAGCGCGCTCACCCGTCCGTTCTGGTCCAGGATGGGCGACACGGAGATGTCCGCCCAGAGTTCGGAGCCGTCCTTGCGGCGGTAACGGCGCTCGGTGCGGAAGGGCGTGGAGGGGGCGGCCAGGGTTCTGCGCTGGTTCGCCTCCGAGACGTCGGTCTCCTCGGGGAAGGCGAAGTCCGAGGCCGAGCGGCCCAGGGCTTCGTGCGCCTCGTAGCCGAGCATGTCCAGGAAGGTGTGGTTCACGTCCACCAGGACGCCCCGGGTGTCGGCCAGGGCGATGCCCACGGCGGCGCTTTCGAACACGGAGCGGAAGCGGGCCTCGGAGTCGCGCAGGGCCAGCGTGGCCCGGCGGCGTTCGGTGATGTCCGAGGCCGTGCCGATGATCGCCGGGGCCCCCCGATATTCCATGCTGGTCACCGAAAGGTCGGCCCAGCGGGTCTGGCCCGAGGGAAGCTGGATCTCCATTTCGTAGGAAGAGGGAGGCGACTCGCCTTTCTGCCGGGCCAGCCCGTATGCGCGTACGGTTTCGCGCATGTCCGGGTGGGCGATCTCCCAGAAGGGGAGGGGATGCAGTTCCTCGAGCGACCTGCCGCAGAGCTGCTCTCCCGCCGGGTTGATGTAGACGATGTGCTCGCCCTGGATGATGAAGATGGCCACTGTGGCGGTTTCGGTGAGCGTGCGGAAGCGGGCCTCGGATTCCTGCAGGGCCGTCTCGGCGCGTTTCTGATCCTCGATGTCCCGGCCCGTGCCGACCACCTCGCTCACCTCGCCCCGGACATTCACGACGGCGCGGTGGGACCACTGCTGCCAGCGCCAGCCCGAGGCGGTCAGGACGCGGGTCCGGCTGGTCAGGGTGTAGGGCGGGGCGAAGAGGGTTCCGAAACCGGCCTCGGCGATGGGACGGTCCTCCGGGTGGACCAGGGGGCCGTAATGGGAGCCGATGAGTTGGGCCTCGGAGCGGCCCAGGGCCCTGCACAGGGCCGGGCTGGCGAAAAGGATGTGGCCCTGGGGATCGAACTTGACCACCATGTCGGCCTGGTTTTCCACCAGCAGGCGGTAGTTCTCCTCGCTGCGGGAAAGGGCCTCCTCGGCCTGCCGACGCTTGGTGATGTCCCGGGAATATTCCAGCACGGCCACGGCGCGGCCTTCCTCGTCCATGATCGGCGAGGCGTAGACCTCCAGCCAGCCGTCCGGGCCCTCCGGACCCAGGCGCTGGGCCTCGTAGTGCTGCACGGCCCCGGTCTCCATGGCCCGCAGGGAGGGGCAGTCGTGACAGGGGGCCTTGCGGCCCAGGAAGACGTCGTGGCATTTGCGGCCCAGCACCGGCATGGCGTGGGCGTACCAGCGGTCCACCGTGGAGTTGGTCAGGACCACCGTGAGGTCGCGGTCCATGAGCGTGATGCCGTCGTGGATGGCGTCCAGCATGTGGCGCAACGGCAACTTGGCGTCCGTGCCTCCGGGCTGGATGCCCAGGGTTTCCAGGAGGCGGGCGTGCAGGCGCAGTTCGCGCAGTTCCCGCAGGAGGTCTTTTTTGGTCTTTTTCTCGTCCTTCATCCCGGAAACCTGTTTCGAACGGACCGGTCCGATGGACGGGTCTTTCGAATCGTCATGCCCTACCATCGAAGTCCGGCCCCGGCAACAAAGGCTCATGCCGGAAGCCGAGGTTATAACGCGCCCCCCCGGGGGGCCTGACCCTGCTCGTTTGCTCGGCCCCGGGCCGCCCCGCGTCGTCGCGCCGTCCGCCAGGCCCGGGGCGGGAAATCCTGCGGATTTTTCGTCGACGAACATCGACGAGACATCGTTATAGGATGAATTTTATCGACGGCGATGGCCGCCGTCGGCCGACGCTTACACCAGGGACGCGCCCGAGAGCACCTGCACGAAGCGTTTGAACACCTCCAGGTCGAAGGCTCCCTTCATGTCGTCGCGCATGGTGCGCAGGGCCTCGAAGGGCGAGAGCGCCGACGAGCCGGGGCGTTCGGAGGTCAGGTTGTCGTAGGAGTCGCACACGGAAAGCACCCGCACCGGGAAGGGGATTCCCTCTCCGGGCAGGCGGCCGGGATAACCCTCGCCGTCCATGCGTTCGTGGTGGAAGAGGATGCAGTTCAGCGAGGTCTGGCTCATGGTCAGCTGGGCGCACAGGGACACGCCCCAGAGGGGATGCCCGCGCAGGACTTCCTGTTCGGCCCGGCTCAGGCTCCGCTTGTTCAGGATTTCCTTGGGCACGCGCAGCTTGCCCACGTCGTGCAGCATGGCCCCCATCCCGGCCTGGAAGAGTTCCTCCTCCACGGCCCCGAAGCTCTGGAGCACGGCCAGGGTGAAGACGAAGACGTGGATGGAGTGCGTGTAGCCCTTGTAGTCGTGGGCGATGAACGGGGCCAGGGCGGTGAGGGCCTTCTCCTTGGTCAGGAAGCGGATGCTTTGCTCGACCACGTTTTTCAGGCGCTCGAAGTTCTCCTTGCGGATGGCCGGGAGGCGCTCCTCGAAGACGTCCTGCACCACGTCCTTGGCCGCGTCCATGAAGATCCGGGCCCGCTCGGGCATGGGCAGGGCCTCGTCGGCCAGGATGCGGCCCAGGTTGCTCTCCACGTAGCGCTCGAAGTGCTCCTTCTGCTCGGTCTTGACGAAGACTTCCTTCACCCCGGATTCGTGCAGGTTGCGCCGATGGCGTTCGCTGAAGCGTTCCTCGGAGTCGGCGTAGAGCACATACTCGTCGCCCTGGCGCAGATAGATGGAGAAGCGCCCCAGGGTCTCGGGAAAGATCATCAGGGGCGAGATGGTGAAGAAGGTCGGCGCGGCGGCCTTCGCGTCCGGTACGGGCTTGCTCATGCGCCCATCATAAGACAGGAGACGTTCCCTGGCTAGAGGCCGGGCGTCCCGAGGGCCGGGAGGGCGGGCGCGGCCTCCCGCCGGTTCGATGCGATGGGCCGCGCCGCTTCCCGTGGGCTAGAAGCGTTCGAATTCCTCGTCGTCCCCCATGGCCAGGGCCACGCCCTTGGTCTTGGCGGCTTCCGCACCCTTGGCTCCGGGTTTGGCGCCGGCTTTGGCGCCGGTTCCGGGCAGGGCCCGGGGGGCGGCCTTGGAAGCCTTGGCCGACGCCTTCCGCGAGGGCCGTCCGCCGCCCTCGCCGATGTCGAAGAAGCTCATGGCCTGCTGGAGCTGCTCGGCCTGGCTGGACAGTTCCTCGGAGGTGGAGGCCATCTCCTCGGAGGCCGAGGCGTTCTGCTGGATGACCTGGTCGAGCTGCTGGATGGCCTTGTTGATCTGTTCGGCCCCGGCGTTCTGCTCGTTGCTGGCGGCGGCGATCTCCTGGACCAGATCGGCGGTCTTGCGGATGTCCGGCACGAGCTTGTCGAGCATGTTCCGGGCCTGGTCGGCCACGGCCACGCTGCGGGCCGACAGGTCGCTGATCTCCCCGGCGGCCGAGCCGCTGCGCTCGGCCAGCTTGCGGACCTCGGCGGCCACCACGGCGAAGCCCTTGCCGTGCTCGCCCGCGCGGGCGGCCTCGATGGCCGCGTTCAGCGCCAGGAGGTTGGTCTGCCGGGCGATCTCGCCGATGATGCCGATCTTTTCCGCGATGATCTTCATGGCGTCCACGGCCTGGAACACGGCCTGTCCGCCCTCCTCGGCGTCCTTGGACGCCTGGTGCGCGATGGCCTCGGTCTGGCGGGCGTTGTCCGCGTTCTGGCGGATGTTGGAGGTCATCTGTTCCATGCTCGAGGAGACCTCCTCCACCGCGGCGGCCTGTTCGGTGGCGCCCTGGGACAGGTTCTGGGAGGTGGCCGAAAGCTCCTCCGAGCCCGAGGCCACGTTGGCCGTGGCGGCCTGGACCTCGGCCACGATGCCGCGCAGGTGCCCGGCCATGCCGTTGAGCGCCCGGGCCGGTCGCCGATCTCGTCCTTCTGGTCGATGTCCAGGTCGCGGGTGAAGTCGCCGCCGCTCAGGGCCTGGGCGAAGGCCACGCCCTGGAGGACCGGCCTGGTCACGGCCCGGGTCAGCAGCACCCCCAGGATGATGGCCAGGACCACGCCCAGAACCACGCCGATCAGGGCCGTGATCCGCCCGGCGGCGGCCTGGGACTCGGATTGCTCCACCTGGGTCCGGGCCAATTTGGTGTTCAGCTCCACGGCCTGGTCCAGCACGGCCACGGCCTCGTTCATGCGTTCGCGGCCCTCGCCCAGGAGGATCGCGGTCATCTGGGTGAAGGCCTTCGCGGACGTGTCGGTCTCGTCGGCCATCTTCTCCAGGCCCGCAAGGATGGACCGGGACAGGGGGCGGACCTGGGAGGCGAGCAGGGCCGAGGCCGCGCCCCTGTCTCCCGTCGCCGCCAACCGCCGGACCTCGGCCAGGGCGCCGTGCAGCCTCTGGTTGCTTTCCCCGAGCGCGGAGGCCTGCTGGAGAATCACGGGATTGGTGGTGCGCAGTTCGGACAGGCGGCGGCCCAGAAGGCTTCCGGCCGCGCCGGAGGCCTCGCCCTCGACCCTGCCCGTGATGACCGCCTCCTGGGCCTCGGCCAGCAGGCGGTGCTGTTCGGCCTCAAAGGAGTGGATGCGGGCCAGCATGGCGTCGGGATTGGCCACGTCCAGGGCCTGAATCCGGCGGGAAAGCTCCAGGGCCTTGTTGTTGGCTTCGGCGGCCTGGGCCATCTTGGCCAGGAAGTCCTTCCGGAGGGACGTTTCCTCGGCGGTATGCGGCAGGGCTTCGTACGTCTCCAGGTGTTTCTTGTAGCGATCGCGGGCCGCCTGGATGTTCGCGTACTGCGCATCGCGGCCCTTGGTGTCCAGGGCCGGGGAGAGCAGCGTGCGCAGGGCCTGGTTGATGGTGCGGAACTCGGTCTTCACGGCCGAGAGATGCTCCACCGAGGGGAGCTTCTCCTTGCCCAGCACGCGCACGTTGTCCGCCAGGCGGGATATCTCCAGCATGCCCAGGCCGCCCACGGCCAGGGTGATGCAGGCCACCAGGAGAAAGCCGCCGAGCAGTTTGACGCCGAGCTTGAGATTCTTCATGACCCGTCTCCTTGCGTGATTCGACGATTTCCCGTCGATCGGCCGGGGAATCGTCAGGTGGCGCATGCTAGCAGGCGGTGGCGGATTCTTGTCAATGATTCTTTATTTTTTCTTTTCGGAACTATTTGAAGAACGTTTCTTCCGTCGGGGAGGAACGGCGGCGGAAACGAAAAGGCCGGTCCCGCTGGGGGGAACCGGCCTGCCGTCGGTCGCTGTCGATGAATCAATTTATACTGAGAAAGAAGGCTGCCGATGGGCGATCAATCCTGACGATCCTGGCCGCCTCCGCCCTGGTCGCCACCCCCGCCCCCGCGGCGTTTGCGCGGGCGTCTGCGACGTTTGGCCGCGCCCTCGGGCCGGGGCCGGTCGCCTTCGTCCCGTCGTTCGTCCCTGTTTTCGTTCCGGCGTTCGTTTCGCCGCCCGGACCGTTCCCCGGGCAGGGCCGGAGCGGCGGTGAGGCTGCCCTGGTAGCGTTCGTCCAGGAGCATGGCCAGGAGCATCCGGCCGTCGGCCTCCTCGGCCAGTTTTCCGGCCAGGGGCAGGAAGCGCCGCATGCGTTCCCGGGCCAGGGGCGTCTTGCTCCGCAGCTCGGCCTCCAGCATGGACGACAGGCGTTCGGCCACCACCTCGGACACGGACTCGTCCGAGGGCAGTTCCCGCCGGATCAGCTCGAAGGAGTAAAGCCGGGCGATGCGCACGAGTTCCAGCTTCTGGATCACGTCCACCAGGGAGATGACCTCGCCCGAGGCGCCGGCCCGGCCCGTGCGGCCCGAACGGTGGATGTAGGCCTCGCGGTCCTCCGGCGGCTCGTAGAGGATCACGTGCGACAGGTCCGGGATGTCGATGCCCCGCCCGGCCACGTCGGTGGCCACCAGGAAGCGCAGGGACTTGTCCCGCACCCGGGCCAGCACCTGTTCGCGCTTGGCCTGGGTCAGGTCCGCCGACAGCTCGTCAGCGTCGTAGCCGAACTGCTGCAGCACGGCGGTCAGGAAATGCACGTCGCTTTTCTTGTTGCAGAAGATGATCGCCTGGGCGGGTTGCTCCAGCTCGATGATCCGGATGAGGCAGCGCTCCCGGCCCATGGCCGGAACCTCGTAGTAGGTGTGCGCGATCTCGGCCACGGAGACGTGCGCCCCGGAGAGCGAGAGCATCCGCGGCTCGTGCAGGAACTCCTCGGCCAGGCGCAACACGTGGCCCGGATAGGTGGCCGAAAACATCGAGGAATGCACCCGGCGCTTGGGCAGGTAGCGCTGCACCTCCTTCATGTCCGGGTAGAAGCCCACGGAGAGCATCCGGTCGGCCTCGTCGAACACGAGCATGCGCAGGTGCTCCAGGGTCAGGGAGCGCTTGAGCAGGTGGTCCAGCACACGGCCGGGCGTGCCGACCACGATGTGCGCGCCCTGCTTGAAGGCGTCGATCTGCGGGCCGTAGGCCACGCCGCCGTACACCGCCACCACGCGCGGGCCGTCCGGGCCGCAGAGCATCTCGGCCTCGCGGGCCACCTGGGTGGCCAGCTCGCGCGTGGGCACCAGCACCAGGGCCTGGCATTCCGGGCGTGAGGCGTCCAGGCGGGAAAGCATGGGCAGCACGAACGCGCCGGTCTTGCCGCTGCCCGTGCGGGCCTGGACCATCATGTCCCGGCTTTCCAGCAGCGACGGCAGGGCCTTGGACTGCACCGGAGTGAGCGCGGTCCAGCCCGCGCGTTCACAGGCCAGGCGCAGAACCTCGGGCAGATCCTCCAGGCGCGGTTCGGGCCGCTCCGCCTCGGGATCGGGAGTCGTATTGGGAGTTTCGTTTTCCATGCCCGGCTCACTACCCCACAACACCCCTCTCCCGCAACAACCCCCTTCGGCCCCCTTCGCCCCCTTCGGGGGTTTTCAGAAAGGCTTTTTCGGCTTCCCGGTTTCTGCCGAGTCCAGGACGCAGTCCTGGCGCGGGGGATGGGGGCGCGCGGCCCCCATTCTGGAAGCCCTCTGAGGCTAACGGGACGAAAGGAGGAGGATCTCGGGGTGGTCGGGCATGCGTTCGCGGACGTGGGCCTTGTCCCCGGGCTTGAGATTGTCGTCGGAGAAGGCCTTGTAGCGCTCGCCGTCGACCTCCACCTCGCCGGAGGTGAACGGGCCGATGGGCTCCAGAACCCGGGCGGTGCGGCCCACGGGGTCGCGCGGGGCGTGCGGGCGCTCGCCGTCCAGGGACATGGTCAGGTCCAGATCGGGCTGCGGCCTGGACTTTTTGGGCGCCGGGCGTTCGGGCTGCTCCATGGCGTCGGTGAGCAGCAGGGGAGAGTGCCGTTCCTCGTCGATGGACAGGGACAGGGCGTCGTCCAGCACGGGCTCCAGGAGATCGAAGCCCGAGCGCTCGTCGTCCTCTTCCAGGATGGACAGGGGCTGGGAGCCGCCGGGCATGGTGGCGGGCCGGGACGGCGGCTTGGGCGGGGTCAGGTCCGCGAAGGGGTCGCGGCGCCGTTTCGGGGCCTGGGGCTTGGCGGCGGCGAAGGGATCATCCGGGGCGGACTCGGCGCGGGCCGGGGCTTTCCGCTTGGTGGAGAAGGACATGGCCTCTTCCTGGGCCTCGCGTTCGGCGGCGTCCCGGGCCTGCCGCTCGGCGCGGCGTTCCAGGCGGCGCTTCCGGGCCCGGCGCAGGGGCGGGCGGATGGCCAGCAGGCCGAAGAGGGCTCCGGCCAGGGCCACGCCGGCCTGGACCACGGGCTGGGAGGCCGGGGCCAGGTAGGCCGCTCCGGCGGCCAGCAGGCAGCCCAGCCCCAGGAAGGAGAGGATCAGGCCCGGGGCGGCCAGGTCGGCCACCACGAAGGCCAGGCCCACCAGAAGCCAGACCTGGTATGGAATGGTCATGTCCGCGAACATGAAAGCCCCATACGCCAGTCCCTGGAACCTGGCAAGATTTCCGGGGGTTCCCCGCCGCGGCATGGTCGTGTTATGGCGGAAACAAAGGGGGCGTCATGAAGGACCACGTGGAGATATTCCGGCTCTGGCTGGCGGCCCATCCCCGGGAGCGCCGCGGGGCCCGGGGCATGACCCTGGCCCAATTGCGCGAGCTGGCCGACTCCCAGGGGCTCAAGGTCAACGAGGACGACCTGCGCGAGGCCATGGACGCCCCGGACTCGGACTTCTTCGGCCCGCCGGAGAAGCCGCTCTTCGTGGAGCGCTTCCTGACCAGACGGGGGCTGACCGTCCTGTTCCTGGCGCTTCTCGCGGCCTGGCTCGTCCTGGACCACGGCGACGTCGTGCGCGAGAACCAGGAGCGCATCAATCCGGCGGCCGTGGAGGCCATGAGCCGGGCCCTGGATGTCTGCCGCCTGGAAGGCCGCGACGCGGCCTTGCGCCAATGCCGGGACGTGCAGGCCACGCCCATCTGCAGGCTCTTCGGCGACGAGATCGCCTGCGTCCTGGAGCGGCGGTACGAACTGCTGAAGGATCTGGGTTTCGTCCTGCCGCCCCTGTACGAGCCGGGCTACAGGCCCCGCGTTCCTCGTTGGCGGGGCCTGCTGGACCTCCTCGCCGGCAAGTAGATCCTCATCCAACGAATGTGGCGGCGCGGTGACGCACAGTGGCCTTCATGTTGCCTGTCGCCATGCCGCCAGGGTGCGCCTGCATCGTCCGGCCACATGGCATGCGTCGCGTGCGGCTGGTGCGGAATAATTTGAAATAAATAAAAATACTATTGACAGACCGGCCGCGTCTCCCTACAGGACGGAGTCCTGAAGAATGCATTCCGGCTGTTGCGGCGATGTGGTGCGCACCGGCCGAGTGAGGTGTCGGAGACGACCCAGGACCGGTACGGATGGCCGCCTGGGTTGCTTTCCCTTGAATCAACCCGGTCTGGAGACCTCGGCCATGAACGCGCTCACGCTCATCTTCGTCGCCTTCTGCGTCTTCGCCATCGCCTACCGCTTCTATGGATTGTTCCTGGCCCGGAAAGTGCTCGGCCTGAAGTGCGAGCGGCTCACCCCCGCCGTGACCCTGGCCGACGGGCACGACTACGTGAAGACCAACAAGTTCGTGTTGTTCGGGCACCACTTCGCGGCCATCGCGGCGGCCGGGCCCCTGCTCGGCCCGGTGCTGGCCGCCCAGTACGGCTACATGCCCGGGGCCCTGTGGATCCTCATCGGCTGCGTGGTGGCCGGGGCCGTGCACGACATGGTCGTGCTCTTCGCCTCCGTGCGCCACAAGGGCCGCAGCCTGGGCCGCATCGCCGGGGCCGAGATCGGCGGCGCCGTGGGCCGGGTGGCCGGGGTGGCGGTGCTGTTCATCCTCATCCTGGCCCTGGCGGGTCTGTCCATCGCGGTGGTCAACGCCATGGCCGAGAGCACCTGGGGCACCTTCACCGTCTTCGCCACCATCCCCATCGCCCTGATCATGGGCGTGTACCTGCACGTCTGGCGCGTGGGCGACGTGAAGGGCGCGAGCGCCATCGGCGTGGTTCTACTTTTCCTGGCCGTGGTGGCCGGACCCTGGGTGGTCGCCAGCCCGACCCTGGGTCCGCTCTTCCACCTGACCAAGCGGCAGCTCTCCCTGATCGTTCCGGCCTACGGCTTCGTGGCCTCGATCCTGCCGGTCTGGCTCCTGCTCTGCCCGCGCGACTACCTGTCCACGTACCTCAAGATCGGCACCATCGCCATGCTGGCCGGGGGCATCGCCTTCGTCCGGCCCGAGTTGCTCATGCCCGCCTTCACGCAGTTCACGGCCGGGGGCGGCCCCGTGATCCCGGGCCCGGTGTTCCCGTTCATCTTCATCACCATCGCCTGCGGCGCTCTCTCGGGCTTCCACGCCATCATCGGCACGGGCACCACGCCCAAGATGATCGGCGACGAGAAGGACGTGCTCTTCGTGGGCTACGGGGCCATGCTCATGGAGGGCTTCGTGGCCGTCATGGCCCTGGTGGCGGCCTGCGTGCTCGTGCCCGCGGACTACTTCGCCATCAACGCCGCGCCCGCCGCCTTCGCCAAGCTGGGCATCAGCGTGCAGAACCTGCCCGCCCTGGCCGCCGAGGTGCAGGAGAACATCCAGGGCCGTCCCGGCGGCGCGGTGAGCCTCGCCGTGGGCATGGCCTACGTCTTCTCCTCCGTGCCCTTCATGAGCCACCTCATGAGCTATTGGTACCACTTCGCGATCATGTTCGAGGCCGTGTTCATCCTCACGGCCGTGGACACCGGCACCCGCGTGGGCCGCTTCTTCCTGCAGGAGATGGTCGGCGCGGTGGCGCCCAGGTTCATGGACAAGCATTGGTGGCCGGGCATCATCAGCACCAGCGCGGTCTTCACCTGTGCCTGGGGCTACTTGGTCTATACCGGCGACATCGGCAGCATCTGGCCGCTCCTCGGCATGAGCAACCAGCTCCTGGCGGCCAGCGGCCTGATCATCGGCACGACCATGATCATCCGCATGAACAAGGCCCGCTACGCCTGGCTCACCGCCGTGCCGGGCATCATCATGGCCTTCATCACCATTTGGGCCGGGTACCTGAACATCGTGGGCAACTACCTGCCCAAGGGACAGTACCTGCTGAGCTTCCTCGGCGCGCTGGTCATAGTCCTCATGACCATCGTCTTCGCGGGCGCGATCCGACGCTGGACCGAGTTGCTCAGGATCGACGGGACCGTCTCCGACCCGTACGGCGAACAGGTTCTCGTCGTGGTCGAGGAATAGCCTTCGGCCTCCGCCCGCGCGCCGGCCCTTGCCCGGGGCCCGGGTATCGGGCATGAGGGAGTCAGGATCGGAGGCGGAACACATGCGCGGAACCAAGCGACGGATGGGGTACGAGGATCTGGAGAACGTGGCCGAGGACATGGTCCTGGCGCGGATATCCGAACTGGCCGAGGACGAAAGTCTGGATTTCTGCCGCTGCCCGGTCTGCCTGCAGGACATGGCGGCCATCGTGCTCAACCGGGTGCCGCCGTTGTACTGCTGCAGCCTGCTGGAGAAGAACTCTCCGGGCGAGGACTTCTCCCGGCGCGTGGACGAGGTCCGGGCGCGCATCGAGGAGGAGCTGCCCCGGGCCGTCGAGCTGGTCCGGAGCCACGACAATCACTGATCCCCGGAGCGTCGGGCGTCCTCCCGCCCGGCCTCGCCGCGATGGCGCACCCGCGCGCCCGGGCGCGGCGAGAGGGTGTGCTCCACCACGGCCAGGAACTCCCGGCACTCCGGGAAGTCCGGCCGCATCTCCAGGGCCTGGAGCAGGAGCTTGCGGGCCCTGGCCGGGTCGCCCTTTTCGAACCAGGCCCGGCCGATGTTGTAGGTGAGATTCTCGTCGTCCCCCGAGAACTCCCGGGCCCGGGAGTAGTATTCCAGGGCTTCGGCGAACAGCCCGCACTTGCGCAGTTTGATCCCGAACTCGTTGAAGAGATGCTTGTGGCGGGCCTCGAAGGCCGCGCGCAGCGCCACCAGACGCTTGAAGACCTGGGCCCCGGAAGCCGCGTCGCCCCGGTCCAGGTAGACCAGGCCCAGGCCGAACACTGCCCGCACGTGATCCTCGGCCAGGTCCAGGGCGCTCCGGTACTCGAATTCGGCGGAATAGGACTCGCCCTTGGCCCGGTGCCGGTCGCCGCGCTCCACGTGCGACTCGACCTTCTCCATGAGCGGCAGAACCTGGTTCAGGTAGAGTTCCGGCTCGGGCAGGAACTTGCTCAGGAGTTCCTCGCGGCTCATGATCTCCTGGGGACCGGAGGGCGCCATCCCGGAGTTCAGGCTCTGGACCAGGATGCGGCCGTCGTCCTGCTCCTCGGCGTAGACGTGGAAGTTGCGCCCGATCTTGCGCTTGGTTCCGCCGAAGCCCACGTAGCCCGTGTCCTCGCAGGAAAAGACGCCCTTGATGCGGGGCGGGGTCGCCGTGCTCATCATCTTCTCCGGGCTCTTTCGCTCGATCCGCGCCCGGTTCCGAACGACTGGAGGCGAAAAGACCCACTTTTCGGTGACATGGCGATGAAAAACGTCGGGGCGCAACGCTTCGCCGACGTTCATCGTGCGATCCATCGTAGTCAAAGCCCCCCGGGTGAGGCAAGCCCGGGCGCGAAAAAGTAACAGCGGGTCCGGGAAGGGGCCGTTCACCTCGAACAGGCGCGGCCGCGCGGGGGGCCTAGAAGTCCCCGTCCTGGTCCGGCGGCGGCGTGACGAGCAGCTTGTCGATGCGCGCGCCGTCCAGGTCCACGATCTCGAATTCGAAGCCCTTCCAGCGGAAGCGGTCGCCCAGCGCGGGCGGACGGCCCAGGTGGTGCAGGACGAATCCGGCCAGGGTGCGGAAGGGGCCGCCGTCCTCCTCGGAGAGTCGCGTCTCCAGCACGTCCAGGGCCTCGTCCATGGGCAGGAGCGCGTCCACCAGCAGGGAGCCGTCCTCACGCCGCAGGACCGAGGGCTCGGGAAGCGCGCCCGGGGTGGGGATGTCGCCCACGATGGCCTCCAGGATGTCGTAGAGCGTGACGATGCCCTGGATCACGCCGTATTCGTCCACCACCACGGCGAAGTGCATGCCGGGCCGCTGCCTGAAGATCTCCAGCAGGCGCGTCGCGTGCATGGTGGTCGGCGCGAACAGGGCCGGCCGCACGTGGGCCGCGATGTCCGTCGGACCGCCCGCGAGACCGGCCGTGAGCACGTCCCGGGCCCGGACCACGCCGAGCACGTCCTCCAGTTCGCCCCGGGCCGCGGGGAAGCGGCCGTAGGGCTGCTCCAGGATCGTGCGCAGGTTCTCCTCGGCCGGGGCGTCCAGGTCGATCCAGGCCACCCGCGAGCGGTGGGTCATGATCGCCTCCACCCGGCGGTCGCCCAGGCGGAAGATGCGCTCGATCATGTCCCGTTCGGAATCCTCCAGGACGCCGCTCTTGGCGCCCTCGGCGATGAGCCCCCGGATGTCCTCCTCGGTCACGGCCGCCTCGCCCTTGCCGGACACGCCCAGGACGCGGAGCACCGCGTTGGTGGACAGGCTCAGGAGCTGCACCAGGGGCAGGCAGAGGGTCATGAGCAGGCGCATGAGCGGGGCGGCGGCCGCGGCCAGCCGCTCGGGCCGCCGCAGGGCCAGACGCTTGGGGGCCAGTTCGCCGAGCACCAGGGTCAGAAAGGTGATGGAGGCCACCACCAGGGCCACGGCCAGGGCCTCGGCGGCCTGGACCGGCATGTCCGCCTCGACCAGGAGCCGGGTCGCCGCCGTCACCAGGGTGGCCCCGCCGTAGACCCCGGTGAGCACGCCCACCACGGTGATGCCGATCTGCACGGTGGAGAGGAAGCGCTCGGGCCGCAGGCGCATGTCCAGGGCCAGCCTCGCGCGCCGGTCGCCGCCCCCGGCCATGTTCCGCAGGCGCACGGCCCGCGAGGAGACCAGGGCCATCTCGGCCATGGAGAAGAAGCCGTTGAGCAGGATGAGAAAAAGGATCGCCGCCATTTCCAGGTACAAGGGATTCATCGGGTGCTCCGTTCCGGCCGGAATGCCCCGGCCGAAACATCAGGGTGCCCGGCGCGGGCGGGGTGCGTCAAGACGGGACTCAACCCTCGAAGCGTTCGCCCTCGGCGATGCGTGCCAGCCGTTCGGGGTCGGAGAGGGTGATCTCGCGGCCCCGCATGGCGATGAGGCCGTTTTCCGCGAAGCGTTTCAGGGTTCGGGAGAGGGTTTCCTGGATCGTGCCCAGGGAGAGCGCGATCTGGCCCTTGGGAATGTCCAGGCGCACGTGGTTTCCGCCCTGGTCGCGGGGCAGGGCCAGGAGATAGGCCGCCAGCCGCGCGGGCACCTCCTTGAGGCTGACCTCCTCGATCTTGCGCACGAGCATGCGCAGCCGGACCGAGAGCAGGCCGAGCATGTTCATGGCCAGCTCCGGGTCGTTGCGGATGGCTTCGCCGAAGGCCCGGCGCGGGAAGAAGAGCAGCTCGGAGTCCTCCAGGGCCTGGGCCGCGGCGGGAAACACTCCGCGCTCGAACACGGCCACCTCGCCGAAGGACTCGCCCGGGCCGAAGACGTGCAGGATCTGCTCCTTGCCCGCCGGGTTGGAATTGAAGATCTTCACCTTGCCCTCGGCCACGGCGTAGAACCCGTCGGCTGGGTCGCCCTGCTGGAAGATCTCCCGGCCCCTGTCCACGCGCTTGCGCACCGCGATGCGCGCCACGGCCTCCAGCTGGGCCTGGGGCAGGCCGTCGAACAGGGTCACGCGGCCCACGGCCTGAAGAGCGTCCATGCGTTCCTCCAAGGGGTTCGGCCCGGCGTCCGGCCGGGGCGTCGTCCGCTATCTTCTGACGCATTTCGCCGCCGATGTCACGCCCGACGGGAGTTTCCGGACGGGACTTCCCCCCGGCCGCCAAAAGGGCTATGTTCGGGACGGAATCCGCGCGAAAGCACGCGGGGCACGGCCATGAACGCTTCCGAACGCCTGTTTGGGGATCTTCTGGGCCGGGCCGGAGTCACCCTCAACGGCCCCGCTCCCTGGGACGTCCGGGTCCACGACACCCGGGTCTACGACCGGGCCCTGCTTCAAAAGAATCTCGGCCTGGGCGAGGCCTACATGGACGGCTGGTGGGACTGCGGCCAACTGGACGAGTTCTTCCGCCGCGTGCTGGCCGCCCACCTCGACGAGGCCGTGCGCGGCGGCCCGCGCCTGCTTCTCTCCCTGCTCCCGGCCCTGCTGCGCAACCGTCAGACCCGCCGGGGGGCCCTGCAGGCGGCCCGCCGCCACTACGACCTGGGCAACGATCTCTTCCGGGCCTTCCTCGACCCCCGCATGCAGTACAGCTGCGCCTATTTCGAGGACGGAGCCGAGAGTCTGGCCGAGGCCCAGCTCGCCAAGCTGGAACTCGTCTGCGGCAAGCTCGGCCTGAAACCCGGCGACCATCTCCTGGACATCGGCTGCGGCTTCGGCGGGCTGGCCCGCCACGCCGCCGAGACGCGCGGCTGCCGGGTCACGGGCGTGAACATCTCGCGGGAGCAGATCGCCTTCGCCCGGGAGCATTGCGAGGGCCTGCCCGTGGAGATCCTCGAGAGCGATTACCGCGAGATTCCCGGCGCCTACACCAAGGCCGTGTCCGTGGGCATGTTCGAACACGTGGGCGCGAGAAACCACCGGACCTACATGCGGGCCGTGCTGAACGCCCTGGAGCCCGGTGGGGTCTTCCTCCTGCATACCATCGGGGCCAACCGCACGGCCCCTGGCTGCGATCCCTGGATCGAGCGCTACATCTTTCCGCGCGGGGATCTGCCGAGCCCCATGCAGATCGCCCGGGCCGCCGAGGGGCTCTTCGTCATCGAGGACTGGCACAACCTGGGACCGCACTACGCGCGCACCCTGCGCTGCTGGCACGCCAACTTCGAGGCGGCCTGGCCCGGCCTGGCCGGACGCTACGGCGAACGCTTCCGCCGCATGTGGCGCTATTACCTGCTCTCCAGCGCGGGGGCCTTCGCGGCCCGGGACATCCAGGTCTGGCAGGTGGTGCTCACGCCGGTGGGAGCGCCGCAGCCGCCCTGCCGCCCGGAGCGGCGCGGCGCCAGGATCAGGATGAAGGGGTGAGCTTGAGCCCGGCCGGACCGCGCGCCAATTTGGCCAGGTAGTCCCTGGCTTCGGCGAAGCCGGGATTGATGGCCAGGGCCTGTTCCAGGGCCTCGCGGGCCCGTCCGAGGTCGCGGCGCTCGATGTGCGTGCGGGCGATGTTGAAGAAGAGGTGTTCGTCGTCCTTGGCGAAGTCCAAGGCCCGGCCGTAGTAGTCCAGGGCCTGCTCGTACATGCCGTTCCTGCGCAGGTTGATGCCGAACTCGTTGAACAGGTGCTTGTGGCGCTTCTCGAAGGCCGCGTCCAGGGTCACCAGCCGTCGGAGCACCTCCAGGGCCTTTTCCTTCTCGCCCCGCCGCAGATAGACCAGCCCGATGCCGAAGTTGGCGCGGATGTTCTGTTCGTCCAGGTTCAGGGCGTTCGCGAAGCTGAGTTCGGCGGTGAAGGGCTGGCCGTTTTTCAGGTGGCGTTCGCCGCTGGCGATCTGCTTGGCCAGTTCGCGCATCTGCGGCAGCATGGTCTTGTGGTAGTATTCCGGGTCCGGGAAGAAGTCGCGCAAGAGGTCGTCGCGGGAGATGGTCCGGGTGGGGCCCGTGGGCACGTGGTTCTCGTTCACGGCCTGGATCTTGATCTTGTCGTCCTCCAACTCCTCGGCGAAGACGTAGATCGTGGTGGAGACCTTTTTGGCCGTGGCCCCGGTGCCGACCTTGGAGGTCTTGGCGGTGGAGAAGGCGCCCTTGATGCGCTCTTCGGTGGGACAACAGGCCATGCTGCGGGCTCCGGCCGTCGGAAAAAGACAGGAGGGCGGGCCGGTCAGGCCCGACTGCGAGCGGCCCGGCAGTCTCGTTCCTGGTCCGAGATCCGCGGCTTTCCGCCCCTGCCTCGCGACGGGTTTGGCTTTTTTCGCAGCCCGACCTTAGGGTGCCCGCGCGACCCTGTCAAGGAGAGGTCCGTCGCGGAGAAGGCCCGTGATTCAAGGATTTTTGCGCTTCAGCCTGGGGGAAGGGCGAGAGAGCCCCGCCCGGGAACGGACTTCCCGGCGGAGTCTGATTTTCGTTCGGCCCTGTCCGGTTGCCGGGCGGCCGCGGACTGGGGTATGTTTCAGGGCAGGGACGCGTCCCGCCAGGGAGGAGCCATGCGGAGCATCGTCTTCGAGAACGGAAAGAGCCTGTCGGCCGAGGGGCCGAAACCCCGTCCCGGCCCGGGCGAGGCCCTGGTGCGGGTGCTCCTGGCGGGCGTCTGCAACACCGACCTGGAGCTTCTGCAAGGCTACTACGGCTTTTCCGGGGTGGCCGGTCACGAGTTCGTCGGCCTGGTGGAGGAATGCCCCGACGCGCCGGAGTGGGTGGGCCGCCGGGTCTCGGCGGACATCAACTGCGGCTGCGGCGGGTGTCCCCTCTGCCTGGCGGGCGACCCGCGCCACTGCCCCACGCGCACGGTGCTCGGCATCGTGGCCCGGCCCGGCTGCTTCGCGGAATATCTCACCGTGCCCGCGCGTAACCTCCTGGCCGTGCCCGAGGGCCTGCCCGAGGACTGCGCCGTGTTCGCCGAACCCCTGGCCGCGGCCCTGGAGCCCGGGCGGCAGGTGGATCTCTCCGGCCGCCGGGTTCTGGTCCTGGGCGACGGCAAGCTCGGCATCCTGACCGCCCTGGGCCTGGCCCCGGACTGTCCGGACCTGACCCTGGCCGGGCGCCACGAGGCCAAACTGGCCCTGGCCCGGGGCGCGCGCACCGCGCTCCTGCCCGCCGGGACGCCCCCGGCCCGTGCCCGCGAAATCCTCGGCCTCTTCGACGTGGTCATCGAGGCCACGGGACGAGAGGACGGCCTGGACACGGCCCTGGCGTTGGTCCGACCCGAGGGGATCGTGGTGGCCAAGACCACCTCGCGCAACCCGTCGCGTCTGGACCTGGCCAGGCTGGTGGTGGACGAGATCACGCTCATGGGCTCGCGTTGCGGGGACCAGTCCCTGGCGCTGGAGCGTCTGGCCGGAGGCCTGGACCCCCGGCCGCTCATCGAGGCCCGTTTTTCCTTCGAGGAGCACGAACAGGCCCTGGCCGCCGCTTCCCGGCCCGGGGCCATGAAGGTGCTGCTCACCCCCTGAGCCGAGGAGATCCCATGCCCGAGGACAAGATTCCCGCCGGGACCGCCACGCAAGCCGCTGAAACCCCGAGCGCCGAAACTCCGGAGGCCGGGACTCCGGCGGCCGCGAATCACGAGGACTCACGACCCGCGCCGCGCCTGGACCTGACCGTGGGCGGGGCGGTGCTGGTGGAGATCGAGGGCCTGCGCCGCAGCTTCAAGGCCAAGGTGGTGGGCTGGGACCAGGACCGCTTCGTGCTCACGACCTTTCCCGCCCGGCCCGAGATCCGCGATCAGCTCTACCAGGACCGGGGCCTGATCCTGCGCTATCTGCACCCCGACGGCACGCTCTACGGCTTCCACTCCGTGGTGGACTCGGTGCTTTTCCGGCCCGAACGCCTGCTCTTCGCGCGCTATCCCGGGAAGGTGGAGACGTTGAGCCTGCGCAAGGAGGACCGGGTGAACTGCTTCGTGCGCGCCGGCCTGGAGCGCACCCAGGGCGAAGCCTGCCAGGGCATGCTGCTGAACGTGTCCAAGAGCGGCTGCCGCTTCGTCTCCGGCCTCTCCGTTCCGGACCCGGCTCCGGTCGTGGGCGAAACCCTGACCGTGGCGACCTCCTTCTTCGGCTGCTCCATGGAACTGCGCATCCCCGCCGACGTGCGGGCCCTCCGCCAGGACGGCCAGCGCCTGACCCTGGGGCTCCTGTTCCGGGAGATCCCCGAGGAGGCCGCCCGGGACATCGAGCGCTACATCCAGGACATCAAAGCCGTCCTTGGAGAGGGCTCCGCCCAGCAATAGAAGGCGAAAAGGCGCGTCGCGTCGCCTTCCATGCCCCCGAAAGGAATCTTTCCGGCAAGGCCGAAGAAAAAGGCGGGAGTCGCCTCCCGCCTTTTCGTCTTCATGAAAGGCCCCGAAGGGGCTCAGTCCTGCATGTCGGTGATGATGCTCTTCAGGTCCTGGGCCAGTCGGGACAGGTCGGACACCGCCTGGGCGGACTGGTTCATGGCCTCGGCGGTCTCGGCCGCTATGCGGTTGATGTCCTCGGTGGTCCGGCTGATCTCCTCGCTGGCCGAGGATTGCTCCTCGGAGGCGGTGGCGATGCCGCGCACCTGGTCGGCGGTGCGCTCGACCATGTCCACGATCTCGCGCAGCGCCTCGCCGGACTTCCCGGCGGTCTGGGTGCTGGCGGTGATGGCCTGGGCCGTGGACTCGGTGTTCCTGATGTTCTTGCGCGCGCTTTCCTGCACGGCCTGGATGTAGGCCCCGACCTCGTTGGTGGCGCTCATGGTCTTCTCGGCCAGCTTGCGCACCTCGTCGGCCACGACCGCGAAGCCTCGTCCCGCCTCGCCCGCGCGGGCGGCCTCGATGGCGGCGTTGAGCGCCAGGAGGTTGGTCTGGTCCGCGATGTCGGCGATGACGTTCATGATCTGGCCGATGCCTTCGGCCTGCTTGCCCAGCTCGGTCATGTCGGCCTTGAGCACCTCGGACTGCTCGTTGATGCGCGTGATGGTGGCCACCACGTCGTCCACCAGCCGCTCGCCCTCCTGGGCCTTGGCCTTGGTCTTGTCCGCCAGTTCGGCCGCGGCCGAGGCGCTCTTGGCCACCTCCATGACCGTGGCGTTCATCTCCTCCATGGCCGTGGCGGCCTCGCCGGTGCGGTTGCGCTGTTCCTCGGAGCCCCGGCTGGACTGCTCGATCTGGGCCGACAGCTCCTCGGAGGCCGAGGCCACCTGGTTGGAGACGGCGTCCGCGGCGGCGGCGGCCTTGGCGATCTTTTCGTTCTGCGCGGCGATCTTCTTCTGCTGTTCGCGGATCTCGGTCAGCTCGAACCAGACGTTCAGCACGCCGATGAGGTTGCCGTCCAGGTCATTGATGGGGGTTGCGGTGACGTCGAAGATCTTCTGGTTGCCCCTTGCGGTCTTGTAGTCCACCTCGTCCTGGAGCATGCGCTTTTCGCGCAGGGCCTTGGCCGAGATGGTGTCGTGGTCGGCCTGGCCGTAGTAGAGCTGCCCCGAGGTTTCGCCGTAGTGGGAGGCGGGCGCGCCGTCACGCTCGATGGCCCGCATCATGTGCGGGTTGATGAA
The DNA here is from genome assembly GCF_000422565.1 of Desulfovibrio aminophilus DSM 12254. Lineage (NCBI taxonomy): Bacteria > Pseudomonadati > Thermodesulfobacteriota > Desulfovibrionia > Desulfovibrionales > Desulfovibrionaceae > Desulfovibrio > Desulfovibrio aminophilus. Next base: position 188,597 of record NZ_KE383876.1, on the reverse strand, counting down.
GGACATGCGGTTGTTCACGTCCACCACGGCGCAGGGCAGGACGAAGCCGTCCAGCACGCCCTGGGCGAAGCCGAGCTTGTTCTTGAGTTCCGCCACCATGCCGCGGATGTTCTCGGACAGGCTCAGCAGCTCGAAGCGGAAGCCCGTGCGCAGCACGGCCTTGAAGTCGCCCTTGGCGATGGCCGCGGTGAAGGTCTCGATGTCCTGGATCGGCCGGACCACCAGGCGGCTGATGATGAGGAAGATGGCCCCCACCAGGATGAGCACCGAGGCCGCGCCGATGCCCATGAGCATGTTGCGCTGGGCCGTGGCGGTCTCGGTGAGTTCGGAGACGTAGGCGCTCATGCAGATGGACCAACCCGTATCCTGGTCGGTGGAGACCACCATGTACTTCCGTTCGCCCTTCCAGTCGTAGAACAGTTCGCCGTTCTTGATCTCCAGGGCCTTCTTGATGAACTCCTGATCGGAGAAATTCTTGAGCAGGGTGGACTTGTCCACGGCGTGGGCGATCATCCGCCCCTGGGCGTCGACCATGAAGCCGTAGCCGCGTTCGCCGAAGCGGGGCGGATCGATGAAGGTCGAGGTGAACGTCTCCCACTTGGGAAAGGCGCCCACGCCGCCCAGCACCCTGCCGCTCGCGTCCTTCACGCCCTTGGCCATGGTGAAGACCATGATGTCGCCGTCGCCGCTCTTGGCGCTGAGGACTTCCTTGGCGATGAAGAAGTCCTGGCCCGAGACGATGGCCTTGACGTAGTCCCGCTCGGCGCGGCTCTGGCCCGCCATGTCCTCGCCCTTGGCGTTGTAGCCTGCCAGGATGTTGCCCTTGGCGTCGAAGATCAGGATGGCCCAGTAGTCCTTGTTCACCGAAATGTAGTTCCTGAGCCGTTCCTTGGCCCGGGTCGGGTCGCCTCCGAACGCCTCCAGCACGGCCTGCTGCGCGGCCAGGGTCTCCACCATGGTCTTGGCGCCGTTCATGTAGGCGTCCAGGGCCCGGTTGGTGGTGACGGTCATTTGCTGCATGGCCTGCTTGTTCAGGTCCAGGGCGAGACCATTGGTGGAGTTCGAGACATAGGCCACGATGGCCGAGACGGCCAGGATCACGGCCAGGGCCACGGAGGCGATCAACACCGAACTGATGCTCTTCTTGAACATGGCGTCCCCCTTCAACGGAAAAGTGTTTCCCCCATAGGTCTTGCGTAATCTCTCGTCACGACGGCCTCGGTCGGGACCCTTCAACATCCCCGCTCAGCGGACAGTCCGCCGTTTATTCAGAATATACATCAACTTGTGGAGAGTGAACATCTTTTTTTGAAAATGCGTGGAGTCCGCGCCGTATCTGGAATTCCGGGCGCCGCACGGGAGCGTGCGCCCACTCCGCGAGCGAGTTGTCGAAGTGTTCGGCCGGCCCCGTTGACACGGCGTCGTGATTCGGCAATCTTATATTTTGGGCTTCCCGCGCAACCCGAGGAACAGTCATGCAGACCAGCCGCACCCAGCCGACGGCGGGAACCGCGCCGCATCGGAGAACAGCCGTTCTCGGCGCCCTGGCCGCGTGTCTCGGTTTGTTCCTGATGCTCTTCGTCCTGTCGCGGCCTTACGAGGCCGAACGCCTGGAGGAAGAGCGGCGGGAGGTGCGGGACAGCATTCTGGCCCCGGCCCGCGTTGTGTCCGACACCGTGGCCGTGCGCGTGGGCATGTTGTTCGTGCTGGAGAGCTTCGTGCGGCATGACGCCGCCACGCCCGAGCGCCTGGCGGAACGTTTCCGGGACATCGCCGAGGCCTTGCCCTATGGATTCAAGGATGTGCGCGTCCTGGCCCTCGCCCCGGGCGGCGTGGTGGGCATGGTTTCGCCCCTGAAGGGCAACGAGGCCGCCCTGGGGCACGACCTGCTGCGCGACCCCGGAACCAGCGCGGACGCGCAACGGACCCTGCTCACCCGAGAGGTCACCCTGGGCGGGCCCTACGAACTGCGCCAGGGCGGTCTGGGCCTCGTCCTACGCAAGGCCGTGTTCCTGGATGACGGAACGTTCTGGGGCTTCGCCGCGGCGGCCCTGGACGTGGACGCCCTGGTGCGGAGCACGCCCCTTCCCGCCCGCGAGGATCTGGTCTTCGCCCTGGCCCGGGACGGAAACATCTTCCACGGCCTGAAGGAAATTCGGGCCATGGCCCCGCTCTCCGTGAACGTGCCCCTGCCCGAGGGGAGCTGGGAGCTGCTGGCCGCTCCGGCCTTGGGCTGGGAGGGACGCATCGCCGGAACGCTGGCGCTGTTCCGCTGGACCGGCGCGGTCTTCGTGTTCCTGCTCACGGTCCTGACCTACCTCCTGCTGCGCCGCCACGACCTGCTGCGCCGGGCCAAGACCCTGGCCGAGGATCAGGTTCGGGCCGGGGAGAACCGCTACCGCCGCATCTTCAATTCCACCTTGGACGGGCTGGTGCTCTTCGACGCCGCCGGTCTGGTCCTCGACGCCAACCCGGCGGCCTGCGCCATGCACGGCTCCAGCCCCGGCGGGCTGAACGGCCTCACCGCCCGCGATCTGGTGCATCCGGCCTTTCTCCGCCAGTTCCAGGAGTTCGCGCGCACTGTGGCCGTCGGCGGCGAATTCCGCGTCGAGGCCCGGGCCTTGCGCCGGGACGGCTCCTCATTTCCCGTGGAGGTCGGCGGCGCGTCCTTCGACAGCAACGGCGGGACGCGCTTTCTGGCCATGGTCCGCGACCTCTCCGAACGCGACCGCCTGCGTTCCGAGCAGGAACGCTTCTTTTCCCTGACCCTGGACCTGGTGGGCGTCACGAATCTCGCCGATGGCCGTTTCCGCCAGATCAACGCCTCCTGGACCCGGGTTCTGGGCTACGCCCCCGAGGAGATCCTCGGCCGCGACTGGCGCGGATTCGTGCATCCCGACGACCTGGAGGACACCGTGGCCGCCCACGGCGGCGCTGTCGGAGGCGTGGCCGTGCAGAGCTTCGTCAACCGCTGGCGCGCCAAGGACGGACAGTGGCGCTGGTTGTCCTGGAACGCCCTGCCGGACCCCGAGCGCGGCGTGGCCTATGCCGTGGCCCGGGACGTCACCGGCGAGCGCGAGGCCGCCCTGCGGATGCGCGAGGCCAACGAGGAACTCTCGGCCCTGAACGAGGAGCTGCTGGCCATCAACGAGGAACTGCGGGCCGAGGTGGAACTTCGCGGCCGGGCCGAGCGCGAGGTGGGGGCCGTGCGCCGCCGTCTGGAAAACATCCTGGAGAACATGGCCAGCGGCGTGGCCGTGTTCCGGGCCGTGGACGACGGCCGGGACTTCGTCATCACCGGCTTCAACCGGGCCGCCGAGCGCATGGAACACATCGACCGCACCCAGGTTCTGGGCCGCAGGCTCTCCGAGGTCTTTCCCGGAGCCGACGACTTCGGCCTTACCGACATGCTGCGTCGGGTTCTGGCCTCGGGCGAACCCGAGCGCCTGCCCCTGGCCCTCTACCGAGACGAACGCATCCAGGGCTGGCGCGAGAACTACGTCTACCCCCTGCCCGGCGGAGAGGTCGTGGCCCTCTACGAGGACCGCGACGAGCAGGTGGCCGCCCGCGAGGCCCTGCGCGCCAGCGAGGAACGCTTCGGACTGGCCGTGGCCGGAAGCAGCGACGGCATCTGGGACTGGCCGGACATGAGCCGCGACGACCTCTGGTGGTCACCCCGGCTCTATGAACTCCTGGGCTACGCCCCGGACGAGCTGCCCGCGTCCATGGAGACCTTCAACCTGCTCCTGCATCCCGGGGACCGCGAACGGGTCCAGGAGGCCCTGCGCCGCCACCTGGAGCGCCGCGACCCCTATTCCGTGGAATATCGCACCGCCTGCAAGGGCGGCGAATACCGCTGGTTCCTGGCCCGGGGCCAGGCCCTCTTCGACTCCTCGGGCAAGCCCCGGCGCATGGCGGGCTCGCTCCAGGACATCAACGAGCGCAGGCTGGCCGCCGAACAGCTGGCCGCCGCCAACCAGCAGATGGCCGCCGCCAACGAGGAACTGGCCGCGCTCAACGAGGAGATGGCCGCCACCAACGACCGGCTCATGAGCGAGGCCGCCCTGCGCCGGGAGGTCGAGGAACACCTGCGCGCCTCCCTGCGCGAGAAGGAGGTTCTGCTCAAGGAGATCCACCACCGGGTCAAGAACAACCTCCAGGTGGTCTCCAGCCTTCTCGGGCTTCAGGCCGGGGCCGTCACCGACCCCGAAGTCCTGGCCCTGTTCGAGGAGGGCAAGAACCGCATCGCCTCCATGGCCCTGGTCCACGAGGAACTCTACCGCTCCTCGGACCTCGCCCGCGTTGATCTCGGCGCGTATCTGGAAAAGCTCGTCCACCGCCTCGTGGCCGGGCTCTCCGGCAACCGCCGCGTGAACCTCGTCCTGGAGGTGGAGTCCATCCGCCTCAACGTGGACGCCGCCATCCCCTGCGGCCTCATGGTCAACGAACTCGTGACCAACGCCCTCAAGCACGGCCTCAGGGACCGCTCCGAAGGCCGCCTCCTGGTCCAGTGCCGCGCCGCCGAAGGCCAGGTGCTCCTGCGCGTGGCCGACGACGGCCCCGGATTCCCCCCCGGCCTGGACTTCCGCAACACCGAAACCCTCGGCATGCAGCTCGTCACCCACCTGGCCGAACAGCTCCAGGGCCGGGTGGACCTGGAACCCGGGCCGGGCTGCTCCTTCCGCGTCCTTTTCCCGGAGAAGAAGCCATGAACACCGCCGCCCGCATCCTGCTCGTGGAGGACGAACGGATCATCGCCCTGGAAATGAAGCTCTTTCTCCAGCGACTCGGCTACCAGGTGGCCGCCAGCCTGGCCACGGGCGAACAGGCCCTGGCCGACGCCCCCGCCATCCGTCCCGACCTCGTGCTCATGGACATCATGCTCGCCGGAGACCTCGACGGCATAGAGACCGCCCGCCGCCTGCGCGCCGTCCTCCCGGTTCCGGTCGTCTACTGCACCGCCTACACCGACCCCGAAACCATGCGCCGCGCCCAGGACACCCGCCCCGCCGGAATCCTCACCAAACCCGTCAACCTCGACGACCTCCGCCGCACCATCGACCAGGGACTGGGCAGGGGATAGCGGGCCGGGGCTCCGCCCCGCACCCCGCCAGGGCTCGGCCCTGGACCTTTCAGTGTCGCGGCTTTTCCGGCGGCGAAGCCCGCCGGAAAAGCCGCGACACGAAGGGCCTGTCACAAGTTTTTTCGGGCCGACCGTTTCGGCGATTGGCTGGACGAGCGCGCAGCGCACGGCCGGTCAATCGGCGAAACTATTGCCGGGTCCAGGGGGGCGCCGCCCCCCGGTTCGGCTCACAGGACTTTCGAGAAAACGGCCTTGCCGTCGCCGGGGGCGTAGAAGTCTTCGAGGGTGGCTTCGAGGCGGTAGCCCCGGGCGAGGTAGAAGGCGCGGGTGGGGGTGTAGAGGGGCTGGGTGGAGGTTTCGATCCAGACCTTGCGGCAGCCGAGGGCCTTCATGGCGGCCTCGGTGGCGGCGAGCATGCGGGTTCCGACGCCCTTGCCGCGCAGGCCGCCCAGGACGGCCAGCCAGTAGAAGTCGAAGCTGCCCTGGGCGCAGCAGACGGGGCCGAAGCAGGAATAGGCCTGGAAGGCTCCGGCCGGGCCGAGGAAGAGGAAGTGGTAGCCGGAGGCGTCGAGGCCTTTTTCCAGGCGTTCGGCGGCCAGGTCTCCGGCCATGACGCACTCCGCCTCGGTGAAGAAGCCGGTGGAGCGGACCAGGGCGCGGATGGCCTCCACGTCCTCGGGGAAGACCTCGTCGCGGAAGATGTCGGGGGTGGTCATGGGACGGTCTCCGGGGACCGGGCGGGGAGGGCTGCGGCCAGGACGCGGGCGATCATGTCCCGGTAGGACAGACCGGCGCGGGCGGCGGCGGCCGGGAATCCGGCGTCCGGGGCGATGCAGGGGTTGGGGTTCAGGTCGATGACCTGGGGCGCGCCGAGGTGGTCCAGGCGGAAGTCCACGCGGGCGTACCCGGCCATGTCCAGGGCCTGGAAGCAGGCCAGGGCCAGGGCGCGCAGGCGTTCCGCGAGGGGGGCGTCGGCGGGCGGCAGATCGAAGGTGCGTTCGGTGTGGCCGTGCTCGAAGCTCGCCTCGTCCCACTTGGCGCGCCAGCCGAGAACCTTGGGCTTGTCCGGGCCGTAGCCGGTGAAGAGCATCTCGGCCGGGGGCAGGACTTCGGGGCCGCGGGGGCCGTCGAGCACGGCGACGTTGAACTCGCGGCCCGGGAGATAGGCCTCGGCGATGCAGGGCTGGCCTAGGGCGTCTTCCTTGGCGGCCAGGGCGCGGTCCAGGGCGGCGCGATCCGGAGCCGGGAGCAGGTCGGATTCCTCGATGCCCACGGAGCCGTGCTCCAGGCGGGGCTTGAGCAGGAAGGGACCGGAGGGCGCGGCGGCCGGGTCGGCGAGGTCGGCGCGCTCGAACCAGTCCGGGGTGGGCAGGCCGAGGCGGCGCAGGAGGAGCTTGGCGCGGAGCTTGTCGGCGGCGGCGGCCAGGGGGAGCGCGCCGGAGCCGGTGTGCGGCAGACCCAGGGAGTCGAGCAGGGCCGGGACCGCCGGGGCCAGGGTGTCGCGGCCGTCCAGGGCCTCCACGAGGTTGAAGACGGCGTCCGGGGGCTCGGCGGCCAGGGCGGCGGCGACGCGGCCGAGGTCCAGGCCGCATTCCAGGTCGCGGACGCGGTGGCCCAGGGCTTCCAGGGCCTGGCCGACGGCCCGGGCCTGGATCAGGTTGTCGGCCTCGTCGGCGGGCGCGTCCGGGGCGAGCCGGTCGCGCAGGACGACGATCAGCAAGCCGGGCTCCCGGCGAGGCGTTCCCGGGCCGAGTCCATGATCATGCCGATGAGATCCTGGTAGGAGATGGTGTTCATGCCGCAGAGGATGACCAGGTCGGAGATGATCGGGTTGATCCCGGCCAGGGGGTTGACCTCGATGAAGCTCGGGCGGCCGTCGGCGTCCAGGCGGATGTCGATGCGTCCGGCGTCGCGGCAGCCCAGTCCGCGCCAGGCGGCCAGGGCCAGCTCCTCGGCGGCGCGGGCGTCGGCGCAGCGGGCCGGGCGGTACTCCACGCGGTTCTCGAAGTCCTTCTTGTTCAGATAGGTGTAGGCCCCGGCCTCGGCGCGCTCCAGGAAGACCACCTCCATGCAGCCCAGGGAACGGGCGCGGGAGCCGGTCCCGGCCAGACCCACGGTGAACTCGCGGCCGGGCAGGTAGGTTTCCACCAGGACGGGCTGGCGGAAGCGGGACAGGAGGTCGAGGCAGATTTCGCGCAGGGCCTCGGGGGTCTCGACCCGGGAGGCTCCGCTGATGCCCTTGCCGGTGCCTTCGGTGCAGGGCTTGGCGAAGAGCGGGAAGGGCAGACGCACGGCGGCGAGGTCGGCGGGTTCGCGGACCACGGCGAAGTCCGGGGTGGGCAGGCCGAGGTCGCGGACCACGCGCTTGCAGGCGGCCTTGTCCAGGGTCAGGGCCAGGACCAGGGGGTCGGAGAAGGTGTAGGGGATGCGGTAGGCGTCCAGCAGGGCCGGGACCAGGGCCTCGCGGCCGGGGCCGCGCAGGCCTTCGGCGATGTTGAAGACCATGTCCCAGCGGCGTCCGGCGGCCAGGGCCTCCACCAGTTCGAAGGCGTTGCCCACGCGCTCGGTCTCGTGCCCCAGGGAGGCCAGGGCGGACTCGATGCCCTCGATGGTGTCCACGCGGTCGAACTCGGCGGTCTCCTCCAGGGTGTAGCCCCGGGCCAGATACCAGTCCTGCAGGTCGTAGGTCAGGCCGATCTTCATTCAGCGGTCTCGCATCCGGCGGTGTCGGGGTAGCGGAAGGTCTTGCCTTCGTAGTTGGTCAGCACGAGGTCCGTGCCGTCGTGCCCCTGGACGTACTCCGGGCAGATCGGGATCTTGCCGCCGCCGCCGGGGGCGTCGATGACGTAGTGGGGCACGGCGTAGCCGGTGGTGTGGCCGCGCAGGGCCCGGATGATGTCGATGCCGGCCTTCACGGGGGTGCGGAAGTGGCCGGAGCCGGAGATGGGGTCGCACTGATAGAGGTAATAGGGCCGCACGCGGGCCTTGAGCAGGCCGTGGAACAGGGCGGTCATGGTCGCGGGGTCGTCGTTGACGCCCTTGAGGAGCACGGTCTGGGAGCCCAGGGGCACGCCCGCGTCGGCGAGCATCTCGCAGGCCCGGACGGTCTCGGGGGTGAGCTCGTCGGGGTGGGCGAAGTGCAGGCTGACCCACAGAGGGTGGTGGCGCTTGAGCACGCGGGTCAGGCTCTTGGTCACGCGCTGGGGCAGCACGGCCGGAACCTTGGAGCCCATGCGCACGAACTCCACGTGGGGGATGGAGCGCAGTTGCCCGAGAAGCCAGTCGATGGCCTCGTCGGAGAGGGTCAGGGCGTCGCCGCCGGAGAGGAGCACGTCGCGCACCTGGGGGGTGGCGGCGATGTAGGCCAGGGCCTTTTCCCAGCGTTTCTTGAAGACGTGCGCGGCCTTGTGCCCGCCCACGGCGCGTGAGCGGGTGCAGTAGCGGCAGTAGGTGGAGCAGAAGTCCGTGACCAGGAAAAGCACGCGGTCGGGATAGCGGTGCACGAGCCCGGGAACGGGCATGTGGGCGTCCTCGCCCAGGGGGTCGTCGGCCTCGCCGGGGGCGGGAAGGGTCTCGGCCATGCTCGGAATGACGCAGCGGCGCACGGGCTGGGCCGGGTTCCCGGGGTCCAGCAGGGAGGCGTAGTAGGGCGTCACGGCGAAGGACAGCCGGGCGTGGGCCGGGAGCATCATGGCCCGGCGCTCGTCGTCGGAGAGGTCCAGGACGCGGGCGATGTCCGGCAGGGTGGCGAAGCGGTTCTTCAGCTGCCAGCGCCAGTCGTTCCAGTCCTTGAGCGAGGCCTGGGGGAAAAATCTCTGGTGGAAGTCCCGCGTGCGGGCGTTGATGTGCACGTCGGGCAGATGGATGGTCCTGGCCCGCTGGGTCGGGCGGAGGGTCGGGGCGTAAGCCAGGGGGGCGTGTCCGGCGGAGTAGGCTTCCGCCGTCAGGGACAGGACCCCCGAGGGGTCGGGAGGCTCGTTGGCCGTGAGGTCGAGGCATTCTTTCATGACCATTCTCCTTCGCGGGGCTTCCGCGCGCATGATGTTGGTGGTCAGGCCGCGATCTCCGCGCGCGCCGAGGTGGGGCGCGCGGGTGCGGTTTTCTCCGGGGAGGACTGTTCCTCCTGGGGAGTGATGACGATGTCGATGATTTCGTAGGTCGACAGGGAGAGGGCCTGGTCGCCGTTCTCGTCGGTCCAGGTCTCGCCCTCGCCGACGATGCCCTCGCCGGAGTAGGTGGAGAGGTCCGGGGCCTGGACCACGTAGTCCACGCCGGAGTCGTCCTGGATGATGACCGAGCCGTCGTCGTCCACCACGATGAGACCGGAGATGCTCACGGCCTCGCGCGGGGGCGCGGCCTGCTGCGCGGCCGAGGCCGCGGCGCAGCAGAACAGGATCAGGGCCGCGGCGGCGCAGGCGAGACGGACGGAACCCGGGACCATTTCAGAAGACCTCCTCCAAGGCGGCTGAATAACCATCGTCCGAAGAAACGGGCGCACTATCTTCTTCCACGCGCCGGATGTCCAGCACATCCACGGCGTCTCCCTCCGGGGCGTGGCGCACGACTCCCCGCACGGCCACCTCTTCGCCCATGAGTCCGCGCAGGCTCCTGGGGCTGGGCCCCCGGAGCAGGAACTCCTCCTCGGTGTCCGTGGCCAGGGTCAGGGCCGTGGCCGCGCCCCGCGCATCCCAGGCGCTGGGATGGAGGATGCCGGTCAGGACCGTGGCGGAACCCGCGCGCTTGTGCATGAAGCCTCCCCGGAAGGGGTTCGGGCGAGCCGTGGGGCCCGTCCCTCAATGCGCGGCCGATAGCAAGATGGGGACCAATATATATCGACATGAAAAAATTGAAGATTTCATCTCGATTGTTTCGCCGGGAACGGAACTCTTTGTTCCGATCGATCGAGGGATCAATGCCGGAGCCCGGGATTGGGCAAGTTCGCAGGGGGTGATGGACGGAAAAAACCAAGGGGAATCGTAGATTAAAGACAGTCTAGAGAAAAATCGGAATTGTTTGTTCCGCTCATGCACCTATCGGAACAACAAGTTCCGAATTAATCCGAATGATCCTCGGCGACCCTTGGTGGACGGAGCTTTTCGAAAGATTTGCATCAGGCTGGACGAAACCATGCGGCGGGCATATGCCGGACGGGTTTTGCGCCCGCGTTCCGGGCGCGTGAAACCATATTGATGCGCCGCCCTGGCGGCGAGGGAGTTCGCCTTATGCAATCCGGCTTGGCCGCGCGGCTGCGCGGCGATCTTTTCGGCGGCGTCACCGCGGGCATCGTCGCCCTGCCCCTGGCCCTGGCCTTTGGTGTGGCGAGCGGCGCTGGAGCCGCCGCGGGCCTCTACGGGGCCATGGTTCTCGGATTCTTCGCCGCCGTGTTCGGCGGCACGCCCACCCAGATTTCCGGCCCCACCGGCCCCATGACCGTGGTCATGGCCGCCGCCCTGGTGGCCTTCCAGGGCGATCTGCCCTCGGTCATGATGGCCGTGGCCCTCTCCGGCGTCCTTCAGATGGTCCTGGGCGTCATCCGCGTGGGCCGCTTCGTGCGCTTCATCCCCTATCCGGTCATTTCCGGCTTCATGAGCGGCATCGGGGTCATCATCATCCTGCTCCAGATCCACCCGCTCCTGGGCGCGCACTCCGTGTCCTCGCCCCTGCAGAGCGTCCTGACCCTTGGCCCGGCCCTGGCCCAAACGAGCCTGTCCAGCCTGTTCCTGGGCGCCCTGGCCATGTCCATCGTCTTTCTCACCCCGGCGCGCATCTCCCGCGTCCTGCCCTCGCCGCTCATCGCGCTCATCGCGGGCACCCTCGTCTCCGTCATCCTGGGCCTGGACGTGGCCACCATCGGCGCGATTCCCCAAGGCCTGCCCGAGCTGCATCTGCCCGCCTTCAACCCCGGCAGGCTGCGCGAGATTTTGGGCTACGCCCTGGCCCTGGCCGTGCTCGGCACCATGGACACCCTGTTGACCTCCCTGGTGGCCGACTCCATGACCAAGGAGCGCCACAACCCCAACCGCGAACTCCTGGGCCAGGGCCTGGGCAATATGCTCTGCGGCCTGGTCGGCGGCATCCCCGGCGCCGGCGCGACCATGCGCACCGTGGTGAACATCAAGGCCGGCGGCACCACCCGCTTGGCCGGAGCCGTCCACGCCGTGCTCCTGCTGGCCGTGCTCCTGGGCCTCGGCCCCCTGGCCTCGCGCATCCCCATGCCCGTGCTGGCGGGCATCCTGGTCAAGGTCGGCGTGGACATCCTGGACTACCGCATGCTCGGCATCCTGCGCCGCGCCCCGCGCCAGGACCTGGCCGTCATGGTCACGGTCTTCGCCATCACCGTCTTCGTGGACCTCATCGTGGCCGTGGCCGCGGGCGTGACCCTGGCCTCCCTGCTCCTGACCTACCGCATCACCCGCCAGTCGAGCATCGACATCCAGGGCGAGGAGGAGTTCAACGGCAGGCTCTCCGAGGAGCGCGGGCTCCAGGCCGTCACGGACTTCGCCGTGCGCGTGGTCACGGTCAGCGGGCCCTTCTTCTTCGGCACCTCGGCCTCCATGCAGGACGCCGTGGCCAAGCTGGCCGGAACCCGGGTCCTGGTCATCAACTGTCTCAAGGTGCCCTTCATGGACCTCTCGGCCATCTTCGCCCTGGGCGAGATGGTCGAACGCATGCGCGACGCCCATGTGGCCGTGCTCCTGGCCGTGACCGACCAGCATCGCAAACGCCTCCTGGAGCTGGGCTTTGGCGCCCTGCTGCCCGAGGACTGCATGTACACCGAGCACGAACCGGCCCTGGCCGAGGCCCTGCGGCTGGCCGAGGAAGACCTCCGCGCCGCCCGCGCCGCCCGCGCCGCCGAACACCGGCCCGTCAAGGGCACCCTCCAGCCCATGTAGCCCCCCTTCGGCCCCCTTCGGGGGTTTATAGAAAGGCCGGGAGGCTCCCCCCCGGGGGTTTACGGAAAGGCTGGGTGGCTCCCGATAAGCATATAAAGAAGGCCGGACTCCGCGAGGGGTCCGGCCTTCTTTTTCGCACACAGGTTGAGTTGCAATCGTCTTTTTTCGCTATTTTTTAGCGCTGTTTTTATCTGTTGATTTGCTGCTGGGTTGCGGTGGAGTGATTCCACGAGTACCTTCTCGGCCAGAAGGGCGGATTGGGGGCTGGGGAGGATTTGTTCCGTCCGAGACTTTGCCGCTTTTTTTTACTGTCATTTTGGTTTCCTCACAGGAGGCAGTGGGGGTTGCGGAGGTGTTTTACCCGTGGAGGGTGTTGGCTGGCTTTGTCCTCCAGGCGATTTCGGAGGAGTCGGAGGGGAAGGCTCCTTTCCCATTTTTGTCCTCTCTTGTGTTATTATGTTATAAGTTGCTTGCAGCAAAGAGAATTAGAGAAATAATGCCACTTATAAATGATAAAAAAGAAAATGTATTTAGTCTTGGTATAATACAGTGCCACAGTGATGAATACTTTCCTATGACTTCATTTTTTATTAGATAGTAATAATCAAGCTCGGCTCTATTTTTTGCACAACATGAAAACGATCCATACAATGATAGCAATGTAGATAATACTGCGAACATAAAAAATAAAGAAGAAGAAATGAAGTAATCTTTATTAGCTAATATATCAAAATTTTCTTTCTTCCAAAAAAAAGTTAATGAAAATGCTAAAAACGAAGAAGAGAGAGTTAGTAGATATTTATCAAATAGATTTGATTGGTTCGTTTCTATATCGTTGAGTTCTTTCCTTGTCGTGAGGTATCTTTCATTTTCATTGGTTTTAGTGAAGGATTTGCGTTTAAGCTTTTTACGTGTGAAAAAAATAAACTCGCCTGTTCGAGTCCCACGCAACCTTTGAATTTGTCTGAATTTGCGGGGCGACCTGTAAGGAATGGTTGCCATAAGCTGTCACATATCATGAGTCGTGTTGCGCGAGCAAGCGGGGAATAATAAAACCGTTTAATGTGCGGCAATAGTCTATAATCATTATTTTAGTGTCAATTAAGATCCTTTGAAGCTTTCCTTTTTCAGGCCGTGGCGGGTCATGAGCTTGTGCAGCTGGCGGGTGGTGATGCCCGCGTGCTTGGCCGTGTCCGCGATGCGGCCCTTGTGCCGGGTCAGCACCTCGCGCAGGTAGCGCTCCTCCATGTCGTCCACGTAGCGCCGCCGGGCCTCGGAGAGCGGCAGGCTGGGGTCCACGGGCAGCAGGGTGGAGGCGGCCTCCTCGGCGAACATCTCGGCCGGGAAGCTCTCGGGGCCCAGCAGGTCCGAGGACTCCAGGATGTAGGCCCGTTCGATGACGTTCTCCAGCTCACGGACGTTGCCCGGCCAGGGATAGAGCCGGAAGGCCTCCAGAACCGAGGGCGCGAAGCCTCGGATGTCCGAGGGGTCGGTGCGCTTGATCCGGGCCAGGATTCCGGCCGCGATGAGCGGAATGTCCTCCACCCGTTCGCGCAGCGGCGGCAGCTCCACCGGGAAGACGTTCAGGCGGTAGAAGAGGTCCGTGCGGAACTTGTCCGCGCGGCAGAGCTGCTTGAGGTTCTCGTTGGTGGCCGCGATGATCCGCACGTTGGCCTCGATGTCCCGTTCGCCGCCCACGCGCTGGAAGCTCCGGTCCTGGAGCACGCCCAGGAGCTTGACCTGGGAGGAGGGCGGCAGGGTGCCCACCTCGTCCAGGAAGATGGTCCCGCCGGAGGCGATCTCGAACTTGCCGAGCTTCTGGCGCACGGCCCCGGTGAAGGCCCCCTTCTCATGACCGAACAGCTCGCTCTCGATGAGCGTTTCCGGGATGGCTCCGCAATGCACCGCGATGAACGGCTTGGCCGCGCGGTTGGAGTGCAGGTGCACCAGCCGGGCCATGGTGCCCTTGCCCACGCCGGTCTCGCCGGTGAGCAGCACCGTGGTCCGCGTGGGGGCCACCCGCCGGAGCTTGCGGAAGACCTCGCGCATGACCGGGGAGTTGGTCTGGGTCACGTCGTCGGGGTCTTTTTTCCAGAACCGCCCGCGCAGGTAGTCCAGCTCGTGCTGGAGCTGGTTCAGTTCCTCCAGGCTTTCGGTGACGTAGGCGATCTCGGTCGCGTCCAGGGGCAGGATGAGATAGTTGGCCGCCCCGGCCTTCACGGCCTTGACCGCCTCGCGGGTCAGCTCCGGCTGGCAGAGCACGAACACCGGGGTCTGCGGGGCCAGCTCCGCGAAGGCCGTGAGGTCGCGCTCGTAGTGGCGTTCCGAACCCCGGCCCGGGCCCTCGCCCAGGAAGCGCACGTCGATGAAGGCCAGGTCCGGGTGCCCGGCCAGGGCCTTCTGGAACGGAGCCTTGGACGCGAAGCGCTCCACGCGGCATTCGTCCTCGTAGCAGCGCTCCACGGCGGAATAGTCGGCGGCGGGGTCGCCGCACACGAGTATGGTTTTCATGGTTCTGGGGCGATCTTCCCCAATTCGGCGAGCCTGTCAATGGTCCGGGGCGGAAAACGGAAACGGCGGGAACCGCCAGTCATGGCTCCCGCCGTCTCGGAAAGCGTCGCCGGAGTGAAGGGGGGCCGGCGGCGCGAGGGGGACAATCATTATGTCAGTTTTCCCATAAATCGTTCAGGCCTCGGCTGTCAAGCGCCCGGGACGGGAATCGTCCCGGAATCCCGTTTCGGCGGGCCTTGCAAGCGGTCGTCATTTTGATAAGGCAAGAGGCGAGTCCCGGGGCAGTCCCCGGGGCGTCCCGTCAAACCTGGGAGTTTTGGTGCGCAACTGGATCCGCCGCCGTCTGGGCCTGACGTTCTCCCTCGTCCTGGTCCTCATCCTCGCCGTGGCCATGGCCTGTATCGGCGTGGTGCTGCGCCAGCGCCTCCTGCGCATGGAGACCGCCGTCTCCCAGGAGAACGAGCGTTCCGTCAGGACCCAGGCCGCCCAGCTCCTGGCCCGCTCGGTCCAGGACCAGGCCGGGCACCTCGACGCCCTGTTCCGCTCCTTCGAGTCCCAGGTGCGGACCGCCGCGGCCCAGGTCGCCTTTCTCCTGGAATACGCCGAACTGCACGCCGCCGAAGCCCCGTCCCGGGAAGTCCCGACCCCGGGGCCCGGGGGCTGGCTGGTCAACGATTCCCGGGCCCTGACCCAGGCCCTGCGCCGGGCCGGGCCGATTTCCGCCCGCGCCGACATCGAGATCGCGGCCCTGGCGCACCTGGGGCCGACCCTGGACGGCCTGCAACGCAACGATCCGCTCTGCCGGAGCGCCTGGTTCGCGGGCGCGTCCGGCTACATCCGCCGCGCACCCAATCCCGGCCGGGAATCCTTGCCCGAGGCGGATGTCGACCTCCTGGCCCGTCCGGCCTTCCGTCTGGCCGCGCCGGAGAGCGATCCCGGCCGAGGTCCGCGCTGGACCTCGGTCTACGAGGACGGCCTCAGCGGAGAACCCGTGGTCAGCGTGGCCGTGCCCGCGTATTCCGTTTCCGGGGCGTTTCTCGGCGTGGCCGGGATGGACCTGTCCCTGGCGGCCGTCGGCGAACGCGTCTTCGGCGGCCCCCACCCCCCCGTATCCCTGGGTCCGGCGGTGACGCGCACCCGTTTCGAGGGCGAGTTCTCCCTTCTCGTGACCCCGGACGGTGAAATTCTGGCCGCGCGGCCCAGCGATCTGGTCCGGCTGGGTCTGCCGGGCGACGGGCGTTCGCGGCTCAATCTGGGCGGGGCGGAGAATCCCGAGTCGCGGAGACTGGCCCGGGAGGTGCGCCGGGGCGTGGGCGGTTCCCTGACCCTGGTTCTGGGCGACCGGAACTGGAGCGCCTTCCATCATCCCATCGCGGTCACGGGCTGGAGCCTCTGTCTGTTCGTTCCCGAAGAGGAGTTACAGGCCGCCGTGGCCCACAGCCGGAACGTCATCGAAAGCGCGGTGGACGAGCTCGGCATGCCGATGCTTCTGATCCCCCTGGCCTTCATGGCCGTGGCCTCGGTCTTCGTCCTGCTCTTTTTCCGCATGTTGCTTCTGCGGCCCATCCGCAGGCTTCAGGACGGGTTCGCGGCCCTGGGGGCGGGCGACCTGGACGCCCACGTGGACGAGCGCCTGCCCGGCGAACTGGGCGGCCTGGCCCGGGCCTTCAACGAGACCGTGCGCTCCCTCAAGGCCGAGCATCTGGCCGCGCGCGGGGCCGAACTGCGCTACCGCGACATCTTCGAGAACGCCATCAACGGGTTCTATCTCACCGACGTCCAAGGCGCGGCGATCAGGGTCAATCCGGCCATGGCCCGGATGTTCGGCTACGAGGACGCGCGGGACATGGAGGCCCGGGGCCGGGACTTCGCCGTCCGCCACTACGTGGACCTCAAGGACCGGGAACGGCTGCTGGGCCTGGCCCGCGAGCGCGGCGAGATCCGGGGCCAGGAGATCGCCTACCGCCGCCTGGACGGCAGCCTGCTCTGGGGTTCGGTCAACGCCCGGGCCGTCTACGACGCCGACGGCCGGATGATCCGCATCGAGGGCACGGTGGAGGACGTGACCCAGCGCAAGCTGGCCGAACGGGAGCGCCAGGCCCTCAACGAACAGCTTTCGGCCATGAACGAACAGCTCTCGGCCATGAACGAGGAGCTTTCCGCCGCCAACGAGGAAATGTCCTCCACCAACGAGGAGCTGGTTCAGACCAACGACGAGCTGGTGGCCGAAATGGCCCGCCGCCGCGAGACCGAGGAGCGCCTGCGCGGCGCGCGCCTGGCCGCCGAGTCCGCCAGCCGGGCCAAGAGCGAATTCCTGGCCAACATGAGCCACGAGATCCGCACCCCGCTGAACGCGGTCATGGGCATGCTCCAACTGCTCGGCCGTTCCGAACTCACCGGCGAACAGGCCGAGTACGCCGACATCGCCCTGGTTTCCGCGCGCAGCCTGCTCTCGGTCATCAACGACATCCTCGACCTTTCGGCCGTGGAGGCGGGCAAGATGGTCCTGGCCGCCGAGCCCTTCGAGCCCGCCATGCTCCTGCGTCAGGTGGCCGACTCCTTCCTGGGCCAGGCCCGGAGCAAGGGCCTGCGCCTGGATTGGCACGTCGACGCGGACGTGCCGGAAATCCTCGTGGGCGACCCGGGCCGCCTGCGCCAGGTGCTCTTCAATCTCTTGGGCAACGCCGTGAAGTTCACGGATCGGGGCTTCGTGCGCGCGGACCTCTCGATCCTGCCCGTGCGCCCCGGACCGGAGCGCGTCCGTCTGCTGCTCATGGTCTCGGACTCGGGCATCGGCATCGACCCGGAGCAGGCGGCCTACATCTTCGAACCCTTCACCCAGGCCGACGGCTCCTTCGGCCGCAAGTACCAGGGCACCGGTCTGGGTCTGGGCATCGTCAAGCGCATCGTCACGCTCATGCACGGCTCCATCGCCGTGGACAGCGAACCGGGGCAGGGCGCCACGATCTGCGTCACCGTCGAGGTCCGCCTGCCCGGCCCGGAGGAATCACTGGCGCGCGACCGCCGCGAACGCGTCCGTCTGCCCGGCGCGCGGCTCAATGTCCTGGTGGCCGAGGACAGCCGCATCAACCGCATCCTCGTCACCCGCGTCCTGGAAAAGCTCGGGCACAACGTGACCGCCGCGGAGGACGGCCGCCGGACGCTGGAGATCCTGGCCCAGGACCGCTTCGACCTCCTGCTCCTGGACGTGCAGATGCCCGGCGTGGACGGCCTGGAAGTGACCCGCGCCGTGCGCGCCGGGGAGGCCGGAATCCTGGACCGCCGCATCCCCATCATCGCCATGACCGCCCACGCCATGAAGGGCGACCGCGAGACCTTCCTGGAGGCGGGCATGGACGGCTACATCGCCAAGCCCTTCGAACTGGACGAGTTCGCCGACACCCTGCGCGACGTCCTCAGCAAAACCTAGGCCGGCTTCGCCGGTCTACGGGAAGGCGGGATTCTTTCTCATGGGGCCGCCCTCCCGTCGCCTCTCCTCGTCTTTCTGAAATCCGGCGAAGCCGGGCCGCCCCGGCGCGTGGAGCGCCGCATGGGCGCGTTTTGATCCCTTGGCGTCGATGTGGGCGTGTTTCGCGCCATGAACGGCTCTTTGGGCCCCGCGCCGCCGGTGGAGCCGTCGCGCGCATGTTCCGGCCGCCTTGTTCCACCGCCGCTCCGGCGTTCCGCCCGCGCGAAGGGTCCAGTCCCGGGCGGAAGGGCGGGTGGAAAGGGGGCGCGTTTCAAGCCTGTCCGATCCCCATTTCTTGACAACATGCTGATATTCCATGCTTTCCATTCTGGCATCGGTCTTGCTGCCCTTGTAGACTGCTTCGGCGGCAATGGTCCGCGTGGCGCGGGCCGGCCGAAGACGAGGAGGGTTTCATGACGAAGATCGGCCTGATCCGTTGCGAGAAGAATGAATCCCGGTGTCCGCTCACCGGCTGCCTCGTCAGCTTGGCGGCATCGACCAACGGGTTCGCCTCCGTGCCGGACCCGGAACTCGTCGGGCTGTTCACCTGCCGCTGCCCGGGCGACAACGCCGTGAACGCTGCCCGGATTTTGAAGTCCAAGGGCGCGGAGGTCATCCATTGGTGCACCTGCGCCTTCGCGCGCAAGGCGGATGGGGAATGGCTGTTCGGCGGCGGCTTCTGCGGCGATTTCGACGCGCTGATGCGGCGCGTGGCGGAGGAGGCCGGGGTCCGCTGCGTCAAGGGGACGGCCCACCTCCCGAAGGGGTACCAGCCCGAAACCGTGGGGTGAATCCACTGGAGCCGTTTATGAAGAAGGACTTGGACGCCGTTGCCCGCGAGATTCAGGACAGCGCGTTCGCGGACGCTCGGCAGGCGCTGGGGGAAGACGCCTATCACCGCTGGCTGGCTCCCCCGTCCTTCGGGACGCTGCCCGATCCAGACGGCGAGGCCTCGCTGCGGGGAACCTGCGGCGACGGCATGAGGATCCAGTTGCAGATCGTGGACCGGCTGGTGGTGGATTCCGCCTTCTGGACCGACGGCTGCGGCCCCAGCGTGATCTGCGGCGCCATCGCGGCGGAGCTGGCGAGGGGAAAATCCGCCGAGGAGTTGCTGGACTTCGCCGGGGAGAGCATCCTGGCCGTCGCGGGCAAGCTCCCCGACGACCATGAGCACTGCGCGTTTCTGGCGGCCAGAACCCTGGCCGCGGCGGCCAATGACTATTTCGTCCGCCAGGCCCGGAGGCACGGTGGGGACGCTGGAGACGGCGAAGAGCAAGGCGCGTGAATGCCATGAGGACGGCCATCGACTGCATCCCGTGCCTGGCGCGGAACATTCTGGCCTGCGTCCGGCTGGCCACGGACGATCCGGCGCTGCATGAGCGGATGGTGCGCTTTTTCCTGCGCTCGGCGGCGGAGGCGGACTTCGACTCCACGCCGCCGGAGTTCGTGCGGCTCATGCACAGGAAACTGCGCGAGCTGACCGGGGTGGCCGACCCCTACCGGGAGGCCAAGGAGCGGATGAACGCCCTGGGCGTCGCCCTGGCGGCGGAATTGCGGGAGACGGTGGAGCGGGCGGACGATCCCGTGCGGATCGCGGCCCTGCTGGCCATCGCGGGCAACGTGCTCGACATGGGGGTGAACGCCGAGGTCGGGCTGCCCGAGGCCAGGGAGGCGGTCCGCCAGTCGCTTTCGACCGGCTGCCTCGGCGATCTGGATGCCTTCATCGAGTCGGCGGCCCGGGCGGATTCGATCCTCTACCTCGCGGACAACGCCGGGGAGATCGCCTTCGACCGGCTGCTTGTGGAACGGCTGGGCCCGGAGCGGGTGACGGTCGCGGTGCGCGGCGCGTCGATCCTCAACGACGCGACGCTGCACGACGCCCGCGAGGTCGGTCTCAATGGCCTGGCGCGGGTCATCGACAACGGGTCGGACGCGCCGGGAACCGTTCTGCGCGAATGCGGCGCGGCGTTCCGGGAGGCCTTCGACGCCGCCGACATGGTCCTGGCCAAGGGCCAGGGAAATTATGAAACGCTGTGCGATGCGGAGCGGGAGATCTTTTTTCTGTTCAAGGTGAAGTGCGGCGTCATCGCGGGTCGCTCGGGACTGCCGCTCGGGGCCCACGCCTTGCTGCGCAAGACGGGACGGGCCGGGTCCGGACGCATCAGCCATCAGGAGGCAGGCATGAGCATGGGATTTCCCCGGATCGAGGCCTCGCCCCGACGTCCGGGAGCGGGCAGGGGCGG
This sequence comes from Desulfovibrio aminophilus DSM 12254, assembly GCF_000422565.1. NCBI lineage: Bacteria > Pseudomonadati > Thermodesulfobacteriota > Desulfovibrionia > Desulfovibrionales > Desulfovibrionaceae > Desulfovibrio > Desulfovibrio aminophilus. The sequence continues at coordinate 168,398 of NZ_KE383876.1, read as the reverse complement.
CTGCGGCAAGGGCGGCGGCCGGGGCCTGGGAGGAGGTCGAGGTCTGGGCGGTGGTCGGGGCCAGGCGTCCGCCTGGGGGAACGGGTCCGGGGCGGGCCTGCCGTCTTCCCCGGGGGAACCCGGAGCCGTCCCGCAAACCCGGCGTCCCGGCAAGGCCGCTCCCGGCGGCCGGGGGCATGCGCTGGTCGATCCGGCGGCCTGCGACGGCTGCGGAACGTGCGTCGACCTGTGCCCCCTGGGCGCGATCAGCCTGCGCGGGGGCACGGCCGTCGTCGATGAGGGCATATGCGTCGGCTGCGGCGTCTGCGCCGCCAAATGTCCGCACGGGGCGATTTCATTGACGAAATGAGGTCCGGCTTCGCCGGTCTACGGAAAGGCGGGATTCTTTCTCATGGGGCCGCCCTCCCGCCGCCCCTCTTCGCCTTTCTGAAATCCGGCGAAGCCGGAAGGAATTGCCGGGGAGGGGAGAGGGTTCGTGGCGGAATCATTCGGTTTTTTGTTTCGCGCATGGTCCTTGCTTTATTTTTCTTGCGCCAAGGAGGCGGAAAAACATGAGCATGACCATCACCCCCGCGTCGCCGGTCCAGACCCCGAACCTCACCGAGCGCGGTCAGGCCGCGCCCAGCGCCGAGGAGGCCGCACGCGCCCTGGGCGCCGTGCGGGAGCAGGCCGGGCCCCCGGCCCTGGAGGCGCATCGGTTGACCCTGGAGCGGGTTCAGCGCCTGATCGCCGATCCCCTGGCCAAGAGCTGACGCTTTTTCCGGGCCCGGCCTTGCGCGCATCCCGGGGATGCCTTAGAACATGCTCAGGCGTGTTGTTTGGCGCATTTCCCGCCTGTCCACGGCGTCCCCTTGAAGGACGAGACAACAGGAGTCCCCAATGGAAAGCATCCCCGTCGGCGCCCTCATCGTCTCCCGCCGTCCCCTCCGCGAAATCCAGGGCTACTACCTGGGCCAGGGCCGGGTGGTCCTGCGGGCCAAAGGCCCCGCCAGGGTCACGAGCCTGAACAGCTTCGCGGGCGGCCATCAGGTCTGCGTGCTCGAGCACCCGGATCGGGTTCTCACGGCCCGCGAGATCGTGCGCCGGGCCCTGGACCTGCCCGAGGAGGGCTACCACCCCCGCACCTACGGCCGGGTCAAGCAGGACGACCGGATCATCTCCCCGGCCGTGACCGCTTCCACGGGGTCGGGCGTGAAGCCCACCTCCCCGCCGGAAGTCGTGCCCATGTAGCCGGGCGAAATCTCCGCCGCTTTCGAAGCGGCTCCCTGGAAGCCCAGCGCTTCCGGGGGCCGCTTCGCTTTTTCGGACCGGAAGGCGCGTTCCGCGCGGGCCGGGCCGGCCGCCGGACGCCACTAGCCAAACGGGCCTCTCTGGTTTATATCTGAAATCCATGAAAGAAACGCGCCCCGGCTTCACGGCCTGGGGCCAGGGAGGAGGAAACACCACATGCTCGTGAAGAACTGGATGACCACCGAAGTCATCACCCTGACCCCGGACAAGTCCATGATGAAGGCCGCCAAGTTGATGAAGGACCACAACATCAACCGCATCCCCATCGTGGACGAGGCGGGCAAGGTGGTCGGCATCGTCTCGGACCGGGACATCAAGGAAGCCTCGCCGTCCAAGGCCACCACCCTGGACATGCACGAGTTGTATTACCTGCTGTCCGAGCTGAAGATCGGCAACATCATGACCAAGAACCCGATCTGCCTGGGCCCCGAGGACACCATCGAAAAGGCCGCGGCCCTGATGATGGAGCACGGCTTCGGCGGGATGCCCGTGACCGACGAGAACGGCAAGCTCGTGGGCATCATCACCGACACGGACGTGTTCAAGGTGCTCATCTCCATCACCGGCGTGCTCGAGGGCGGCGTGCAGATCGGCTTCAACCTGCCCAACACCCCGGGCGGCCTGGTGCCCGTGCTGGACTTCCTCAAGGACCACGGCGCGCGGCTCATGAGCATGCTGACCGCCTCCGAGCCGCCGGAGAAGGGCATGCGCCACGTGTTCATCCGCATCCGCGACATGGACAAGTCGAGCCTGAAGAAACTCCGCGCCGAACTGGAGGAGAACTTCGACATGCTCTACTGGGTCCAGGACTCCGTCCACCCCGTCAGCAAGTGAGGCTTCGCCTCGTTTCAGAAAGGCGCAAGACCGGGGGGCTTCGCCCCGCTTGAGAAAGACAAAAGGCCGGAGAGGCGATCCTCTCCGGCCTTTCTGTTTTCCGTAGTCCGGCGAAGCCGGGGGGGCTTCGCCCCGCTTCAGAAAGGCGAAAGGCCGGGAAGGATTTCTTCCCGGCCTTTTGGGTTTTCCGTGGACCCCCGAAGGGGGATTACTTCTTGAAGATCCGCGGGGGCTTTTCCGTGGACCCCGTGGCCGCCGGATAGTTCGGGTAGCGATAGGCCTTGGTGTTGGTCTGGATGAGGTGGTCGGCCAGCTCCATGAACTTGTTGAAGCGCTTCTTGCACTCGTAGAAGCCGTGCCACCAGGAGTAGTCCGGGGCCATCATCATTGCGCCCATGCGCGCGCGGCGGCCCTCATGGTGCCACAACTCGTAGAACTCCACCTCCAGTTCCTCGTCGAAGTACTTTTCCGTGCTGACCAGGCCCTTCTGGACCAGCTCGTCCATCTTGGCCTTGGCGGGCTTGTAGTAGACCTCGTTGTAGGTTTCCACGACCTTGTCGAAGGCCGTGTAGTGGCCGTCGGTCCAGGACTTGGCGTGGCATTGGAGACAGACGGCCTTCATCTTGTCGCGCTCGGCCTTCCAGTCGGTCTTGGCCGGGAAGGCGGCGAAGTCCGAGGGCCGGACCGTGAGCGGGGCCTGGGTTTCCCAGGACAGGCGCTCGGTCACGTCGTGGGAGCCCTTGACCTTGCCGGAGCCGGACATGTGGCAGGCCGCGCAGGTGGGGGCGCGGTAGTCCGTGCCCGGAGTCCAGGCCCCGCCCGCCGTGTTCCAGTTGTAGGTGTCGCCGAAGGCCGTGTAGATGTCGCCGTGCTTGGACTCCATGAAGATCTCGATCTGCGGGTGGTCCGGGCCGAGGTGGCACTGGCCGCAGGCCTCGGGCTTGCGGGCCTCCATGACCGAGAAGCGGTGGCGGGTGTGGCAGGAGGTGCAGGAGCCCAGGCTGCCGTCGGGATTGAGGCGGCCCACGCCCACGTTGGGCCAAGTGGCCGGATCGAGTTCGCCCTTGTCGTTGAAGGCCACGATGGTGCCGTGGCAGACGTAGCAGCCCGCCTTGCGCTCGTCATCGGAGTTCATGCCCTTGTTCAGCCAGGGGTCGATCTTCCACATGATCTCGATGGTGTTGGCGTGCTTGGACTTGGCGTACTGGGAGGACTCGTCCGGGTGGCAGCGGGAGCAGTCCTTGGGCGAAACCACGGCCGTCACCGGGATGAAGAACTCCTTGGAGCCGAAGGGCAGCTCCTTGCGGTCGTAGTACTGGGCGTGGCTCTTGCTCACGTCCTTGTCCGTCTCCTGGGCCTGGTGGCAGTCCAGGCAGGTGATGTTGGCCGAGGCGTGGCGGCTCATGGCCCAGTCCGCGAAGAGCCCGGGGGTCTCCTGGCGGTGGCACTGGATGCAGGCCTCGGCCTGCTTGGGCATGCCGCGTTCGATGCGGTATTCCTTGGGTTTCGGGAAGTTCTGCTGGGCCGGGGCCGGGGCGGCGACAGCCAAAATCAGGCCGAGAGCCGGCAGCAGGGCCAGGATTCTCCTCATCTCCATCCTCCTCTCGTTTGGCGTCCGAAAAACGTGTCCGGCGGTCACAGCGCGCCGGGAACTCCCAGGGTGGTCAGGCCCGTGGCCCGGTAGGGCGGGGCGTATTGCTTGTAGGCGTAGATGGCGCGGTCCACATGCACGAGGTTGCGGTGGCAGTCGGTGCACTTGCGGCTCTCGCCCTCGGGCGGATAGAGGGCCGCGCGGTGGGCCAGCATGGCTCCCCGGTTGTTGGGGATGTTCGTGATGTTGCGGTGGCACTTGAGGCACTGGTCGTCCTTGATGGAGGCGTAGGCCTTGAGCCGGTTCTCGGCCCGGTCGTAGCCCTCGGGGCCGTGGAGCACGTGGGCGGCCACGTCCTTCATTCCGTGCAGGGTCTTGTTGTAGAAGAAGTCCACGGTGTCGTGGGGCGCGGGCAGGTGGCAGTCCATGCAGTCGGCCACCAGTCCCTGGGCGTTGTTGCGGTGGGTGGAGGTCGTCCAGGCGTTGAACGCGGGCTCGATCTCGTGGCAGGAGGCGCAGAACCCCGGGGTCGAGGTGCGGACCATGGTGTAATAGGTCATGCTGAAGACGGGAAAGGCCAGCAGCACGCCGAGTCCGACGAGAAGCAGGGATTTGATGGACCGCCGCATCGCTCCTCCTGGGTTCGGGGACGGGGAATCACCTCACCATTAGCACGGATTCTGGATTCAGACAAATGATAATGGGAAAACGGGAACGAGGATTTGACTTGAGTCAAAAAACCGGCTTCGCCGCCGACTTCGTCGGTTTATGGAAAGGCAAATGAAAAGGCGGGGAGTCTCCCCGCCCGCTTTTTTATGCAGCGCCTTTCCCCCGTCATTCTCAAACAGGCCTCAGACCCTCTCCTGCCTTTCCATGATCCCCCGAAGGGGGCCGGCTTCGCCGGTTTATGGAAAGGCGGGGAAGGGCGGCGTCTTTTCTGGTGATGGGGCCGGACGCCGTTTATCCCCGTGCCGCACCGGAAAGGGGCGGCGCTTTGGGGTGGCTTGCCGCGCCGGTCGTGCTCATTGGACCGACCAGCCCTCGGAGAATTGCGGCGTCAGGGTCGGGCAGACCCGCCGCGCGGCCTCCAGGGCGTCCTCCTTTCTGACGAAGGGAAGGAGGATGCCCAGGCCGTTGTAGACGTTCCATACGGGAGCGGAGCTGATCAAGGGCTCGCCGTTGACCGTGATGCGGATGTTTCTGTAGCTGCAGGTCCAGCCGTTGTAGCTGATGTTTTCGTGGGGCGTGGCGTTGCGGAGCGCGATGAGCGCCGCGGTGGACTCTTCATTGAGCCGCATGTTGAAATAGTAGAAGCATCCGTTTTCGGACGGCATCCCCATGGTCTTCTCCCACCGCTCGGATTCAAAACGCATGATCCGTATTCCCGTCACGTTTTCGCACGAGACGGGGAACTCCGGCTGGGCCCAGGCGGACGGCGGCAGCGCGAGGGAGAGCAGGAGCAGGAGCCCGGACAGCGGCGTTTTTCGCATGTTTTGAGCAGTACCTTTCGGCCCGCCGGATTTCAATCCGCTCCCCCTTCGGGGGGAACCGGAACAGCCAAGGGAAAAGGCGGTCCGGCTTCGCCGGTGTTCAGAAAGGCCGAAGAAAAAGGCGGGGAATTTCCCCGCCTTCTTTTGTATGCGGAACCTCCCCCCGTCTTTCCGAGACGGGCCGAAGGCCCTCGCCTTTCTATAACCCGGCGAAGCCGGTTATTCCCAGTGGATGCACTGGGCCGGGCAGGTGTCGATGGCTTCCTGGATCTGTTCTTCGGGCGCGCCGTCGGGGTTGACCACCCGGGCCTTGCCCGCGCTGTCGTCCATGGCGAACACGTCCGGGCAGATGCCCACGCAGGATTCGCATCCGATGCACTCGTCCTGATCGATGTACACGACCTTGGCCATTGTGAACCTCCGTTGGTTTGCGCGCGCCCTGACGATCAGATGCGCGCGACGCCGAGAAACACGGCGTGCAGACTGACCGCCGCCGTGAGGAAAAGCGTCCTGGCGGACGCCGCCGAAAGCCCCGGAAAGCGGTACCCCAGGCTTCCGTGGGCGCAGGCCCCCAGGCAGTCCCCGCAGAGCGTGCAGGTCGGGCCCGGGCGGCCCTTGTCGATGTCCCCGGGCGTCAGGGCGGCGTACCGGCAGCGGCGCGCGCAGGCCCCGCAACGGGTGCAGGACGCGTCCATGCGCACGCGCAGCGGGTTGATCCGGCCGAGCAGGTTCGCCACCAGGCCCATGGGACACCAAGTGAGACAATGTAGCATGATTCCGGCCCGCCGGGACAGGATAATCATGACGCCGACCCCGGCAAGGCCGAACAGCGCGGCTCCCCAGGCGGCCAGGAGCCAGGAGGCCCCGAGCAGGCGCAGGCCCAGGGCCGCGCCGCAGACCAGGAGCAGGGTGGACAGCCGGGCGGGCAGGGCCCAGCGGGCGGCGCGCTCCTGGACGCGGGCCAGTTCGGCGGGCGAGAGCCGGGCGCGGGAGGCGGCCAGGCCGTCCCAGGCCCCGATGTAGCAGAGGTGGCTGCACCAGGCCGGGCCCACGAGCAGGAGGGTGACGCCGAAGAGGATGGGCATGAACAGGCCGCCGCCCCGGAAGATCGGCCCGGCCGCGATGAGCGCGGGCACGGGCAGATGGAGCCTGCCGGTCATGAGGAAGGATTCCGAGACGAGCAGGCCGAGCAGGAGTTGGCCGAAGAACACGATGGAGAAACCGAGCCAGAGCCGCAGCCGGAGCCGGGCGGTGTCGCGGGCGTCCAGAAGGCGGCCGCAGAGCCAGGCGGCGTAGAGCGCCAAGCCGAGGATCTCCAGGGGGCCGGAGCCGGGTAGGAAACGGTCGGCCAGCAGGATCGGCAGGGGGCTCATGGCCCGGGCCGTGAGGAGCAGCCCGGCGGTGGCCAGGAAGGCGGCGGCGCGGGCCGCGTCGTTCGGCGTGGCGCGGTGGAGGAATTCCCGGCCTCGGGCGGAGAGGACCAGGGCGGCGGACAGGGCCGTGAGCGCCAGGACCGGGCCGAGGATGAGGACCAGCCGCAACCAGGGCTCGCCGGTGGCCGCCCGCAGGCGCACGAGCTCCGCGCCGGTTCCGGCCCAGACGAGGCAGCCCCAGAGCAGGACGCCGGCCAGCACGGGCCGAAGCCAACTCCGGCGGGTAAAGACCAGGGCGGCCAGGCCGAACAGGGCCAGGGCCAGGCCCCGGCCCCCGGCGCGCAGGGCGTGGGCGGCCAGCAAGGCCAGGGACAGCAGGGGCAGGACCGGGACGGTCGGGAATCGGATCACGCCGCACCTCCGGCTCCCGTGTACGCGGAAACCGGAGGGCGGGACATGATCCAGGTCAAAAACCGCGAGGAGATGGGGCGGATTTTTCAACGATCGGCTACTTGCCGCGCAGAATCGCCCAGATGTCGTCCGGCGCCTTGTTGGCGGCCCGGGCGATCTCCTTGAGGCTCTGGTCCGGCCGGGAGGCGATGCCCGCGTCGGCAAGCCGCTGCCCGGCCTCCTTGATGTTCAGGCCGTACTCCTGGCAGATGTCGGCCAGGTTGCGTCCTCCGGTGCCGGGCGGCGGGGTTTCGGGCAGAACCCCGGCTGGGCCGGGAGCGGGCTCGGGCCGCATGATCCGGTATAGGGCCTGGGGCGTGACCCCCTGGCGCTCGGCCACGGCCTGGAGGGTCTCCTCCGGACCGGAGACGGCCACCCCGGCCGCGCGCAGACGCGCCAGGGAGTCGTCCAGGTTCAGGCCCACACGGGAGGCGAAGGTCTTCAGCGTGGACAGCTCGGCGTGGCCGTAGGGCGGTTCGCCGTAAAGCCGGGCCGCGCGGTCCTGGAACCAGATGTTGCCGTCCGTGATGGTCGAGAAGGGCGGCAGGCCGAGGAGCGTCCCCAGGACGAAGGCCAGGGTGATTCCGGCGGCCCAGTTGAATTCCCTGGTGAAGAGCCGGAAGTTCCTGGCCTTGTCCTTGAGGTAGGAGACGAGCGGCGTCCAGTTGTACCAGACGTGCAGACCGAGGGCGACGAGGAAGAGGACGCCGGTGTTGATGTGCACCGCGCCCCACTGTTCCTTGCTCAGGCCCATGAGCCGCCAGCCCGACCAGTAGGCCACGCGGCCCGGCGGCTCGATGTAGAGGACCACGCTGGTCAGCAGCACGAGGACCAGCGAGAGCAGGGCGGTCAGTGAGACGATTCTCCGCATGAGTTTCTCCGTTGACGTTGAGGTCGCTATGCGCCCTTTCCGGCGCGTTCCCAATCCTGCACCTCGCCCTCCTCGACCTCTTCCCAGCCCGTGAACATGGCCGCCACGTGGGCCGTGAGGGTGTGGCCCGTGGTGGTCATGTAGACGTGGACCACGAAGAAGATGAGGATGGCGAAGGCGCAGGCCATATGCACCACGGCCACGGCCTCCAGGCTCAGGAAGCCCAGGCCCCAGGCGGGCCATTGGTTGTAGGTCCAGTAGAGCAGGCCGGAGATCATCTGCACCGGCAGGAGCAGGGCGGCCAGGCCGAGGTAGGTCAGGCGCTGCAGGGGGTTGTGCTTGGCGTCCGGGCGCTTCCTCACCGGGTGGGGCTCACCCCGGAAGATGCCCACGGCGTAGTAGCGGATCACCTCGAAGAGCTTCCTCGTCGTCGGAATGTACTGCTTCCACTGGCCCGTGGTGAAGAGCCAGAAGACGAAGAAGGCGAAGAGCACGAGCCAGGTGACGCCGAGGGTTTCATGCCAGGCCGCGGCCCGTTTGAAGCCGAGCAGGGTGAAGGCCCCGTGGACCTCCAGGCCGGTGACGAGCAGGAGCACGATGAGCAGGGCCTGGATCCAGTGCCAGAACCGCTCGTAGCGGGTGTAGAGGTAGATCTTGGTCATGCCGTTCACTGGTTGTCCTCCTTCTTGCGGCGGGAGACGACCCGGCCCAGGCCGTGCAGGGCCACGCCGACCAGGGCCGCCACCGCACCGCTCCAGCCCAGCCAATCGAGCAGGCGGGAGCCGTCGCGGGCGGGCATGTAGAATCCGGCCAGGCCGGCCAGGCGTCCGACGCGGGCGTGGCACTGTTCGCAGGCCAGGGCCTTGTCCTTGGGCGCGACCATATGGGTGATGGGGTAGACGTACTCGGTCTCCACGAACTCGTAGCGGCCGCTGTAGGGCAGTCCCACGTAGTCCATGCCCGCCTTGAGCGCGGCGTTCCAGTCGTAGGTCTTCCAGTAGGCCGCGTCGTCCTTGCCGAAGAGATGGGGGATGAGCATGTTCCGGTTCACCGGATCATAGGGCGTCTTTCCCCGGTGGACCTTGAAGGGCATGATCCGGGCGTTGGGGTCCGAGCGCTCGCCCACGGGCCAGCTCAGACGCACGGTCCTGGACGGATCGATCTTGTCCTTGGCCGTGGTGTTGGTGATGCTGCCGTTGAACCAGTAGTACTCGGGCACGACCTTCTCGTCCCAGACGAAGTCGCCCTTCTTGGAGTCGTAGGAGGGCTTGCCCAACGGCCCCATGGTCTTGAACGGCTTGCCGTCCTTCATCTTGCCCGCCGTGGACCAGTCCCAGTACATCTTGGTCGGCAGAACCCGGGCGTATTCCGGCACGTGGCAGGACTGGCAGGCCACCTTGTCGGTGTGGTCGTTCATCTTGGCGGACTTGTGCGGGGAGGCCGTGTGGCAGGACTCGCAGGTGATCTTGGAGGTCAGGTCGTCCTGCACCAGGCTTTTGCGCTCCTTGGCCGCCGGGGTGGAGTAGATGCGGCCCGCGATGTTGTGGAGTTTCGTGGTGTGGCAGCGGGCGCAGTCGAAGTCCTGGCCGCCGGACTCCTTGGAACCCATGTGCACGTCCAGGCTCTTGACCGGATTGGTCAGGGAGGAGTCCAGGTCGCCGTGCTTCACGCCGTCGCCGCCGCCGCCGTGGAAGTGGCAGGCGCCGCAGTTGTTGCGCGACGGCCGCCCCACGCTCTGGGCCACGGCGTTCCAGTCCGGGGGCAGGTACTCCATCTTGTCCTCGGGGAAGACCGTGGGCTCGGTGGCGGGGTTTCCGGCCATGGTCGGGAACTTCTTGTAGGTGCCCGTGGTCTCGTGGCAGACGAGGCAGTCCACCTTGGTCGGGTCGCTGAAGTCGAAGTTCTTATCCTTCCAGCCGTAGCCCGCGTGGCAGGAGGTGCAGCGGGGTTCGTTGGAGGGCAGGGCCACGCAGAAGTTGTTTACGGTGAATCCGCCCTTGCCCACCTTGCGCTCCGGCGGTTCGCTGGGATCGAGCCAGGTCCAGTGGATGGTGCGGTGGAACTGGAGGGCCGCCTGGTTGTGGCAGGACAGGCAGGTCTGGGTCACCTCCGGGCCGGAGGCGAAGTGTTTCTTCAGGGCCTCGTGCTTGGTGTGGTCCGCCGTGACCCAGAGCTGGCGCTCCTTGGTGGCCTGGCGGGCCATGACCCGCCCTTGGGCCTCCGGGGCCCCGCCGGACGGCGCCTCGGCCGCCTCCAGGCCGCCGGGGTGGAAGAGCAGGGCCGCCGCCAGCAGCAGGGCCGTGCGCCATGTCCATCCGATCATGCCGTCCTCCTCTCGGTTTGCGTTCCCGCCTCCCCGTGGACCGGGATCGTTGGAAGGATCGTGCCAGATCCGCGATCCTGTCGGGAACCTGTGAAAAGGCAATGAAATGAAAGAGATCGAGCACGATTCCCGACCTGATCCCGGTCCGCCGTCGAGGTCTCGGCCCGCGCCGCCTTCTGCAGGTGACTATGCAGGTGCTTACGCAGGCGGCCAGTCCGCGACAGGCCGGAACCGGGTTCTTCCTTTCTTAGCATGTCCCGTGCGGAGCGGACAAGGAAAACTCTTCTGATTGCGGGAGGATAAGCCCTACCAGGTTGGGAGGGATTCGCCGCCGGGCGACGGCTCAGAGGTCGAGAACGAGCCCCGAGGCCAGGGGGGCCACCGGCACGGGCAGCTCCCGGCGCAGGAATTCGGAGGCCTCCCGGCCCGTGCAGTGGCCCGGGAAGACCCGCTCCGCGCCGTGCTCCACCAGGGTCCGGGCGGTCTCGTCCAGGGTGGCGGCCGGGGCCCCGTTCAGGTGCAGGCCGCCGAGCACGAAGGCCGGTTTCAGGTCGCCGAAGAAGTGCCGCACCCGGGCCAGGGTGTTGGCCAGGCCGGAGTGGCAGCAGCCCAGGATCACGCCCATGCGGTCGCCGCGGGCGAACACGAGGCAGGCGTCGTCCGGGATGCCGTCCGGCCAGCGGCCCTCGGGGTCCAGGCACATGCCGTCCACGGCCTGGGCCCGGCCGGGTTCGCGGGGGATGGCAGCGACCATGTACAGCCCCTCGTCCAGGCGCAGGCAGGAATGCGCGGGCCGCAGGCGGCAGGCGTCCAGCAGGCCCGGGGGGCAGGGGCAGCCGATGTCGCAGGCCAAGGGGCTTTGGCCCCGGCGGCAACGGCGGATGGCGAAGGCCGGATGGGCGGCCACCTGCCCCTGGAAGCGCGGGTCGCGCAGGAGGTGCTCCAGGCCGCCGGTGTGGTCGTAGTGCCCGTGGCTCAGGGCCAGGCCCCGGGCCGTGGCGGGTTCGACGTCCAGGCGGCGGGCCTGTTCCAGGAAGAGGTCGGTGCGGCCGGTGTCCCAGAGCCAGAGTCCGCCGTCCGGCAGCGTCAGGGCCAGGCTCAGGCCGTGCTCGGCCTGGAACCCCGGCAGGGCCTCGTTGTCCGCCAGCACGGCCAGTCGCAGTCCGAGGGCGGGGCGGGCGTCGTCGGGCATGGCTTCTCCCGCGTCAGGTCGCGGCGGCGGCCTTGACGCGTTCCTCGGCGGCCGCGTTCAGGCGTTCCCAGATGGCGGCCAGCTCCGCGCCCAGTCCCGAGGGGTCCAGCTCGGCCACGCTCAGGCCCTTGAGCTGGGCCTCCACGAAGAACGGGTTCACGGGCAGCTCGCCCACCAGGGGCAGGCCGGACTCGGAGCAGAAGGCGCGCACACGCCCGGCCTGGCCGGGGTGCACGTCGCACTTGTTCAGCAGCACCATGCCCGGGATGCGGAAATGGTCCAGGAGCCGGGCCACGCGGGAGAGGTCATGGAGGGCCGAGACCGTGGGTTCGGCCACCAGCAGGGCCGCGTCCGCGCCGGTGAGCGAGGCGATGACCGGGCAGCCGATGCCCGGCGAGCCGTCCACCAGGACGTGCGACAGGCCTCTTTCCCCGGCCAGTTCGGCGGACTTGGCCCGCACGGCGCTGACCAGCTTGCCGGAGTTCTCGGCCCCGGCGGCCAGCTCGGCGTGGATCAGGGGGCCCAGGCGGGTCTCCGAGACGAACCACTGGCCGCAGTGCCGGGGCGACAGCCGGGCCGCGCCCGCCGGGCAGACGAATTCGCAGGCTCCGCAGCCCTCGCAGTGCTCCGGCCGGATCGCGAACGTCTCGGGGTCGACGGCCCCGTAGCGGCAGGCCTGGACGCAGGCCCCGCAGCCGGTGCACAGGTCCGGGTCCACCGAAGCCAGGGCCCCGCTGGTGAAGTCGTGGATCTCGCGCTTCTCCGGGGAGAGCACCAGATGCAGGTCCGCGGCGTCCACGTCGCAGTCGGCCAGGACCAGGGGCGCGGCGACCGTCGCCAGCCCGGCGGTCACGCTCGTCTTGCCCGTGCCGCCCTTGCCGCTGATGACCACGATTTGTCTCATGCCGCCACCTCCCCGATCCGGCCGCGCACGGCATCCCAAAGATCGCCGTAGGCCCGGGCCATATCCGGCAGCTCCTCCACCAGCACCCCGCCCTCGGCGCACACGGCGGCGGCGTTCGCGCTGTAGGGGATGCGCGCCAGCAGCGGCACGCCCTGCTCCTCCAGCCAGCGTTCCACGCGCTCGTCGCCCATGCCCGCCCGGTTGACCACCGCGCCGTGGGGGAGATTCATGCTCCGCACGAGGCGCACGGCCAGGTCCAGGTCGTGCAGGCCGAAGGCCGTGGGCTCGGCCACCAGGAGCACGAAGTCCGCGCCGTCCAGGGCCGCGATGGCCGAGCAGGCCGTGCCCGGCGGGCAGTCCCAGATCTGCGTCGGGGCCAGGGCGGCGTTCTCCTTCACGGCCTTGATGAGCGGGGTGGCCATGGCCTCGCCCACGCGCAGGCGGCCGCCGTGCAGGTGCAGGGCTCCGGCCGCGCCGAAGCGAACCACGCCGAGCCTCCGCTTGCCTTCGCGCACGGCCCCGGCCGGGCAGGCCAGGCCGCAGAGCCCGCAGCCGTGGCAGAGCTCGGGAAAGACGAGCACTTCCCCGGCCATCCAGATGAGGCACTTGAAGCGGCAGAGGTCCACGCAGGCCCGGCAGGATTCGCCCAGGCACTTCTTGGGGTCGATCTCCGGCACGGGCAGGTATTCCTGGCGGCAGAAGGACCAGCCGGGCTTGAGGAAGAGATGGGCGTTGGGCTCCTCCACGTCGCAGTCCACGAGGGCCACGGTTTGTCCGGAGCGGGCCAGTTGCGCGGCCAGGTTCACGGACACGGTGGTCTTTCCCGTGCCGCCCTTGCCGCTGGCGATGGCGAGTTTCATGCCGCGAGTTCCTTTGCGGTCGGTTGCTGTTGGTTGCGGATGGCGGCGGCCGGGCCGGCGGGACCCGGTCGCCGCCGCTGTGCGGAAGCGGCTGGTTACTTCCGCGCTTCCTGAAGTTGCCGCTTCAGCTCGGCGATCTCGTTCTCCAGGGCCGCCAGGCGGTCCTGCTCCGGCTCCACGGTCCGGGGGTTCCGGCCGAAGCCGAAAAAGCCCCGTCCCTGTCCGGCGCGGGCCTGTCCGGTTCCGGCGGCGCAACGGCGGCCGCGTCCCCGGCCCTGTCCGAGCCCCAGGCCCTGTCCGAATCCCCGGCCGGAGCCGGGCTGGTCGACGTCGTTCCCGGCCTCGCGGGCCGCCCCGCAGCGGCCGAATCCGCCGCCGGTCATGGGGCCCTGTCCGAGCGGGCCCGTCCTGTCCTGATTGGGCATGTTTTCCTCCCGGCCGCCGCTGGGCGGCCTTGCCGGGGATAAAGCATTTCCCGTGCCGCACAGGATTGTTCAGTGATTCCAGTGGACTTGCCTTGTCGGCGAGATGTGTTAGCTTTTGAGTGGACGTATTTCGCGTCGAAAAGGAAAAAACGGGCGCGTTTCGCGTCCGATGGAGCGGACATGGCCATCCCCAGAGAAGTGCCCTGCGAGGCCATCATGGAGTCCCTGGCCGACGGCGTGTTCACCGTGGACCTGGACTGGAACATCACCTTCTTCAACCGCCGCGCGGCCCAGATCACCGGCGTGCCCCAGGCCGAGGCCGTGGGCCGCAAGTGCTGGGAGGTCTTCCGCTCCAGCGTCTGTGACGGGGCCTGCGTGCTGCGCTCCTGCCTGGAGAGCGACCTGCCCCAGGGCGTGGCCTCGATCTACTTCGTGCGCGCCGACGGCGACAAGGTGCCCGTGAGCGTCAGCGCCGCCCCGCTCAAGGACCGCAAGGGCCGCGTCATCGGCGGGGTGGAAACCTTCCGCGACCTCTCCGAAGTACAGCTGCTGCGCCGCAAGCTCGACGGCCGCTACAGCCTGGAGGACATCCACGGCAAGAGCCCGGCCCTGGCCCGGGCCCTGGAGCACCTGCCCCAGATCGCGGCCAGCGGCGTGAGCGTGCTCCTGCTCGGCGAGTCCGGCACCGGCAAGGAACTCTTCGCCCGCGCCCTGCACAACCTGAGCGCCCGCAAGGACGGCCCCTTCGTGGCCGTGAACTGCGGGGCCCTGCCCGAGAACCTCCTGGAGTCCGAACTCTTCGGCTACAAGGCCGGGGCCTTCACCGACGCCAAGAAGGACAAGCCCGGACGCTTCCAGGCCGCCCAGGGCGGAACCCTCTTCCTGGACGAGATCGGGGACATGCCCCTGGCCCTGCAGGTCAAGCTTCTGCGCGTGCTCCAGGAGAAGACCTTCGAGCCCCTGGGCGGCACCAAGTCCCTGCCCGCGGACGCCCGCATCGTGGCCGCGACCAATTGCGACCTGGAGGACATGGTCGGCCGGGGCCGTTTCCGCCAGGACCTCTTCTACCGCCTGAACGTGGCCCGCATCGTCCTGCCGCCCCTGCGCGAGCGCACCGAGGACATCCCCCTGCTCACCGACCTGTTCGTGAACCGCCAGAACCTGCTCCAGGGCAAGGACGTGGCCGGGCCGGACGAGGACGTGCTGCGCATCCTCCTTTCCCATCCCTTCCCGGGCAACGTCCGGGAGCTGGAGAACATCATCGAGTACGCCTTCATTCTCTGCCCCGGCGGGCTCATCCGGCCCGCGCACCTGCCGGAGTACATCCGCCCGGTGGAGGGCGCGGTCCCGTCCCCGGCCCCCGGCACCCTGGAGGAGATCAAGCGCCGCGCCGCGCTGGCCGCCATCGAGCGCCACGGCGGCAAACGCATGGCCGCCTGCCGGGAGCTGAACATCTCCAAGGACACCCTGCGCCGCATCCTGTCCCGCGCTTCCGGGGCCTGATCCGTCCCGCTCCTCCAGTGGGCGCATTTCACGCCCTGGGGCTTCGCCCCCATTTATAACCTCCTTTCATCCCTAGGTTTTAATTTTGGCACGGGTTCTGCTTTCCGAGAGCATGTTGGTTTGTCTGGCCTGCTACGAAGACCGTCTGGCCTCGCTTCTGGACACGGCCACGGAACTGCGCCTGTTCCGCCTGGAGAACGGCGGGGCCGAGGCGCGGGGCCGCATGGTCCTGCCGCCGGGCGGCTGCCACGCCCTGCCCCAGCTCCTGGAGCGGGCCGGAGCCGGGGTTCTGCTCTGCGGCGCGGTCACCGGGCGGCTGCTGCACTGTCTGCGCGCCGCGGGGGTGGACGTGCGCCCCTGGCTGCGCGGCGGGCTGGACGAGGTTCTGGCGGCCTGGGCCGCCGGGAGCCTGGACGAATTGCGCATGCCGGGCTGCGGACCCGCGTCCGGGGGCTGTCCGCCTCCGGGCCGCCGCGTCTGCTGCCGGAAACGAAGGAGGAACGATGAAGATAGCCATCAGCGTACAGGGAAAGGACCAGCAAAGCCCGCTTGACCCGCGCTTCGGCCGTGCCGAGGGCTTCCTGATCTGCGACACCGAGGGCGGGGAGCCCGTCTACGTGCCCAACAGCCAGAACATGAGTCTGGCCCAGGGCGCGGGCCTGCAGGCCGCCCAGACCGTGGCCGGAGCCGGGGCCCGGGCCGTGATCACCGGCCACGTCGGCCCCAAGGCCTTCCTGGCCCTGAACAAGGGCCGCATCGCCGTGCACCTCGTGCCCCAGGGCGCGGCCGCCACCGCCGCCCAGGCCCTGGAGCTGTTCCGCGCTGGAAAGCTCCCCGAGGCCCAGGGCGCGGACAAGGACGGCCACTGGTAGGAGGAAACATGCCCATTTTCGAGTACCGCTGCCGCGCCTGCGGCCGCGTCTTCGAAGAACTGCAACTGTCCGCAAACGACGTCCCGGCCTGCCCCGGCTGCGGAGCCGCCGATTCCGAGCGCCTGCTCTCGGCCTCCTCGTCCCTCACCGGCAAGGAGTCCGGCGTCCTGCCCGACGCGCGCGGCCACGGCTGCTGCGGCGACCGGCCCAAGGACCGGGGCTGTGTACCCGGCTTCTGCTGCGGCCGGGCTTCATCCTGAACATTCGACACCCAGACAAGGAGAACATGTGATGCGTTTCGCCGTTCCCATGGCCCAGGGCCAGATCTGCATGCACTTCGGACACTGCGAGCAGTTCGCGGTCATCGACGTGGACGACGCCTCCAAGGCCCTGGCCAAGACCCAGATGCTTCTGCCCCCGCCCCACGAGCCGGGCCTGCTGCCCCGCTGGCTCAAGGAGCGCGGCGTGACCCACGTCATCGCCGGGGGCATGGGCGCCCGCGCCCGCCAGCTCTTCGAGGAGGCCGGGGTCAGCGTGACCGTCGGCGCCCAGGGCGGTACCGCCGAACAGCTCGTCACCGCCTTTCTCGGCGGCTCACTGGTCACCGGCGCGAACACCTGCGACCACTAGCCCCCTTCGGGGGTTTACGAAAAGGCGGGGGAGGCTCTCGGCTTGGAAAAGGAGTCGAGAGCCTCTTCCCGCATTTCTGGAGAGGGGCGAAGCCCCCCGCGTTTCTGGAGAGGGGCGAAGCCCCTTTCGGAAATCATGGATGATTGGTATGGATTCGGCCGAGCCGCGCGGGCTGTGCCGCGCAACCATTTGAAGCCAAGGAAGGAATCCGCAATGCCCCAACACGTCGTCATCATCGGCGCGGTGGCCCTGGGCCCCAAGGCCGCCTGCCGCTTCAAGCGCCTGGAGCCGGACAGCCGCGTGACCATGGTCGATCGCGGCCGGACCATCTCCTACGGCGGCTGCGGCATCCCCTATTACGTCTCCGGCGACGTCTCCGACGCCTCGGCGCTCCAGTCCACGGCCTTCCACATGGTCCGCGACCCCGCCTTCTTCAAGGCCACCAAGGGCGTGGACGTGCGCACCGAGACCGAGGCCGTGTCCATCGACCGGGCGGCCAAGACCGTGACCTTACGCCATCTGCCCACGGGCGCGGAGGAAGTGCTGTCCTACGACAAGCTCGTCCTGGCCACGGGCAGCAGCCCGGTGCGCCTGCCCATTCCGGGCGCGGACCTGCCGGGCGTGTTCTCCGTGGGCAGCCTGGAGGAGGCCACGGCCATCCGCCAGCGGGTTTCCTCGGGCAAGGTCGGTTCGGCCGTGGTCGTGGGCGGCGGCTTCATCGGCCTGGAAATGGCCGAGGCCCTGGCCGACATGTGGGGCATCGAGACCACGGTGCTCGAATACATGGACCAGATCCTGCCCGCCGTGGCCGGAAAGAACCTCGCGCGCATGGCCCGCCTGCACATGGAGGAGAAGGGCGTGACCTTCCGCCTGGGCGAGAAGCTGCTGCGCATCGAGGGCGACGGCGAGGTGGAGCGGCTCGTCACGGACAAGGGCGAGATCGAGGCCGACCTCGTGGTCATGTCCGTGGGCGTGCGGCCCAACTCCGAGCTGGCCCGCGCGGCCGGACTCACCGTGTCCGAGCGCGGCGGCATCGTGGTCGACGAGACCATGCGCACCTCGGACCCGGACATCTTCGCGGGCGGCGACTGCGTGCAGGTCAAGAACCTCGTCACCGGCAAGCCCGCCTACCTGCCCATGGGCTCCATGGCCAACCGCCAGGGCCGGGTCATCGGCGACAATCTGGCCGGGGGCCATGCGCGTTTCGACGGCGTGGTCGGCTCCTGGTGCGTGAAGCTTTTCGAGCGCGCCGCCGCGGGCGTGGGCCTGAACCTGAACGCGGCCCTGCGCGAGGGCTACGACGCGGTGAGCGTGCACGTGACCCAGGTGGACCGGGCTCACTTCTACCCCGACCGGGCCCTGATGAGCCTGGAGCTGGTGCTGGACCGCGCCACGCGCCGCGTGCTCGGGATGCAGGGCCTGGGCGCCAACGGCGACGCCCTGGTGGGCAAGGTGGACGCCCTGGCGGCCATGCTGCCCCACGCCCCGGTCTGCGACGACCTGAGCAACGTGGAGATGGCCTATTCCCCGCCGTTCTCCGCCGCCCTGGACATCCTGAACGTGCTCGGCAACGTGGCCGTGAACGTGCTCGACGGCCGCAACCGGGGCATCGAGGTGGACCGCTTCGAGGAGTTGTGGGACGGCCGGGCGGACAACGGCGTGTTCTTCCTGGACTGCCGCGAGCGCGACAACGCCGCCGAGTTCCTGGCCCGCCATCCCGGCGACTGGCACAACATCCCCCAGGGCGAACTGGCCGGACGTCTGGACGAGCTGCCGCGCGACCGGCCGGTGGTGGTCATCTGCAACACCGGGGCGCGCTCCTACGAGGCCCTGGTGACGCTGCTGCACAACGGCTTCGCCGCCGCCGTCGACGTGGAGGGCGGCATGGCCGCCGTGCGCGCGCTGGGCATGGAAATCTAGTCTTCCCGGCTTGACAGGACGGGCCCGGGGCGGGAGTATGCGCAACATGATACTCCCCCCCCGGCTCGTTTTCCCGCTGCTTCTGGCGGCCTTCCTCCTGCTCGCTTCCTGCGGCGGCGAACCTCCCGCCGCGCCCGAACCCCGCGAGGTCCGCGCCGAGACCGTGACGCTCGCCGCGCGCCGGGCCCTGGAGTGCCGCAGTCTGCCCGGACGGGTGGAGCCGCGCACGAGCGCCGTGCTCTCCAGCAAGATCTCCGGCACGGTCACGGCGGTCCTGGCCGAGGAGGGCGACCTGGTCCGGAAGGGCGCGCCGATCCTCCAGATCGACGACTCCGAGCTGCGCCAGCGCGAGCAGGGGGCCCAGGCCGGAGTGGGGCAGGCGGCCATGGAGCGCAAGGCGCTGGCCGCCCAGGTGGCCCTGGCCCGGACCACGCTCGCGCGCATGAAGACCCTGCTGGACCAGCAAGCCGTGAGCCGGGAGGACTTCGACAAGGCCCAGGCCGAGTACCTGGCCCTCAAGAGCCGCGAGGAGGCCCTGGCGGCCCAGGAGTCCTCCGCCGCGCACCAGAGCGCCGAGGTCCGCTCGCTGCTCTCCTACAGCACCGTCACCGCGCCCTTCACCGGCGTCCTGGCTCGCCGCCACGTGGACCAGGGGGCCTTCGTCAGCGCCGGATCGCCCCTGGCCGAGATCGACGACGCGCAGGGCGGCTACGACCTGGACGCCCAGGCCGACGAAAGCCTCCTGTCCCGGCTGCATATCGGCATGACCGTGCTCGGCCTGGCCCCCTCGCTCTCGCCCGAGCCCTTCCTGACCAGCCTCGGCGCGGTCATCCCGCGCGTGGACCCGGCCACCCGGACCTTCCGGGTCAAGGCCCCGCTGCCGCCCCTGCCCGGCGACGCCAAGCCCCGCTCCGGGTTGTTCGGCAAGGTCTGCGTGCCCCTGAATCCGGCCAAAAAGCTGCTCGTCCCGGCCCAGGCCGTGCGGATGCGCGGGGAACTGCCCACCGCGCTCGTCGCGGATACGGACGGCGTGCTCCGGCTGCGTCTGCTCAAGCTCGGCGGCGGCTACCTCCAGGCCGAGATCGAGGGCGTGACCTACATCCTCCAGGCCCAGGCCGGGGAAGAGGCCCCCGGCATGTTGCGCGAGGTGCTCTCCGGCCTGTCCGAGGGCGACGTGCTGGTCGTCTCGGCGGACCAGACCCTGCGCGAGGGCGACCGCCTCGCCCGGCCCTGAGCGGTCATGGCCGAGGACCGCGCCCCCCGCGACCACTCCCACGGCCTCCTGGGCCGGGTCACGGCGACCTTCGTCCGTTCCAAGCTCGTGCCCCTGATCATCCTGGCGTCCCTGTTCCTGGGCGTCTTCGCCATCGTGAAGACCCCCAGCGAGGAGGAACCGCAAATCATCGTGCCCATGATCGACGTCATGGTCTCCATGCCCGGGGCCACGCCCCGGGAGATCGAGGCCCGCGTGGCCGGGCCCATGGAGAAGCTGCTCTGGGAGATTCCCGGGGTGGAGTACGTCTACACCACCTCCTCGGACGGCCGGTGTCTGGCCGTGGTGCGCTTCCTGGTGGGCCAGGACGTGGAGAAGAGCATGGTCAAGACCTACGCCAAGCTCTACCAGCACCTGGACTGGATTCCGCCGGGCTGCTCCGAGCCCATTCTCAAGCCCCGCTCCATCGACGACGTGCCCGTGCTGGCCCTGACCTTCCACGGCGAGGGCCGGGACGGCCGGACCCTGCGCCAGGTGGCGGCCGAGGCGGCGGAGACGGCCCGGACCGTGCCCGGGGTCTCGGAGGTCACGCTCATCGGCGGCCGCAGGCGCGGCCTGACCGTGGAGGTGGACCCGGAGCGGCTGCGCAACCTGAACCTGGACATCCTGGACGTGGGCGACGCCCTGCGGGCCCAGAACCAGGCCGCCGTGGGCGGGGCCCTGACCCGCGAGGGGGCCTCGGTGAACGTGCGGCTGGACAGCTTCCTGCGCACGGCCGCCGACGTCTCGCGGGTGGTCCTGGCCGTGCGCGACGGCCGTCCGGTGTATCTCGCGGACGTGGCCCGCGTCTCGGACGGCTTCGACGAGCCCTCGGACTACGTGCTCTTCACTCCGGGCCCGGCGGCCGCCGCCAAGGGCATCCATGACGCCCCGGGCCGCGTGTTCCCGGCCGTGACCCTGAGTCTGGCCAAGCGCGCCGGGGTCAACGCCGACGTCCTTTGCCGCGAAGTGCTGCGCCGGGTGGAGGCCCTGCGCGGCTGGATCATCCCGGACGACGTGCGCATGACCGTGGTGCGCGACTACGGCGAGACGGCCCGGCACAAGTCCAACGAGCTCTTGGAGCACCTGCTCATCGCGGCCCTCTCCGTGGGGGCCATCGTGGCCGTGTTCCTGGGCCTGCGCGCGGGCTTCGTGGTCATGGTGGCCGTGCCCGTGACCCTGGCCGTGACCTTGGCCACCTACTGGCTCATGGGCTACACGCTCAACCGCGTGACCCTCTTCGCGCTCATCTTCTGCATCGGCATCCTGGTGGACGACCCCATCGTGGACGTGGAGAACATCGTCCGCCGCGCGCGGCTGCCCGAGTCCCGGGGCCGCCCCTTCGCCGAGGTCATCGTGGACGCGGTGAACGAGGTCCGCGCCCCCCTGGTTCTGGCCACCTTCACGGTCATCGCCGCGATCATGCCCATGGCCTTCGTGGGCGGGCTCATGGGCCCGTACATGCGGCCCATGCCCATCGGCGCGTCCGTGGCCATGCTCCTGTCCATGGCCGTGGCCTTCGCGGTCACGCCCTGGACCTCCTTCCACGTCCTGGACCGTGACGCCGGGCACAAGGGGGAAGAGGGCGGGCGGCTCACGCACCTCTACACCGCGCTCATGACCCGGCTCCTGGAGCGTCCGGCCTGGCGCTGGAGCTTCCTGGGGCTGGTGGTCCTGCTGCTGGTGGCGGCCCTGAGCCTGTTCCCCCTGCGCGGGGTGCTGGTGAAGATGCTGCCCTTCGACAACAAGGCCGAGTTCGAACTCGTGCTGGACATGCCCGAGGGCACGGCCCTGGAGAACACCGCGGCCGCCTGCCAGGAGATGGGCGCGGTGCTGCTCCGGCAGCCCGAGGTCACGGACTTCCAGGTCTACGCCGGAACCTCGGCCCCGTTCTCCTTCAACGGCCTCGTGCGCCACTACTACCTGCGCGGCGGGCCGGACCAGGCCGAAATCCAGGTCAACCTCCTGCCGCGCGGCGAGCGCGAGGCCTCCAGCCATGAGATCGCCGGGCGCGTGCGCCGGGAGCTGGCCGAGGCGACGGCGCGCACCGGCGCGCGGCTCAAGGTGGTCGAGGTTCCGCCCGGGCCGCCCGTGCTCCAGACCCTGGTGGCCGAGATCTACGGCCCGGACCCGGAGGGCCGCCTGCGCCTGGCCGAGCAGGTCAAGTCGGTCATGGCCGCCACTCCGAGCGTGGTGGATGTGGACTGGTACGTCACCGGCCCCCGGGCCGAACGGCGCATCGTGGTGGATACGGACAAGGCGCTCTTGAGCGGGGTGGAGCCCGAGCGGGCCCGCCGGGCCGTGGCCGCCGCCGTGGGCGGGGAGGAAGTCGGGCTGCTGCACGACGACTCGGCCCGCGAGGACGTGCCGATCATCGTCCGCCTGCCCCTGTCCCGGCGCATCACCGGCGCGGATCTGGCGTCCATCCCCCTGCGCGGCGAGGGCGGACGGCCCGTGTCCCTGGGCCAGGTGGCCCGGGTGGAGGAGCGCGTCGTGCCCCCGGCCATCTACCACAAGAACCTGCGGCCCGTGGTCTACGTCACCGCCGACATGGCCGGGGCCGAGGAAAGCCCGGTCTACGGCATGTTGCGGGTGGACGCGGCCCTGGACGAACTGGCCGCCGAGGGCAAGGGCGTCTGGCAGGCCCCGGGCCGCACCGACCCGCTCACCCGGGTCTACGCCGGGGAGCCCGCGCCCGGGGACCGCTGGTCCCTCAAGTGGGACGGCGAATGGCAGATCACCTACGAGGTCTTCCGCGACATGGGATTGGCCTTCGCCGTGGTCCTCGTGCTCATCGCCATTCTCGTGGTGGGCTGGTTCCGGTCCTACACCACGCCCATCGCCATCATGTCGCCCATCCCGCTCTCGCTCATCGGCATCGTCCCGGCCCACGCCCTGGCCGGGGCCTTCTTCACGGCCACGTCCATGATCGGCTTCATCGCCGGGGCGGGCATCGTGGTGCGCAACTCCATCATCCTGGTGGACTTCATCGAGCTGCGCCGCTCCCACGGCGAGAGCCTGCACGACGCGGTCATCGAGGCCGGGACCGTGCGCTTCCGGCCCATGCTCCTGACCGCCCTGTCCGTGGTGGCCGGGGCCTTCGTGATCCTCTTCGACCCCATCTTCCAGGGACTGGCCATCTCGCTCCTGGCGGGCGAGGTGGCGGCCACGCTCTTCTCGCGCATGGTGGTTCCGTTGCTCTATTACCTCGACCAGCGGGTCTTCGAGGCCTCCGGCCCTTCATAATCCGTTTAAATCGCGCCGGAATAATTTGAGAAAATTTGTATCAATAAAAAGTCAAATACAATGCATTAATCCAAATTAACCACGACTAATCCTACATGGGAAAAGAATTGGAGCAAAATTGTGGTCAGGATGTATGTGTTGTAATGTGGGCTAGTCTAGATTGAGTTAGTTCTCTGCCCTCATCGGCCATTCAAAGCTGACTAGTTTGCGATAGAGAGGGACGAGTTCACTCGGACTACAGACCAACATAAGCCCGCTACATAAACTTGGTGCGGGTCATGACGAACACGTATGCTTATTCTTCAATTCATAAAATATCTCTTTGTTGAGTCTTGCGATATTACAAAAGTATTCATTGACTATCAGCGGGTCACCATCTGGATTTTCGTTCGCATTTCTGACCATGCACATGGTACAAAAATCTTTGTCAACGCAGTGGACACATTTTGGGAAATTACGTCTCTTCAACGACCTTAGATATTTTATGTCCTCAGAATGGTTCCAAATGTCGTTTAAAGAAGTCTCTTTCACATTACCAATGATATAATCCTGCCAACCAGCACAAGGATATACGTTTCCATTATCTGATATACAAATAGAAGAACTGCAAACACTACAAACAAAATCGTCTGGAGTACGTGTCTTATTCTCCTTGGTTTCCTTCTCTATTTGCTCAAAATATTTTGAGTTGCTGGCTATTTTGTCGATGACCATTTTTTTAACTTCGGCAATTGATAGACGGCAATTAGTATTTTGTATTGTATGATTGTATCTTGCTATGATGACGTAATCATCTCCGGCGTGGATATTGTGCTTCTTCGCCCATGTTATAACATCTTGGTAACAGTTTTTATTTTGTTTCATTACTGGGCAGCTAATTTGCAAGATGATGTCATTTTCGACTAACTTCAAGATTGCCTTTTTTGTTTGTTCAAAACTTCCTTTTTTTTGAGTTATCTCATCGTGGATGCTCGGGTTCATGGAATATAATGAGGCTTGAACCCCCAATAAAGGATTTTTTTTCATTTCTCTAACGATTTTATCATTAAGCAATGTGAGATTACTAAGAATATTTATAGAAAAATTGTGCTCTCTGCACTTTTTTAAAAAATCGCAAAAACTTTTGTGTAACATTGGTTCGCCGCCACTCAATGTCAAATGCAGCAACTTCATATTCGCGCATTGTCGTATTATATTATGAAATAATTCATTGTCCATTTCGCTGGTTTTATTTTCGTGAGGTATATAGCAGTGTAAGCATCTTTCGTTGCATTTGCTTGTGATCTCAATGTGCAAATTTGTTAGTTGTGGTCTATTTTTGAAATGTTCTTCAAAAAAATCTTGTGTAGATTTATATGAGTTCGCAGATGCGTTTGCATTGTACAGTATTTCTGGCTCAAATACTTTATATGAAAATTTTATATCATTATTTTCGCATTCGTGTAGTGTTTTACCAGAAACAACGAATCCGTCATGTTCAAGCGTACGATAAAATTCAATAGCATCGTTCTTAATCGTCAGGATTTTAGAGTTTGAAAATTGTTTACTAATTTTTAGTACAATTTCATCGATAGATTTTGGCTTTCTATCCAAAGCAGAAAAAAATACCGCCCCGCTTTCAGATAATATTTTGTCGCCGACGTGACGTTCATTGTGATTCTTGCTTGTGTAGCCGAAATTTCTATTATCTGTTATATATCCGAACGAATTATGGTTTCTGAAAATGATATTTGACTTTATTTTGAAAAACATTGCGCCATATCCTAACTAATTGTGGCATGTCATGGGTGTGTTAATGACTGACTTATTGGTTGTTTGAGGACCATAACTGGTGGTTGGATTTGAATTGCATTAAAATGACAACGCTGTGAAATGCTTGAGCTGTAAGGTGTAGTTATTTTATAATAACAATACCGCTCAAGCCAATGGTCATCTTGCCATTGAACTTTGAGCGGTATTGTTACGCGGGTTACCAATGAGTTCCCGAGAAGCCAAATCTCTTAAATCCCCTCGCACAGACGGGAGGGCAGAACTTATTTGCCGCCGCGAGGTCCTGGAGGGTTACAGGGCCTCCCGCTCGGCTTGCTGTTGGGACGGCAATCAGCCATCCTTTCGGTGCCTTGGGCCAGAATTTTAGGCTTTTCGTATCTCATATTCGTGCTCCATTTTGTTTAACTATATCTGCTAAAAAGTATGTCGTCAATAGAGTCCTGTGATCTGTCTACGGGGCGTGGAGAAGTCCCTTAGGGACTCTTCAGAAAAGCGAAACGCCGAAATCGTCTTTGGCCTTCCCGTAAGCCCTTGAAGGGGCTGCCGTCCCGGAAGACGGAGAGGATGAGCCGCTTGGGGTCCGCCGGGTCCGGCGCGGAAGCGAAGGTGAACGCGCCGAAGCGCAGGTCCGGGCTCATGGGCGCCCTGCGGCGGCCGGAATCCGGGATAGGACGCGCTCCAGTTCGTCGAAGTCCACGGGCTTGGAGATGTAGGCGTTCATGCCCGCCTCCAGGAAGCGTTCGCGGTCGCCCTTCATGGCGTGGGCCGTGAGGGCGATGATCGGGATGGCGGACTTGGGGCCCAGGGTGGTCGAGGAGCGGATGGTCCGGGTGGCGGCCAGGCCGTCCATGACCGGCATCTGCACGTCCATGAGCACGGCGTCGAAGTCCCCGGCCGTCAGCATCTCCAGGGCCTGGCGGCCGTTGTTCGCGCACTGGACCGAGTGGCCGAGCTTTTCCAGCATGCGCCGGAACAGGAGCTGGTTCACCCGGTCGTCCTCGGCCACGAGCAGACGCAGACCCTTGGCCGGGCGGGTCTGGGCCGGGCGCTGTTCGGGGCTGGGCGCGTCGGTCCCGGCCGGTCCGAGGGCCGCCCGGATGGAGAAGGCGATGCGCGTGCCGGCTCCGGGCTCGGAGTCCACGGCCACGGAACCGCCCATGAGGTTCACGAGCTGCCGGACGATGGACAGACCCAGGCCCGTCCCCTGGTAGCGGCGCGAGAGCGAACCGTCCACCTGGGTGAAGGATTCGAAGATTTCGACCTGTTTGTCCTCGGGGATGCCGATGCCGGTGTCCGAAACGCAGAAGTATATCCAGACGTCGGGCCCGGCCGAGGGCAGGAGCCGGGCCTCCACGCGCACCTCGCCATTTTCGGTGAATTTCAGGGAGTTGCCCGCCAGGTTGAAGAGCACCTGACGCAGCCGGGCCTCGTCGCAGACCAGGGGGTTGGGGATGGCCGGGTCCAGGTCCGCGGCGAGACCCAGCCCGCGTTCCCGGCCCACGGCCGCGAAGGATTGGAGCATCTGGCCCACCAGGGCGGGCAGGTCGCAGGGCCCGGGCCGCAGGGCCAGACGTCCGGCCTGGAGCCGGGTCAGGTCCAGGATGTCGTTGATGACCGAGAGGAGGTGGTTGCCGGATTCCAGGGCGGTTTCGGCGTAGAGCGCCTCCTCCTGGCCCAGGCTGGTGGTTTTGAGCAGGTGGAGCATGCCGAGCACGCCGTTGAGCGGGGTGCGGATCTCGTGGCTCATGTTGGCCAGGAATTCGCTCTTGGCCCGACTGGCCTGTTCGGCGGCCTCCTTGGCCCGGATCAGGGCCTCTTCAGCGGCCTTGCGCTCGGTGATGTCGGCGAAGACCACCTGGGCGGCGGGGCGGCCCCGGTAGTCCACACGGGCGGCGGAGGCCTCGATTTCGATGATCGAGCCGTCCGCGCGCTGAAGGCGCTGGCGTGAGGGCGGCCCGTCGCCGCGTTTGGAATAGATGGTTTCCATGCGCGCGCGGACCCTGTCCCTGTCCTCGGGGTGGATGATGTCCAGGGCGTCCATTCCGAGCGCTTGTTCCGGGGTTTCCATGCCCAGGGCACGGGCCGCCGCCGGGTTGACGAAGACGACCTTCCAGTCGGAGTGCACGAGGATGGGCAGGGGCGAGTTCTGCACCAGGTTGCGGAAGCGCTCCTCGCTCTCGCGCAGGGCCTGTTCCGCGCGGCGGCTCTCGGTGATGTCCGTGAACATGGCGAAGGAGCCCGCGAAGTTCCCGTCCCCGTCCCGCAGGGGAATGGCCGAGACCAGGGTGAGGAGGCCGCTTCCGTCCTTGCGCCGGAAACGCCGTTCGTAGCGGTCCGCCAGCCCCTTCCGGCGCGCGGACATGCGCCGTTCGTGGTCGCTCATTTCCTTGGGAAGGAAGAACTCCTCCACCTTGCGCCCGAGCATCTCGTCCGGCTCGTAGCCGAGCATGGCGGCCATGGCCTGGTTCACGGAAGTGGTGCGGTGCTTGGCGTCCATGGACCAGACGCCCTCGTTGGCGGTGTCCAGCATCCGGCGGTAGCGTTCCTCGCTCTCGCGCAGGGCCCGGGCCTGCTCCTCCTGCTCGGTGATGTCGAGGTTCACGCCCAGGATGCCCTTGATCCGGCCATCTTCGCGGATGGGGGCCACCACGTTGTGGAAGCGGCGTTTCCGCCCGTCGCGGGTGGTCATCTCCACGTCGCCCTGGACCACGCTTCCGGCCAGCACCCGGGCGTTGTTCGCGCGCCAGACGGCCAGGGTCTCGGGGTCGAAGCGCCGCTCGCTCATGCCCGTGTCGCTCAGGTCGCCCCAGAGGGCCACGGACACGTCGCTCTGCATGAGGATGCGGCCTTCGGCGTCGCGGGCCCAGAAGTCCAGCGGCAGGCTCTTGATCATGGTCCGCAGCAACGCCTCGCGTCCGGCCAGGGCCTCGCGGGTGGCGGTGAATTCGGTGACGTCGGCGTGGGTGCCGATCATCCGCAGGGGGCGGCCCCGCTCGTCGCGCTCCACCACCCGGCCCCGGGCCAGGATGCGCCGCCAGGAGCCGTCGGCCGCGCCCATGCGGAAGACCACCTCGTAGTCCGGGAGCCGGCCGTCCAGGTGGCTCTCCAGGGTCTCCATGACCATGGCCAGGTCGTCGGGGTGGATCAGCCCCCGCCAGCTCTCGAAGGAGACCGGAATCTGGTCCGGCTCGTAGCCGAGCATGGTGTGCCAGCGCGGACCGGCCAGCACCCGGCCGGAGGGCAGATCCCAGTCCCAGACCGCCTCGGAGATGGCCTCCAGGGCCAGGGTCAGACGCTTCTCGCTCTCCCGCAGCGCCTCCTCGGTCCGCTTGCGGGCGGTGATGTCCGAGAAGATGGTGGCGAAGCGGCCCGGACCGGGACAGTAGGCCAGCACCTCGAACCAGCGGTCCAGCTCGCGGCTGCGGTGTTCGAAACGCTCGGATTCGCCCGTCTCGGCCACGCGGCCGTAGGTCTCGATCCAGTGGCTTTCGGTCCCGGGCATGACCTCCAACACGTTGCGCCCCAGAACCTGGCTCCGCGACAGGCCGGTGAGCCGTTCGAAGGCCGGGTTGACTTCCAGAAAACGGTAGTCGCGGGGGCGGCCGTCTTCGTCCCGGATGATCTCGTGGACGGCGAAGCCGCTGGTCATGTTCCCGAAGAGCTGCCGATACCGCTCGGCCTCGGCCCTGGCGGCCTCCTCGGCCCGGCGGCGCTCGGTCACGTCCCGGGACAGGCCGTAGAGTTTGGCCGGTCGGCCGTGTTCATCCAGGATCGCCACCCCGTGGGTGTGGACCCAGCGTTCCGCGCCGTCGTTTTCGCGCAGGATGCGGTGTTCGGTCTCGTAGGGGCCGCCCCGGAAGAGGGCCTCCCGGAGCACCGCGCTCACGTGTTCGCGATCCTCGGGGTGGACCAGGGCGCGCAGGCCGTCCAGGGCCGCGGGTCCGTCGGACAGGCCGTGGATGCGCCGGAATCCGGCGGACAGGGTCAGCGCGGCCTCGGCGCAGTCGTATTCATGGCCGCCCAGGTCCGCGATGCGTTCGGCCGCGGCCAGCTTGGCCTCCAGTTCGGCGATGCGGCGGGCGTCTTCGGAAGGGTCGCGCCTTGCGGCGCGTTTGGCGGTGCGCGGCATGTCTGCTCCGGGAATCCTGATTCTTTTCCGCATTACTCCAACGAAGGCGCAAGCGCAAAGGGCGGAGCGAAAAAAATCAGAACGACGCGCCGGAAAGCAGCCGCGGCGAACCCGGAGGACTCTTGCGGCGGATTGCCGGGCGGGTTAGCCTGAAGCATGAGCGACATCATCCCCGACACCTTGCGCGAGCTGTTCCTGGGCGCCTCCCACGGCGTCCTGGCCACCACCGGCCCCGGCGGGCCGCACGCCTCGCTCATGGGGCTGGCCCCGGCGGGCGCGGGTCCGGGCCTGTACCTGGTCACGGGCCGGAACTCGCGCAAGTTCCGAAATCTGCTGGCCGATCCCCGGGCGGCCCTGCTTCTGGACGACCGCGCGGCGGACCCCCGGCCGGAGCCCGGCGCGGTGCGCGCCCTGACGGTCCTGGGCCGGGTGCGCGTCCTGGAAGGGGAGGAGGAGCGCCCGGCGGCCGCGGCCATTGCCGCGCGCCATCCGCATCTGCGGGGGTTCGTCGATGCGCCGGACGCCGCGTTTCTGCTCTTCGTCGCCGAAATCCTGCAACTGCTGGAGGGACCGAGCGCGGCCACGGTGCTCGACCTGCGTTGACCGTCCGGGGCGGCGCGGCTCAGGCCCTGGGGCTCTTGGCCAGGCGACTGCCCTCGCAGAACTTGAGGAACTTCTGGGCCTCGTGGAACCCGGGGTTGATGTCCAGGGCCTTGCGCAGATGCTCCACGCAGCCGACGCGGTCGCCCTTGTCGAAATGCACCCGGGCGATGTTGAAGAAGACGTTCTCGTCCCGGTCGTTGAACTCCAGGGCCCGGTGATAGAAGCGCAGGGACTCGTCGAAGTGGCCGTTCTTGCGCAGGTTGATGCCGAAGGTGTTGAAGCGTTCCCGCTGCTCTTCCTGGAAGGCCTCCGAGATGCCCATGAGGGTGTCGACGATCTTCTTGAGCTTTCCGAATTCCTTCTGCTCCGCGTAGACCTCGCCCAGGCCGAAGTTGGCCCGCACGTTCAGGTCGTCGATCATGAGCGCCTTGAGGAACTCGCGTTCGGCGTCGTCCAGCTGGCCTTCCTTGAAGAACTTCTCGCCCTCGGCGATCTTGCGCGCCAGCGTCTTCAGGGCGGGCACGGTGTGGGTGCGGTAGTAGGCGGGCTCGGGCACGTAGCTTTTGAGGAACTCCAGCTCGGCCACCTCCTTGCGGATGCCCGAGGGCACATGGTGGATGTTCAGGGGCTGGACCTCGTAGCGCTCGGGACCGAGGGCGCGGACGTACCAGTAGGTGACCTGGGCGTGCTTGACGGACGTGCCGCCCATGCCGGCGACCTCCTCCACCTGGAGGGAATAGACGCCGAGTATCTGGGGATATTCCTCGATGGGCACAGATGCCTCCACTTGGCGGACTGATCCTTGGATTACCTCGCAGTGTACGCCGGAAGGGGTGATTTTGGCAACAAAATCACGCTTTGGCCGCGAATCGAGCGGCGGCGTGGAAAAGCGGGCCGAGGATCAGCCCGCGGCGGTCCCCCCGTCTTCCGTTCCCTTCACCAGCGCCACGTGCCGGGCCAGGAGCGGCCGCAGGTCGTGGTCGCGCAGGATGGTGCGGCGGGCCTCCGCGCGCAGCGGAGCCGACTCCTCCCGCCGGTCCAGGGCCTCGGCCACCCGGGCGGCGATGGCCTGGGGCGAGTGGAAGTCCGTGAGCAGGGCGTTGACCCCGTCGCGGGCCACCTCGCGCACCGGCTCCGTGTCCGAGGCCACCACCAGGCAGCCGCAGGACAGGGCCTCCAGGAAGGACCAGGAGAGCACGAACGGCCGCGTCAGGTAGACGTGCACGCTCCCGGCCCGGAGCACCTTGCGGTACAGGCCGTAAGGCAGGGAGC
Organism: Desulfovibrio aminophilus DSM 12254; assembly: GCF_000422565.1. Lineage (NCBI taxonomy): Bacteria > Pseudomonadati > Thermodesulfobacteriota > Desulfovibrionia > Desulfovibrionales > Desulfovibrionaceae > Desulfovibrio > Desulfovibrio aminophilus. The sequence continues at coordinate 137,598 of NZ_KE383876.1, read as the reverse complement.
CGGTGAAGTGGATGCGCGCCGGATCGAACCGGAGCCGCTCCAGCACCTCCTGCTTCCAGGTCCGGCCCGGACCGGGCGGCGGGCCGTAGCAGGAGCGGTCGTCGCCCACCACGACCACGTGACAGGCCGGGCGCGTGGCCATGAGCCGCGCCGCGGCCTCCATGAACTGCGGAAAGCCCCGGTAGGGCTCCATGCCCCGGGTGGCGTAGGTCACGATCTCGGCCGCGCCGGAAAGGTCGAGGCCCGGCAGCACGAGGCGCTCGTCCGGGGCCGGACGGAAGAATTCCGTGTCCACGCCGTCGGGCAGCACGGTGAGCTTGCGGCGCAGGTCCGGAGGGAACTGCTCGGCCTGCCAGCGGCTGGGGCAGATTCCCTGTCGGCAGTTCGCCAGATCCATGAGGATGGGCAGGTTGCGGGCCTGCGCCCGCGCCCGGTCCATGGGCTGCTGGGTCGCGCCGCCGAAGCGGGCGTCGGCCCCGTCCGGGTCGTAGAACCACTCGAAGTAGCAGAGCCGCCGCGCCTCGGGAAAGACCTCGCCCAGGTAGAGTCCCGGTCCCCAGCCCGAGTGGGAGTAGATCACGTCCGGCACGAAGCCCTGGTCGCGCAGGGCCAGGGCGGCCTTGAGCGCTCCCGCGGCCAGCCGGGCCGCCTCCTCGCCTTGGGCGGCCAGGGGATGCACGCCCGGCGCGGCCTCGCCGTCGGGCAGGAACACGGCCTTGCGCACCCCGGGAATGTTCCACTCCGGCCTGGGGTTCATGGTCAGGAAAACCACCTCGTCGGCCGGGTCGCTTCCCAGGGCGACGCAGAGGTGGCGGAACTGGGCCGGAAAATTGGAATGGACGAGGAGCACGCGCATGACTTCTCCTACCCCGAAAGCCCGCTCCTCGGCAACGGAAGGGTGATTCGTCCAGCATATATCCGGGAGTCGTCTGGACACTTGTGAAAAAAAGTGCTTTTGTCGGGGCGAAAATGTCGCGGCCCCGTGGCGGGGCCGCGAATGCCGGTTTCGGCGGGGCCCGAGCGAGAGGGCCTCAACTTTTCGCCGCCCCGGCCGATCAAGCGGAGGGAATCGCCATTTCGAGCACTAAGGAGCCTGTCATGAGAGTGTCCATTCTCGTCAAGATCGTGGTCATGGTGGTGGCCGCCGTGGCCGTCACCAGCATGGGAGTCTTCTTCACCGCCCGCTACTTCGTGCATGAGGGCCTCCAGGAAGAGGCCCAACAGAACATCAAGGCTCTGCAGGTGGTGGTGGCCAAGGAAATCCAGGACACCAAGGACAAGTATCTCCAACTGGGCGAGCAGCTGGCCCAGGAGAGCGCCTTCGTCTCCGCGTTCCGCTCCCGCGATCTGGACGGCCTGAAGCCCATCGTGACCTCCTACATGAAGCGCCACGGCGCCGAGTTCGTCACCGTGGCCGACACCGAGGGCAACGTGGTGATCCGCGCCCACTCGGAGAAGAAGGGCGACAGCGTGCTCAAGCAGGTCAACGTGCAGAAGGCCCTCAAGGGCGAGCTGAACGTGGGCATCGAGCCGGGCACCGTGGTCAAGTTCTCCCTGCGCGTGGGCGCGCCCATCAGGGTCGACGGCCAGGTCATCGGCTCGGTGACCATCGGCGAGTCCCTCTCCGGCGACGGCTTCGTGGACGGCGTCAAGGCCTACACGGGCCTGGAGGTCACGATCTTCGAGAAGGACACCCGCGCGGCCACCACGATCATCAAGGACGGCAAGCGGGCCATCGGCACCAAGATGGACAACCCCAAGGTGCTTGAGACCGTTCTCGAGAAGGGCGAACTCTTCCTGTCCAGCAACCGCATCCTGGGCAAGTTCTACCAGACCGCCTATTGGCCCATCCGCAGCCCCTCCGGCGAGGCGGCGGGCATGTGGTTCATCGGCAAGTCCTCGGAAACCATCCAGGCCGCCGAGGACGGCATCACCTACTCCACCCTGACCGTCTCCGTGGTCATCGCCCTGGTCATGGTCGCCCTGGGTCTGGGCTTCTCCGTCTCCCTGGCCCGGCCCCTCAAGCGCGCCACGGCCTTCGCCACCGCCGTGGCTCAGGGCAGGCTGGACGAGCGCCTGGATCTCACCCGCAACGACGAGATCGGCACCCTGGCCGAGGCCCTGCGCGGCATGGTCGCCAACCTGCAGGACAAGATCGCCCACGCCGAGGAGGCCTCCCGCCAGGCCGGTGAAAAGACCCGCCAGGCCGAGGAGGCCGCCCGGGTCGCCGAGGAGGCCACCCGTCAGGCCGAGCAGGCCAAGCGCGAGGGTATGCTCGACGCCGCCCGGCGCATCGAGGCCATCGTGGAGCGCGTGACCTCGGCCTCCGAGGAGCTGGCCGCCCAGATCGAGCAGTCCAGCCGGGGCACCGAGAATCAGCGCGAACGCACCTCCGAATCCGCCACGGCCATGGAGCAAATGAACGCCTCGGTCATGGAGGTGGCCCGCAACGCCTCCGAGGCCGCCGGAAACGCCGACGAGGCCCGCGACGAGGCCAACCGGGGCGCGGACGTGGTGAACAAGGTCATCGCGGCCATCAACGAGGTCCAGGCCCAGAGCGAACGCATGCGCGAGAGCCTCGGCGGACTCGGCGAGCAGGCCAAGGGCATCGGCCAGATCATGAACGTCATCACCGACATCGCGGACCAGACCAACCTCCTGGCCCTGAACGCGGCCATCGAGGCCGCCCGCGCGGGCGACGCCGGACGCGGCTTCGCCGTGGTCGCCGACGAGGTCCGCAAGCTGGCCGAGAAGACCATGACCGCCACCAAGGAAGTGGGCGCGGCCGTGTCCGGCATCCAGACCGGCACCCAGCAGAACATCAAGAGCATGGAGTCCTCCGGCGCCGCCGTGGCCAAGAGCACCGAGCTGGCCGGAGAGGCGGGCAAGGCCCTGACCAACATCGTGGGCCGCGTCGAATCCACCGCCGACAAGGTCCGGGCCATCGCCACCGCCTCCGAGGAACAGTCCGCCGCCAGCGAGGAGATCAGCCGGGGCACCGAGGAGGTCAACCGCATCGCGGCCGAGACCGCCCAGGCCATGGGTCAGTCCGCCCAGGCCGTGTCCGAACTGGCCGCCATGGCCCAGGAACTCCAGCGCCTCGTGGACCAGATGAAGAACGCCTAGCCGGCTTCGCCGGTCTTCAGAAAACGAAAGACGGGGGGCCTTCGGCCCGCGACAGAAAACCCAAAAAGGCGGGAGATCATCTCCCGCCTTTCTTTTTGTGTTTTCACAGGCCCTTGGCGGCGCGGGGTTTCACGGGGCGAGCGCGCGGCGCGACGGACCCGCGAAAGACCGCGCCGCTATCGGGTCCAGGCCTCAGGCCTGGCGCGGGGTCCGGGGGCGCGTAGCCCCCGCCCGGCTGCGGGCCCGTTCAGAACACGCCGCGTCCGGCGGATTTGCCCAGGGGATGGTCGCGCCAGTAGCCGAGCCCGGCGGCGCGGGCCTCCTGTTCCTGGAGGAGCCAGCGCTCGCACACGCCCCTGGCGCAGTGCCGCCAGTCCACCCAGGCCAGGCCCAGGCGGACCATCTCGGAGCTGAGATCCTGGAGGTCGAGGATGACGTGGCCGTCCACGCGCGAACCGCTTCCGGCCAGGGGCAGCACGTCCACCTCGCGGTCGCGGGCCATCGCGTCCAGGGCCTCGCGGGAGGCGCGCCCCGCCTTTTCCGCCGGACCGGGGGCCTCGATGCCGTAGAGCCGGACCAGGACGTCGGAGCCGTCCTGGGCGCGCACGAGCAAGGCCTGTCCCGAGGCGGCCTCGACCACGCGGCCGGTCCAGGCCCGCCCCTCGGGCGGGCGGGCCAGAACCAGGACCGCGAGGGCCAGCAAGGCGAGGGTCAAGGGTTTCACCGGTGCTCCCGGGCCGTCATGCGGCCCGGAACACTCTAGCGCCGGGTGCGGGCGATGCGCAAGACCGCCGGGGGAATGTCCCCCGTTTCCGGCGGGTTGCCGCCGCGGCTCAGGCGGCGCGGTCGGCCAGTTCCTGGCAGGCCACGCAGCGCCCGATGCCGGGGAGCGCGGCCAGCCGCCGGGCCGGGATGGGATCGCCGCAGTCGCGGCAGCAGGGAACGCCGTCCACGTATTCCGGGCCTTCGTCCTCGCGGCGATGGACGATCAGGGAGATGGCGGCGGCCACCTCGCGTTCGTGGACCTGTTGGGCCATATCGACTTCGTCGGCCATGACAACCTCCTTGTACCCGGATTCGGGTCCGGGAACGAAAAGGGCCGGGCGCGCGCCCGGTCCCAAGGTGTGGCTCTCTCTCCTCCCGGCCGGTTGCCGGGAGCGGCGGGATATACGCAGGGTCGCCGGTCTCGTCAAGTCCCGTGGAGCAAGCCTTGCTGATTCGTCACAAACCCTTGCCGGTCGCGGGCTTCCGGCCTTCGGGCTGGACTTCCTCCCCCCCGCCGGGTTATACGGCAGGCTATTGGCGCAACCCCCAGACAAGGAGACAAGCCGATGGCTGTGAAGAAGATCCTCATGCTCGTGGGCGACTTCGTGGAGGACTACGAGGTCATGGTGCCCTTCCAGATGCTGCTCATGGTCGGCCACGAGGTCCACGCCGTCTGTCCGGGCAAGAAGGCCGGGGACAAGGTCGCCACGGCGGTGCACGACTTCGAGGGCCACCAGACCTACAGCGAGAAGCCGGGCCACAACTTCGTCCTGAACGCGGACTTCGACGCGGTGAAGCCCGAGGACTACGACGCCCTGGTCATCCCCGGCGGCCGCGCCCCGGAGTACATCCGCCTGGACCCCAAGGTCATCGACATCGTGAGGAAGATGGCCGCCGCCAAGAAACCCATCGCCGCCATCTGCCACGGCCAGCAGGTGCTCGTGAGCGCGGGCGTGATCAAGGGCCGGACCTGCATGGCCTACCCGGCGGTGCAGCCGGACATCGAGGGCTCGGGCTGCGCCTATGTCGGCCCCAACGCAACCTTCAGCAACGCGGTGGTCGACGGCAACCTCGTCACCGCCCCGGCCTGGCCCGCCCATCCCGAATGGATGCGCAAGTTCCTCCAGGTCCTGGGCACCACCATCAACCCCTGACCCCCTTCGGGGGTTTACGGAAAGGCCAGGGAGACTCTCGCCTTTCAGCGGCTCCGAAGACCGCCGAAGGCGGGGGAGCTTCGCTCCACCATAGAAAAACGAAAGGCGGGAGAAACCTCCCGCCTTTTTTCATTTCAGGAAGGATTAATTAAATCTAGCCTAGAGTTTTTAATTTTCTATTGCCTTTAATAAAATAAATGGTTAAAAATTTAATTAACTTGTTCGGTATGAAAAATCCGGGCGTCCGAACAGATCGGGGAGGAAGGGACATGCGCTTCGAGGATTATGTCTCCGGCAGCTTCGTGCGGCAATATCAATACAAGAGCTTCGCCCCATCCCCCGTCAACCACGAGTGGACCTGGGAGGACGCCCGCATCCATACCTTGCTGGAGCAGGCGGCCGCAGCGCTTGCCGAGCTGAACGCCTTTTCGCTCTTCGTGCCCGACGTCGACCGCTTCATCTCCATGCACGTGGTCAAGGAGGCCAACACCTCCAGCCGGATCGAGGGGACGCGCACGGAAATGGAGGACGTCCTGCTCGACGCGGAGTTCGTGGCCGAGGAGAAGAGGGACGACCGGCAGGAGGTGCGGAACTACATCGAGGCCATGAGCGCGGCGATCGGCGAACTGGAGCGGCTGCCGCTCTCCAATCGGCTGCTGCGCCAGACCCACGCCACGCTTCTGCGCGGGGTTCGCGGGGAACACAAGACTCCGGGGGAATTCCGCCGGTCCCAGAACTGGATCGGCGGGGCCTCGCTTCAGGACGCGGTGTTCATCCCCCCGCACCACGACGAGGTGCCCGCGCTCATGGGCGATCTGGAGCAGTTCTGGCACAACGAGACCATCCAGGTTCCGGACCTCATCCGCATCGCCATCAGCCACTATCAGTTCGAGACGATCCATCCGTTTCTCGACGGCAACGGCCGCATCGGCCGCCTGCTCATCACGCTCTATCTCATCAGCAAGGGGCTGCTGAAGAAGCCGTCGCTGTACCTTTCGGCCTACATCGAGCGCCACAAGGGGGCCTATTATGACGCCCTCACCGTGGTCCGGGCCTCCAACGACATCGGACATTGGGTGCGGTTCTTCCTTCGGGCCGTCCGGGAGACGGCGCGGACGGGCGTGCGGACCTTCCAGGCCATCATGAGGCTGCGGGAAGAGAGCCGGGGCCAGGTCATGAGCCTGGGAGGGCGCGCGCCAAACGGCATGCGCCTGCTGGAGCAGCTTTACCTGAATCCCTTCGTCACCGTTCAACAGGTCGCGGCGGCCCTCGACCTGTCCATTCCCACGGTGAACGCCCTGTTCCGGGAGTTTCTCCGCCTGGGACTTGTCGTCGAAATCACGGGGCAGAAAAGAAACCGATTGTTTTTCTTCAAGAAATACTATGGGCTGTTCCTCAACCAGGAGACGGATGAGGACGGTGAGTAAAAAGGCGAGAGTTTTTCCTTATGAATGCAGCGTCGTGAAAGAAACGACGATTCCTTTCCTGACGACTTCACCCATCCCCCCCCGTCCTTCCGTGACCCGGCGGAGCCGGGCTATGCGCCCCGGGCGCTGCGCAGGCCCCGGACGGTCACGGCCGTGAGCACCACGACGCCGCCCGCCAGGGCGAAGGGGCCGGGCGTCTCGCCCACGCCGATGGCCACCCAGACCGGGTTGAGGATCGGCTCCAGGGTCATGACGATGATGGCCGTGAGCGCGTTCAGGCGGCGGATGGACCAGGAGTAGAGCGCCAGGGACACGCCTTGCTGGATCACGCCCAGGTAGAGGAACCCGGCCCAGGATGCCGCGTCCGGCCAGGGCGCGGCCAGGAGGAAGGGCAGGCCCAGGATCGCGGAGAAGCCGTGGCCCAGGCAGGCTGTGCCCAGGGGCGAGGCGTCCTTCTGGGCCCGCATGCAGAGGGTGAAGCCCGCGTAGCCCACGCCCGTGCCCACGGCCAGCACGTTGCCCCAGAATCCCCCGGCGGAGAGCCGGTCCATGAAGAACAGGGTCATGCCGCCCAGGACCGCGGCGATCATGATCCAGTCCGCGCGGCGCGTGGGCTCGCCCAGGAGCCTCGGCGCGATCAGGGCCACGTAGACCGGCGCGGTGTAGGCCAGGAGAATGGCGTTGGCCGCCGTGGTCAGGCGGGTGGCCGTGACCCCGGTGACGAGCAGGATCATGTAGCAGACCCCGCCCAGGATCTGCGTGCGCGACCAGGTGAGCCCGGGCCGGAAGCGCGTGATGGCCAGCAGGGTCAGCAGGGCCAGGGCGCTGCGCAGGCCCGCGATGGCCAGGGGGTGGGCCTCCACCAGCTTGATGGCCAGCCCGCCGCTGCTCCAGAGCACGGCCACCAGGGCCAGGACGAAAAGTGCCTTGTCGTCGCGCATGGCGGCGCATTGTGGCCGCAAAGCCTCCGGGGGGCAAGAGGATTCGTGGAACGGCTCTTGCTTCCATCCGTCCCGGACCGGCAGGAGGAAAAGAATGCCCGACAGCGCGCCCAACGGAAAGGAATGGTTCGCCTTCTTCTACGCCACCCTGCACGAGCACGGCCTTTTGCGCCGGGTGCTGGACATCGGCCCCGGCCGGGGCGCCTACGCGGACCTGCTGCGCGGGCCGTTCCCGGATGTGCATTGGACCGGGGTGGAGGTCTGGGGCCCCTACGTGGAGCGCTTCGGCCTGGAGGCCAAGTACGACCGCGTGGTGGTGGCCGACGCCCGCTACGTGGACTACGGCCTGCTGGGGCCCTTCGACCTGGCCGTGGCCGGGGACGTGCTGGAGCACATGACCAAGGAGGAGGCCCTGGCCCTGGCCGGCCGCATCCTCGGGCACAGCGGCCTGCTGGCCGTGTCCCTGCCCATCCGCCATTATCCCCAGGAGGCCGTGCACGGCAACGCCTTCGAGGCCCACGTCAAGGACGACTGGAGCCACGCCGAGGCCCTGGAGTCCTTCGGCGGGCTGGTGGCCGCGTTCTATGCCGACGGCGAGATCGGGGTCTATGTCCTGGCCCGTGACCGGCATCTGTCCCGGGTGGCCTCCCTGGCCGCGGCCAGGGCCAGGGAACGCTTCCTGGAATCCGCCGCCGCGACCGCCGCCCGCTGACGTCGCGTATTTTTCGTCCGCCGCGAAGCGGCCCGGGCCGGGCTCCCACGCCGGACCCGGCCGGAAGGGGCCGCCCGGCAGTCTCTTCGGCCATGCTGAAGAAGTGTGAAAAACAAGCCGAAGTATCTTGTTTTTGCGCCGGGGATCGGCTATATCGGCCAACCCGATACACCCATGATCCCCATGCTCGACATCCGCACAGGCATTCTCCTCCTGGCCTTCGGCAACTGCTGCGCCGCCGTCTTGCTGCTCGTCCACGGAGTGGGCGAACGGGGCCGGGGGTCGCGGCTGTTCCTGCGCGGCAAGCTGGCCCAGAGCGTGGGCTGGCTGTTCATGGGCCTGCGCGGGCTCGAGGCGGACATGTTGCCCATCCTGTTGGGCAACGGCCTGCTCTATGCCGGGTTCGCCCTGGAGAGCGCCGCGCTGCTGCGCTTTTCCGGACTTCTGGGCTCCTGGTCGCGGCGCTTCCTGATCGCGGTGGTGTGCGGCGTGCTGGCCGCCCAGATCCTGGTCTTCGATTCCCCCAACCTGCGTCAATGCCTCGGCGGACTGGCCCTGGCCTTCTGCCTCGCCCGGCCGGGTTTCCTCTTGGCCTTCACTCCCGGCGGCACGACCCTGCGCCGGTTCATGGGCGCGGCCTACCTGGCCTGCGCCGGGGCGCTGCTGGCCAATGCGGCCGTGTTCCTTCTGGTCCGCACCGAGGGCCACGTCTACACTCCGGGAGCCGACCAGACCATCGCCGGACTGATGCTCTACCTGGTCATGCTCGTGGGCAACGTGGGCTTCGTGCTCCTGAACAAGGAGCGGGCCGACGCCGAGCTGCGGCGCGCGGCCACGGTGGATGGCCTGACCCAGGCCCTGAACCGGGCCACCTTCCTGGCCCGGGCCGGGGAACTGGTCTCCATGGCCGCCCGCACCGGCGCGCCCCTGTCCCTGCTCATGCTCGACCTGGACCACTTCAAGGCCGTGAACGACACCCACGGCCACGCCGTGGGCGACGACGTGCTGCGCGACTTTTCCGCCCGCGTGCGCTCCCGGCTGCGGCCCTACGACCTCTTCGGCCGCTACGGCGGCGAGGAGTTCTGCGTGCTGCTCCCGGCCACCGGGGCCGAGGCCGCGGTGGGCGTGGCCGAACGCATCCGCACGTCCATGCCGCGAGAACCCTTCCGCGACCTGCCCGCCTATACCGTGAGCATCGGCGTGGCCACCCTCGGCGAACACTCCACACTGGACGACCTGCTCCGCGAAAGCGACCTGGCCATGTACCGGGCCAAGGCCCAGGGCCGCGACCGCGTGCGCCTTCAGCGCGCGGGAGAAAGCGAAGAATAGCAAGCCAGAGAGAATCAGCGCCTTCTTGCCTTTCCATAGCGGGGCGAAGCCGGCTTCGCCGGGTTGCAGAAAGCCAAGGGGCCCCCATTCCCCGCCTTTCCATAACGGGCCGAAGGCCCCCCGGCCGGGCGGTCAGCGGACGCGGCGCGGGTGGCCCAGAAGGAACAGCGCGGCCAGGGGCACGACGGTCCCGGCCAGGGTCAGCAGGCCGATGAGCAGGGGCTTGGGGGCCAGGCCCAGGGAGACGATCTCCATGCAGACCCCGCCCACCAGGAAGTTGGCGAAGGTCATCACGGCCGAGGCCGCGCCCACGTCGCGCTGCACCGTGTCCAGGATCATGTTGTTGCTGATGGGCCGGTTCATGCCCAGGAAGAGCGAGACCGCGAACATCGGCAGGGCGAAGCCCCAGGGACCGCCGCCGCCGGTGACGAGCATGGCCGCGCCGCCGCAGCCCAGCCCGGCCAGGGTGACGTTGATCAGGGCCGAGGGCGACATGCCCACGCAGAGCCGCGAGGCCAGCAGCGATCCGAGCATGAGCCCCAGGGCGTTGAAGCCGAAGAACAGGGCGTAGGCCTGTTCGCTCAGGCCGAAGCCGGTGATGAAGATGTCCGCCGAGCCGCCGATGTAGGAGAAGAATCCGGCGGACATGAACGAGAAGGACAGGGCCAGGACCATGTAGGGCTTGTTGCCGAGGAGCACGCGGTAGCGCCGGAGCATGGCCAGGGGGCCGCCGGAGGTGCGTTCGAAGGGCGGTTCCTTGAGGCGCAGGACGCCGTAAAGCGCGGGCAGGGCCAGGACGCACTGGACCAGGAAGATGGCGCGCCAGGAAACCACGCGCAGGAGCAGGCCGCCGAGCATGGGCGCGAGCATGGGGCACAGCGGGACGATGACGCCGATGTAGGCCAGAACCTTCTGGCGCTTCAGGCCGGAGTAGAGGTCCTTGGCCAGGGCCAGGGCCAGGGCCGCCGCGGCCGCCGCGCCCGTGGCCTGGACCATGCGGGCCAGCACGAGCTGGGTGATGGAGCGCGAGGCGGCGCAGAGCAGGCAGCCGGTCATGAAGAGCAGGATGCCGGTCACGAGCACGGGCTTGCGGCCGTAACGGTCGGAGAGCGGGCCGTGGATGAGCAGGAAGAGGCTGAAGCAGAGGAAGAAGAACAGCAGGGAGAGGTTCACCTCGGCCACGGACGCGCCCCAGAGCCGCTGCAGGGTGGGCAGGGCGGGCAGGTACATGTCCGTGGAGAGGGCCGGGAAGGCGGCCAGAAGCATGATGAGCAGGAGATTGGGCATGGAGTTCCGCGTGGGCCGATGGTTGCCGGAGATGCCGGGAAATGCCGGAGGGTAGGCATCCCGGCCGGGCAAGTCAATGGGCGAAGCCGCGCGGCCGGGCGGGGCGTTTGCGCGCATGCGGAAATGTGATATGCATGACGTGAATCGGGGACCGGGCCGCGAGGCCCGGAAGCGCAAGGGACGGTGGGGACAAGGAGTGCGAGTATTGGATTGAACTGGGGGAATGAGCCATGAGCGAGGAGCAAGCCGCGACGCCGTGTCCGGGCGGGGAGCAACCGGCCGTCCGGGATCGATTCACCCTGGAGCAGTCCGTGCATGCGGCGGCCAGGCTGCTGGCCTATGCCGCGTCCCAGGGACTGGAACTGGACAAGGAGGTGATCGAGAAGATCGTCGCCTCCGGGAAGCTGCTCTGCCTGAACACCAACGACCCCGCGACGTTCCCCCAGCAGGTGGAGTTCTGGGTCGCCTACGACAAGTTGACGAGCGCGGTCCAGCCCGTGACCACCGAGAGCATCGAGGCGATCACCTCGGTCCTGCCCAGGAGAGGCCTCTGCGCGCGCCTGCGGGAGACGTTGTTCGGCCCGCGGAGGGCCTCGGACAAGGCCATCCGGCGCTACAAGTGGTGGGCCTCCGTGGCGCTTGTTTCCGTCCTGCTCCTGCAGGCCTATTGGGGCGTGGGGTCGCGGCTCAACGCCCAGGTCACGGAATTGCGGACCGGCATACAGGAAATCCAGGAGAAGATCTCCGGCGACGCTTCGGGGGCCGACGCCGAGGATCGCGCCGGGCGGCTCGAAGCGCTCAACGACGAGCTGTCCTTGCGCAATGATTCGCTGAAAAAGTGGAACATGGTCTGGAAGACCGTCTTCAAGGTCTTGACCTTCTGGACCGCCGACGACCGGATCGAAGCCGGGGACGGCCGGAATCCCGTCAAGGAGCCCCCGCACAAGGAGCTGGGCCGGAACCGGCTGGACACCATCCTGGCCCTGGAGGTGCTTGAGTTGTATGTCCTGCCGCTGCTCTTCGGCTGGCTCGGCTCCTGCCTGTTCGTGCTGCGCTCCCTGGCCAAGGAGATCGGCGCCGTGTCCTACTCCACGGAAGAGAACATGGTCTACAGAATCCGTCTGTTCACCGGAGCCCTGGCGGGGCTGGTGATCGGCGGCTTCGGCCTCCTGCGCGACGCGGCCTCGCCGCTGGCCTCGCTGACGCCCTTCGCCCTGGCCTTCATCGCCGGATACAGCGTGGACCTGTTCATCGCCGCCATGGACAAGATCATCGCCGCGTTCACGGCCAAGGAAGGCGGCCAGAAGGCCTGACGGCATTCCCCGACGGAGCGCGAAGCGCGGGGGCGGAGCCCGTCTCCGTGCTGTTTATTTCAGTGCGTCCGCCGGCTCACGGCGGAATTGCTGTCGGTGAAGTTCATGTTTTCCTTGATCCACCGAGGACGGGAGGATAACAATGCAGATAAACTAAGCTGTAATATCCTTTCGTACCAGGAGGCCGGTCATGGGGGATGTCGACTATCTTCAAATTTCCGAAGCGATCCGCGACGCAATTGCGGAATCACCTAAGAAATCAAAAAGGGTCTTGCTGAAAACATTGCTTAAAATGTTCGGCCACAAGACACGACAAAAACATTGGGTTGAAGCCATACAATCAAGCTTTTCTGATGTCGGCATATTGATGTCTCCTCTGCTTGTTGACCTGGAGAGAGATGATTGGGTTGTCCTTTCCGTAACTGACCCGAATCTCCCAGTAAAAGATTTTACAGCTTCACAAATTGACGAAGAAAGTATTAGTAATAAGGCATTAATGAATTCGTGGGCGTCTTCGATAGGGAATAAAATTTTCCACAGCGAAAAAGAAGTCGAGATTAGATTCGTCATCCCTCTTCTTGAACATTTAGGCTATTCTGAAGATGATCGTGCTGATGGATATCCTGTTGAACAAGTCGTAGGAGTTAGAAAGACAAAAACAGAAGCAGATTTTGTTCTCTTTGATGGCGCTAATAGGTGTAAAGATAGTGCACTACTTGTTGTTGAAGCAAAAAATGTCGGGAAAAAAATAGCAGATCATGTCAGCCAGGCGAGAAGCTATGCGATGTTTCTTGGAACGCCTTATTATCTGGTGACAAATGGTGATGATATAAGAGTTTTTTTGTATAGAAGCCCAATCGAAAGTGATGTTGAAGTGTTCAACTCCACCAGGGTGGAGCTGCCAGCCTCATTGAATTCATTGTACAACTTAATTAGTAAGCAGGCAGTTATAGCCTACCGCAAGAAAAAAATGAATCTTTAAGGGCGGAACTATTTCTCGGCCCCCGCCCCGGCGTGGGCCTCGCGGGCCAGCTCCAGCCAGACCCGCGCGGCGTGGGGCAGGTAGCCGCCCCGTCGCCAGAGCAGGGCCATGTGCCAGAGCGTGTCCGGCTCATCCAGGAGCACGTGGCGCACCCCTTCCTGACGGCGCTGCTCGGCCATGAGCCGGGGCAGGAGCGCGATGCCCAGCCCGGCCTTGACCAGGCTGACGATGAAGTCGATCTGCCCGCTGCGCGCGGCGACCAACGGCCGGAATCCCCGGCGCGAACAGGCGTCCAGGATGACCTGGTTGAGCAGGAATCCCTCCTCGAAGAGGATGAACGGCTCATGGGCCAGTTCCTGGAGGCTCACGGCCTCGCGCCCGGTCAGGGCATGGCCGCCCGGCAGCAGGGCCACCAGGGGCTCGGCGCGCACGTCCTGCCACTCGAACTCCTCGGGCACGGGCAGGAGCGAGGCCGCCAGGTCCACCTCGCCCGCGCGCAGCAGCTCCTCCAGGCGCTTGCTGCCGTGCTCCACCAGGCTGATCTCCACGCCCGGGTAGCGGACCCGGAAGAGGGCGAAGATGGGCGCGAAGAGCACGCTGCTGCCGAACAGGGGCAGGCCCAGGCGCAGCCTGCCGCGCTGGAGCCCGCGCAGCTCGTCCAGCTCGGCCAGCAGATCGTCGCCCTCGGCAAGCATTCGTCGTGCCCGTCGATAAACGATCCGACCGGCGTCCGTCAGTCTGCTCTGGTGGCCGATGCGTTCCAGCAGGGGCACGCCCAGATCGTCCTCCAGGCGGCGCACGGCCTTGCTCACGTTGGGCTGGGTGGTGAACAGGGCCTCGGCGGCCTGTGAGAAGCCGCCCCGGCGCACCACCTCCACCAGGGCCCGCAGGGTTCGCAGTTCCATGTCCATTCCGTATTGGAATGGATCGTATGCTGTCAATTCATTTTACATATGCTGGGGGCCTGGCTAGAGGGAAGGTGTCGCGCGGGGATCGCGCCGAGGAGTGTCACATGTTTTCTCGCAAGCTGTTTCTTTCCTTCCGTCTGGCCATGCGCCACAGTCGTCTTCTCCAGATCGGCCTTCTGGCGGGTTTCTGGGCCCTGGGCGAACTCATCGCCCGGGCCGCGCATCTTCCCATCCCCGGCGGCGTGCTGGGTCTGGCCGTGGTCCTGCTCCTCCTTGTCAGCGGCCGCCTGCACGCCGCCAGCCTGCGCCGAGGCGCGGACTGGCTTTTGGCCGAAATGCTTCTCTTCTTCATCCCGGCCGTGCCCGCCGTGCTCGATCACCAGGAGTTCCTGGGCCCCCTGGGGCTCAAGCTCCTGGCCGCCGTGCTGGCCGGAACCCTGCTGGTCATGGGCGGCACGGCCCTGACCGTGGACCTTTGCTGCAGGCTGGCCCGCCGTGACGCCCGTTAGCCTGCCGCACTCCCCCCTGGCCGCCGGCCTGTTCTGGTCCGCGGCCACCGTGGCGCTCTACTGCGCGGCCCGGCGGGTCCATCGGCTCCGCCCCAGCTGGTGGACCTCGCCGCTGGCCCTGGCCCCGGTCCTCATCGTGGCCCTGGCCCTGGCCCTGCACGAGGGCTACGAGGAATACAACCAGGGCACCCGCTGGCTGCTGACCATGCTCGGCCCCGTGACCGTGGCCTTCGCCCTGCCCATTTTCGAGCAGCGCGAGATGATCCGCCGCCACTGGCCCGTGCTGACCGTGGGCGTCGTCGCGGGCAGCGCCATCGCCATGCTCACGGCCTGGGGCCTGGCCTCGCTGCTGGGCCTGTCCGAGAGCGTGCGCCTGAGCCTCATGCCGCGCTCGGTGAGCACGCCCTTCGCCATGACCGTGTCCGGCGACATCGGCGGGATTCCCGACCTGACGGCCGTCTTCGTGGTGCTCACGGGGGTCTTCGGCGCGGCCCTGGGCGAGATCCTTCTGCACGTGCTGCCCCTGCGCACGAGCCTGGCCCGGGGCGCGCTCTTCGGCATGGGCGCCCACGGCGCGGGCGTGGCCCAGGCGCGTCAGGTGGGCGGCGAGGAAGGCGCCATCGCGAGTCTGGTGATGATCCTGGCGGGCCTGTGCAACGTCCTGGCCGCCCCGCTCATCGCCTTGTTGATACACTGACCCAAACTCCCCCCCCATGGGAACGCCGCCACTCCTCCAAGGGCGGCAAGTCAAAGACCCCCGGCCGCCGCCGGGGGTCTTCGACCCTTTTCAGAAAACCAGGGGCTTCGCCCCTTTTCAGAAAATCAGAGAGACACTGTTCCTCTTCGCCTGTTAAGACGCCGCCCCTCTCTAGAAATACGGAACGGCCTGTCCCCCCATGTTTTTTTATAAACCGGCGAAGCCGGGGGGCTTCGCCCCGTTATAGAAAGGCAAAAAAGGCGTGGTCCCTCTATGACTTTCCATGAACGCCCGAAGGGGGCGTCGCAGCCGGGGGGCGTCGCCCTTTTCAGAAAGTTGGAAAGACACTGTTTCTCTTCGGCTGTTAAGCCGTAGCCCCTCCCCGGTTTTCTATAAACCGGCGAAGCCGGTTGACGGCGGGGCTTTTGGCTCGTAGGTCGAGGCCCATGAAACAGACGGCTTCCTCCAGCGGCACGTTCCGCAAGAACATCGTTCCGGGCCTGCGCGTGCTCGTGGTCCGCAAGCAGGACCAGCGCAGCGGCAAGACCACCGAAGGCGTGGTCCGCGACATCCTGACCAGCGCCGCCGTGCATACGCGGGGCATCAAGGTCCGCCTGACCAGCGGCGAAGTGGGCCGGGTGCGGGAAATCCTGGGCGGCCGGGAATGAGCGGCGGCGACGGCCGCGCCCGGCGCATCTGGGTGGACGCCGACGCCTGCCCGGGCCCCATCGCGGAAATCCTCTATCGCGCGGCCCGGCGGCTGAAGATTCATCTCACCATGGTGGCCAACAAGGCCCTGCATCCGCCGGAGTCGGAGTATCTGCACGCCCTGCGGGTGCAAAAGGGCTTCGACGTGGTGGACGACGTCATCGCCGAAAGCGTGGCCCCCGGCGACCTGGTCGTCACCGCCGACATCCCCCTGGCCGCGCGGATCGTGGACAAGGGCGCGCTGGGCCTCAACCCCAGGGGCGAAATCTACACCCCCGAGAACATCCGGGGCCGCCTGGCCGTGCGCGACCTGCTCTACGAACTGCGCGAGAGCGGGGTGAACACCGGCGGACCCGCGCCCCTCTCGGCCCGCGACCGCAACACCTTCGCCAACCACCTGGACCAACTCCTCGGGCGGGGCTTCGCCCCGTTATAGAAAGGCAAAAAGGCGTGGCCCCTCTATGGCTTTCCATGAACCCCCGAAGGGGGCTTCGCCCCGTTATAGAAAGGCAAAAAAGGCGTGGTTTCTCTATGGCTTTCTATGAACCCCCGAAGGGGGCGGCGAAGCCGGGGGAGTCGGAGTCCATGGCGGCGGCGGGGCGGTTGTCGCCGGGCTGGGGGAGCGGGGCGGCGGTTCCGGCCGGGGTGATGAACTCCGCGCCGAAGATGCGCTTGTGCAGGTTCCTGGCCTCGGCGAAACAGGGATTGAGGACCAGGGCCTTCTTCACGTACTCCCCGGCCTCCTCGAAGCGGGCGGTGAGATGGTAGGCCTTGGCGATGTTGAAGTAGACGTTTTCGTCGCGCGGGGTCAGCGCGACGGCCTTCATGTAGGCATGCAGCGCGCCCTCGAAGTCCCCCTCCTTGCGCAGCCGTATGCCCAGGGTATTGAAGGGGTTGGGCACGTCCTTGTCGTGCTTGAGGATCTCGATGAAGGCCTGCTTGGCCTCCTCCAGGCGGTCCGTCTCGGCGAAGGTCTGGGCCGCGTGCTCCATGTATTCCAGGTATTTTGAATTGTCGCCCTTGGCTTGAAGGCGTCGGCCAGGCCCTTGTAGGCCTCGGCGAAGAGCTCGTTGAGCTTCACGGCCTTCTTGAACGAGAGGATGGCCTTGCCGTACTTGTTCTCCAGCAGGTAGCCGCAGCCCAGATCGTAGTAGCGCCGGGCCTCGTCGCGGGTGCCGACGATCTCCTCGAAGGCCACGATGGCCTCGTCCGGGTCGCCCGCCGCGAGCAGTTCCCGGCCTTCGCGCAGCTGTTCGTCCTCGATCTCCAGGTAGCCCTGGAGATGCTTGGCGGCCAGGAGATACTGCTCCAGGGTCTTCAGGGAGTAGGGGCGCAGGATGTAGCCCGCGCAACCCGCGTCGATGGCGTCCAGGATGTAGTCCCGGCTGTTCTCCAGGGTGATCATGATCGCCGGGAGGCCCTTGAGGGGTTTGCGGCCGCGCAGGAGACGCAGGAAGTCCAGGCCGTTCATGTCGGCCAGGGTGGAGTCCAGGAGAAGCAGGTCCGCGCGGTCCCGTTCCAGGGCCGCCACCGCTTCCTCCGCGCTTTCGAAGAAGCTCACCCGCTCCGGGGCGAAGCACTTCATCTGTTGGGCGTCGCGCTTGGCGTGGATCTTGTTGGCCGAGATCACGGCCACGTGGCGGAAATGACGAAAGGCCTTGCTTTCCTTGAACGAATCGATCAGCTCCATGAATCCCCCCCGGCGGGAACCTAATCGGCGGGGGGAAAACAGGCAATGATTTCCTGCCGCGGGGCCTTCGGCCCGTTAGAGAAAGGCGGAAGGGCGCTGTCTCTCTTCGGTTTTCAATACTCCGGCGAAGTCGGCGGCGAAGCCGGGGAGCACAGGCCGCGCACCCAGTCCAGGGCCGGAACCCGGACCAGAATGCCGCGGCGCGTCATGGCGCCCTCCCTGATGCGGCGGCTTCCGTTGCGCCGTGAAGAATTCGCGAGGATGTTTTTTCGGGGAATTTCTCGGGGCGGAGGGTTGACTCTTCTTGTCTTATTAAAATATATACCTCTGAACTACTGGCTGTTTGACCATGTGTGCCCACCCAATGACCAGGAGAGTCGAGATGATGCGCAAGTTCCTCGTTCTGATGGCCTGTGTGGCAATGGCGGCATTGGTCCCGGGAACGGCCCGGGCGGAGTACCCCGACAAACCGGTCACCCTGGTGGCCCCCTACAGCGCCGGCGGCGCCTCGGACCTGGCGGCCCGGGCCCTGGCCTCGGTGGCCCCGAAGTACGTGGGCCAGCAGGTCATGGTCGTGAACAAGCCCGGGGCCAGCGGCATCACCGGCTCGGCCTTCGTGGCCAAGTCCAAGGCCGACGGCTACACCCTCCTGCTCTCGCGGGTGGGCGGCAACTGCCTGGTTCCGGCCATGAACGCCAACACTCCGTTCACCTGGAACGACTTCACCTTCCTGGGCCTTCTGGAGATCAACCCCTTCGTCTTCGTGGTCAAGGCCGACGCCCCGTACAAGACCCTGGCCGACCTGGTCGACGCGGTGCGCAAGAACCCCGGCAAGCTGAGCTTCAGCTCCAACGGCCCCTTCGGCCTGCTGGCCGTGGGCTCCAAGATGCTCCTGGACGCCGCCGGGCTGCCGGTGAACGCGGCCAACGACGTGCCCTACAACGGCGACGGCGACGCCAAGGTCGCCCTGCTCGGCGGGCACGTGGACTTCCTGGGCGTGAACCTCTCCTCGGTCATGGACCAGATCAAGGGCGGGCAGATGCGCGCCCTGGCCGTGACGAACGAGATCCGCCTGCCTGAACTGCCGGACGTGCCCACCCTGGCCGAGGCCGGATATCCGGACCTGAACGTCCTCCTGCTCGGCTGGAGCGGCCTCTGGGCTCCCAAGGATCTGCCCGCCGATGTCGCGGCGGTCTGGACCAAGGCCCTGCAGCAGGTCAAGGCCGACGCGGAGTGGAACAAGATCACCCTGAGCCTGGGCTCCCTGCCGCGCATCCTGACCCCGGACGAGACCGAGGCCTTCGTGCGCAAGCAGTTCGAGGTTTATCAGGCCTTCGGCAAGAAGATCGGCGCGGGCAAGAAGTAGCAACGGAACCCGGGGCGGCGGCCCGCCGCCGTCCCGGAAGAAAGGACGTCCCATGTCACGAAGCACGCAGGACATCGTCTACGGCAGCGTCGTCGGCCTCGGGTTCGCCGCCTTCGCCGCCTGGGGCATCCCGGCCTGGATCGAGACGCCCTCCAGCGTGAGGATCGCGGCGGTCTCCCCGGCCTTCTGGCCCGAGGTCGTGGCGGTTTTCCTGGCCCTTTCCGGGTTCGCCCTGGCCGCCGGGGGCCTCCGCCGCCGCCTGGCCGAGGGGGCCCGCCGCCGGGAGGCGGGCGCCGCGTCCGCGGGGTGGAACCTCAATCCGCCGTTCACCCTGGCGGTTTTCCTGGCCTACTATCTGCTCATCGACGTCATCGGCATCGTCTGCGCCTCGGCCCTGGCCCTGGCCGTCATGGCCGTGCGGTACGGCGAGCGCAATCGGCTGGTCCTGTCCGCCGTGGCCCTGGGTCTGCCCCTGGCGCTCTACGGCTTTTTCGTCTGGGTGGCCAAGGTGCCCATGCCGCTCGGCCTGTTCGGCTGAGCAGGAGAGAAGACGATGATCGAAAACCTGTCCGCCGCCCTGGCCCTGATCGCCACCTGGTACAATCTGGCGGCCATCGCCGCCGGAATGATCTTCGGCGTGGTCATCGGGGCCATTCCCGGCCTCACCGGCAACATGGCCGTGGCCCTGGCCCTGCCCTTCACCTTCTACATGCACCCCATCACCGGCCTGCTCCTGCTGGTGGGACTCTACAAGGGGGCCATCTACGGGGGCTCGATCTCGGCCATCCTGATCAAGACCCCGGGCACTCCGGCGGCCTCCTGCACGGTGCTCGACGGCTATCCCCTCACCGAGAAGGGCCAGGCCCGCAAGGCCCTGGACATGGCCCTCTACGCCTCCTGCGCCGCCGACTTCGTCTCCAACCTTTCGCTCATCTTCTGCACCGGCTGGATCGCGGCCTTCGCCATGCGCTTCGGCCCGCCGGAGTTCTTCACCCTGATCTGCTTCTCCATGACCATGATCGCGGGCGTGTCCGGCGGCTCGGCCATCAAGGGCTTCATCTCGGCGGGCCTGGGCCTGCTGGCGGCCACCGTGGGCCTGGACCTCATGTTCTCCACCGAGCGCCTGACCTTCGGCAACGCGGACCTCATGGCCGGGATCAACTTCATCCCCGTGCTCATCGGCCTCTTCGCCCTGCCCGAGATGCTTCAGGGCGTGGGCGGCGGCGACGCGGGCCAGATCGCCAAGGTGGACGCCGGGCGGCTCACCTGGCCCGAGTTCCGGGCCAGCCTGAAGACCATCCTGCGCGGCAGCCTCATCGGCGTGGTCATGGGCGCGATCCCGGCCGTGGGCCCGGCTCCGGCCGCCTTCCTCTCCTACAGCGAGGCCCGGCGGACCTCCAAGAACGGCGACGAGTTCGGCAAGGGCGAACTGGAGGGCGTGGCCGCCGCCGAGTCGGGCAACAGCGGCTGCTGCGGCTCGACCATGATCCCGCTGCTCTCCCTGGGCGTGCCCGGCGACCCGATCACGGCCATCATGCTCGGGGCCTTCATGATCCACGGCCTGACCCCCGGCCCGCTGATCTTCAAGCAGAACGCGCCCCTGGTCTACGCCCTGTTCATCGGCATCCTGTTCAGCTCGTTCATGATGTACCTGGCCGGACGCGGCGTGATCCGCGTCTTCTCCAAGGTGGTCAACATCCCCAAGCGGCTCCTGTTCCCCTCGGTCATGGTGCTCTGCGTCTTCGGCGTCTACGCGGTGAACAACAGCATGCTCGACGTGCTGGTCATGATCGTCGCCGGGGGCGTGGGCTATCTCATGCTCCTCACCCATACGCCGCCCGCGCCGTTCATCATCGCCTTCATCCTGGGCCCCATGTTCGAGGACAACCTGCGCCGGTCCCTGATCATCTCCAACGGAGGCTACGAGGTGTTCTTCGCTTCGCCCATCAGCTGGGTCTTCATCATTCTCACCGTGGCCAGCATCTTCTTCACGGCCTTGCGGGCCTTCCGCAAGTCCCGGTCCGCGAGGTGCGCGGCATGAACAGCGGGAACGCCGTCATTGAAACCGACACGCTGCGCGTCCGCCGCGTGGAGATCCGGGTCTACCGCGCGCCCATCGACACGCCCGTGACCACCTCCTTCGGGGTCATGCGCGACCGTCCCTCGGTGCTTCTGCGCCTGGAGGACGAAAGCGGCGCGCACGGCTGGGGCGAGGTCTGGTGCAACTTCCCCGACTGCGGGGCCGAACACCGGGCCGGGCTGCTGCGCTCGGTCTTCGCCCCGCTCCTGCTGGGACGGGAATTCCGGGGGCCGTCCGAGGCGGCCGCGGAACTGACCCGGGCCACGCACACCCTGATGCTCCAGACCGCCGAGTACGGGCCCATCCAGCAGTGTCTGGCCGGAGCGGACGACGCGCTCTGGGATCTCGCGGCCCGGAAGGCGGGCCTGCCCCTGCACCGCCTGCTCGGCGGAAAGGGCGAGGGCGTGGTCCCGGCCTACGCCAGCGGCATCAATCCGGCGGGCTGCCTGGAGACCGTGGAGGCCTGTCGCGCGGCCGGATACCGGGCCTTCAAACTCAAGGTGGGCTTCGGCCGCGACCGCGACCTGACCAACGTCCGGATGATTTCGGAGTCCCTGCGGCCCGGCGAACGTTTCATGCTCGACGCCAACCAGGCCTGGGATCTGGACACGGCCGGGGCCATGCTCCGGGAGCTGGCGGCCTTCCCCGTGGAGTGGATCGAGGAGCCCCTGCGCTGCGACCGGCCCATCGAGGAATGGCGGCGGCTGGCCGAGGCCTCGCCCATTCCCCTGGCCGCGGGCGAGAACATCCGCTCCCTCGGGGAGTTCCGCGCGGCCTTCGGCCATCTCGCCTTCGTCCAGCCCGACGCCTGCAAGTGGGGCGGGGTGAGCGGCTGCCTCGAGGCGGCCCGGGCGGCCCTGGAGGCCGGGCGGGTCTACTGCCCGCACTACCTCGGCGGCGGCGTGGGCCTGTTGGCCTCGGCCCATCTGCTGGCGGCCGCGGGCGGTCCCGGACTCCTGGAGATCGACGTGAACCCCAACCCCCTGCGCGAGGGCCTGGCCGCCCCGCATCCCCGGCTCGACGAGGGCGTCTTCACCCTGCCCGGGGGCCCGGGGCTCGGCGTGGAGCCCGATGACGCGGCGGTTGCGGAATTCCTCCGATCCTCTTATGTACGCGGATGATCGGCCGTTCCCCCAGAACGGCCGCTGTCAAGGAACGGAGGACGCCGGGCGCATGGCTGAGGACGGACGGATGAAGGACTTGCTGCGGCGCAGCCGCAGTCCGCTCTATCTCCAGGTGGCCTGCGCCATCCGCAGCCGCATCGACAGCGGCGAGTGGGTTCCCGGCGCGCGCATCCCCAGCCTGGACGAGCTGGCCCAGGAGCACGGCGTCTCGCGGATCACGGCCCGCCAGGCCGTGACCAGCCTGGTGGAGGAGCGCCGTCTCGTCCGGCAGCAGGGCACGGGAACCTTCGTGGCCGAGGCGGATCCCAATCGGCGGTTGCGCATGAGCACGAGCTGGGAGTCGCTGACGCGCATGATCGCGGGCACCTCCCTGGACATCCTCGCGGAGCGCCGGGAGGCGCCCCCGCCGCCCCTGGACGACGTGCCCGGACGCCCGGCGGCGGCCTACCAGTACATGCGCCGGGTCCACGGCCGGGACGGCCGCCCCTACGCCGTGCTGGACATCTACCTGGACCAGGAGGTCTTCGACCGCGCCCCGGATCTCTACCGGAGCATCACCGTGCTCTCCGTGCTCAACGACCGGGAAGAGGTGACCGAGGGCGCGCAGACCCTGACCATCAGCACGGCCGACCCGGAGTCCGCCCGCTGCCTGGACATCGCGGTGGACGCCCCGGTGGCCCTGGTGCGCCGCCATGTCCTGGGCGCGGAAGGGCGGCTGCTCTATTTCGCCAACGTGGTCTACCGCGGCGACTCCATCAGCTTCGACATCGATCTCGTCTGCAAGGGCCGCAAGGGCTGACGACCCCCGCTCGGCCCGAATGCGGCGGGTCTTCCTCCCTCGCGCCCGTCCGGGCGCGGCCGTCGTCGTGGCCTGAAGAATGTTTGCTGAGGGCTCGGCGGGGTGGAAACTGGACCAAGGGAGCTTCGTCGTATATAGGAAGCCGGAATCGGACGCGCCCCGACCGGGGACCGCGCCCCCCCATCGCCCGGGAGAGCCCATGACGAACGACGACCCCGACGGGAAGACCCTGACCGAGCAGTGCCGGCACGCGAGCAACGCCGCCACCTGCCCGCCTCCGGCGCAGGTTCTGCGTCGCCACCGCGAGGCCGCCAACGGACACCGCTCCCTGGCCCTCTGGTTCACCGGCCTGTCCGGCTCGGGCAAGTCCACCCTGGCCCATGCCCTGGAGAAGCGCCTGCACGACCGGGGCGTGCGCACCTACGTCTTCGACGGGGACAAGATCCGCCACGGGCTTTGCGCCGACCTGAGCTTCAGCGCCGACGACCGCACCGAGAACGTGCGCCGCATCGCCGAGTCCGTGAAGCTCTTCCTGGACGCCGGGATCGTCTGCTTCTGCGCCTTCATCTCGCCCATGCGCGCGGACCGGGAGAACGTGCGCCGCATCCTCGGCGACGCCGACTTTCACGAGGTCTACGTGCGCTGCTCCCTGGAGGAGTGCGAACGCCGGGACATCAAGGGCTATTACCGCCTGGCCCGCCAGGGCAGGATCAAGAACTACACCGGGATTTCCGCGCCCTACGAGGCGCCCGAGAATCCCGCCCTGACGCTGGACACGGACGCCTTGGGCCTGGAGGCCTGCCTGGACCGCCTGGAAGCCTTTCTGGCCGGGAACGGGCTGCCGCCGCGCTGATCGTCCGGGACGCCTTCCCGTGATCCGCGCCGAAAATCTTGCCAGAACGGCGGGCATGGCTTAGCCTGCCGCCCAGCCTCCGCCGCCTCGCGGCGCGGGCTTACGCACGAGACGGGAGAGGCGGATGCCGGTTCAGTTCATGCGGTTCATCGACTTCTGGCTGGGCGCGCCCTGCTGCCTGCTGCTCACGCTCTGGCTGCGGGTCGCGCGCCTGTTCCGACGTCCCCGGCCGCGTCCCGAGCGCCTGCGCCGCGTGATCTTCATCCAACTGGCCGAGTCCGGGGCCTTCGTGGCCGCGCAGGCGGCCATGCGCCGCCTGGAGGAACGCCACCCCGGGGCCGAGCCCTGGGTTCTGACCTTCGGCCTGGGCGGACAGGTGCTCGACGCCCTGCGCTTTCCCCGCGACCGGCGCATCGTCATCCGCACCGACGGCCTCTGGACCTTCTGCCGCGACACCCTGGCCGCCATCGCCCGCATGCGCGCCCTGGCCCCCGACGCCACGGTCAACCTGGAGACCTTCGCCCGCTTCAGCACGCTCCTGGCCGCCCTGTCCGGGGCCCCGATCCGGGCGGGCTTCTTCCGTTTCCACGACGAGGGCCGCTACACCGGCGGCCTGCTCACCCACCGGCTGGTCTACTCGCCCCATCTGCACGCGGCCCAGACCTACGCGGCCCTGGTGGAGTCCCTGGCCGAGGAGCCGGGCCCGGAACCGGCGGCCAAGGTCGCCGTGCCCCTGGAGGATCTGGAGTTGCCGCGCGTGCCTTCGGATCCGGCCCTGCGCGCGCGGGTGGAGGAGATGCTGCGGAGCCTGTGCCCCGGCTGGGAGCCCTCCTGGCGGCTCGTGCTGCTGAACGTGAACGCCAGCGACATGGCCCCCAACCGCCGCTGGCCGGAAGCCAACTACCTGGAGCTGGCGGCCCGGCTGGCCGAACCGCCGGACGTGCTGGTGGGCTTCATCGGCGCGCCCGGGGAACGGGCGGCCGTGGAGCGGCTGCTGCGGGAGCTTCCGCATCCCCGCGTCCACAACCTCGCGGGCCGCACCGGCCTGCCGGACCTCATGGAGCTGTTCCACGCCGCCGACCTGCTGGTGACGAACGACTCCGGCCCGGCGCATCTGGCGGGCGCGGCCGAGATCGACGTGATCGTCCTCTTCGGCCCGGAAACGCCGAAGATCTTCCGGCCCCTGGGGCCCCGGGTGCGGGCCGTGAGCCTGGAGCTGGCCTGCAGCCCGTGCATCTCGGCCTACAACCAGAAGCGCTCGCCCTGCCGGGACAACCGCTGCATGAAGGGCATTTCCGTGGAGTCGGTGCTCGGGATGGCCCAGGTCGCCCTCGGGCGGCGGCCCTAGCGCCCGGACCCCTTCCGTTCCCGCCACAGGCCGCGCGCGGCGTCGGCCATGACCCCCAGCCCGTCGCGGGTCAGGTTCAGGGCGTCCACCGTGGTGCGCACGTCCAGAAGCCTGCCGAGGATCTTCCCGGGCCGCAGGTAGAACTCCCGGCTGGCGCGGTTGCGTAGGGCCTCGGCCCGCTCGGCCGCGAGGCTCTCCGTGGCCAGCGAGGCCCGTGAGCCGGACTGGTCCATCTCCCGGTTTTCGGGGTCGGCGTAGCCCCGGTCCAGGGCTTCCCGGCGCAGGGGCGTGCCCATGCGCGGCACGGCCAGGTTGAAGGAGGCGAAGTCCGGGTCCAGGCGCTTGGCGAAGGCGATGGTCGCCAGCGCGCTCTCCTCGGTCTCGCCGGGCAGGCCGAGGATGAAGGTGGCCACCGTGCGCAGGCCCAGCTCCCGGCAGGCCGCGCGGGCGGCCATGACGCCCCCGGCGGTGATGTTCTTGGAGTAGGATTCGAGCAAGGCGTCGTCGGCGCTCTCGGCCCCGAACATGACCGTGTGGCAGCCCGCCCGCCGGAGCAGAAGCAGGAACTCCCGGTTCATGAGGTCCACGCGGGTGAAACAGACGAAGCCGAAGCCGTATTTCCGGCGGATCATGGCCTCCAGCAGGGCCCGCGTCCGGGGCCGGTCCGCGCCGAAGGTCTGGTCGTTGAAGTAGAGGTCGCGGCAGCCCCGGGCCTTGAGCAGGTCCAGCTCCTCCAGCACGTTCTCCACCGCCCGGGATTTGAAGCCCAGGCCGGGCATGACGCAGAACGAACAGCGGTAGGGACAGCCGAAGTTGGTCAGGACCACGGCGAAGGGCCGGCGGCGCACGAAGGGGTAGCGGTAGCGCGGGGAGGCGAAGAGGTCGTGGCGCGGCACGGGGATGGAGAACTCGCCCCGGGCCGGGGCCGCGCCCGGACCGCCGCCGCGCGTGGCCAGGCCGTGATCGTCGCGCCCGGCGAAGAAGCGTCCCGGGCCGTCGGCGGTGAAGTCCACGGCCACGGCGTCCAGGCCCGCGAATCGTTCCAGGGCGGCCGCCGGGTTCTCCAGGAAGAGGTCGCCGATGCCCACCGCCGAGCGGATGGACGGGACCGCGCGCCGCAGCCGCGCCAGGAATTCCGCGTCCTCGCCCAGGGAGACCGCCCCGGCCAGGGTCAGCAGATGGTCCGGCCGCGACGCGGCGACGCGCTCAATCGCGGCCTCGGGCGAGAGTCCCTCGGCCACGGCGTCCAGGGCCGACACCCGGAAGTCCCGGGCCAGGAGGCCGCTTTGCAGGAGCAGGTCCGTGGGCGGGTAGAGATAGCCGCTCTTGGAGACCTTGCTGCAGAAATAGTCCCGGATATAGCGTTTCTTCCCCGGGGGATTGAGCAGCAGGACGGTTTCCACGCGGACGGCCTTGGTTGGTGCGGATGAAGGGGTCCGTTTCCTATAGCCCGTCCCGAGGCCGGGCGTCCAGCGTCATCGGGCTCCGGCGGGTCAGAGGTTCAGCGCGGGGCCGCCTCGTCCGGAGAGTCCGCGCCGCGCCGCGCCGAGAGGCGCAGCAGGCGGCCGGGCCTGAGCCCGAGGGCGTGTGTCCCGACGAGCCCCAGGGCCACGTTCAGCGTCGTGACCAGGGCGTGGTAGAGCAGGGCGAAGGCCAGGCCCTGGTCCACCGGCACGCCGAACAGGGAGAGGGCCAGGACGATGGCCCCGTGGACGGCGCCGATCCCGGCCGGGGCCGCCACGGCCATCAGGCCCACCACGGTGAGGCACATGGCCAGGAGCGCGGCCTGGAAGGCGGGCGGCGGGAAGAGGGCGGCCATGCCGAAATGGTAGGAGGCCGCGATGAGGGTCCAGATGAGCAGGGAGCGGAGAAGCAGGAGGAACAGCTCCCGGGGCCGGAAGAGGACGTCGAGGCCCGCGATGCCGGAGCGGATCCTGCCCTCCAGCGAGTCCCAGGGCAGGAAGCGGAAGGGCGCGGCCAGGCGTTTCAGCAGGCGCAGCATGGGGGTCTGGAAGCGGGAGAGCAGGAAGAGCAGGAGCCAGGTCGCGGGCAGGATCACGGCGCAGACCGCGGCCGCCCCGCGCAGGCCGGGAGCGGCCGTCGCGTCGCCGGGCAGGGACAGAGCCGTGGCGATGAACAGGAGCGTCACGGTCATCAGGTCCAGCAGGCGGTCCACGAAGATTTTCGAGAGCGCCTCGCTCGCGCCGTGTTTCAGGCTCCCGGCCAGCAGGAAGGTCATGCAGAACTCCCCCGCGCGCAGGGGGATGAGGCAATTGACCATGTTGCCCGTGTTGGCGATGTGGAAGACCCGGCCGAAGGCCGGGGAGCCGCCCAGGATGCGGCGCAGCCGTTCGGCGCGCAGGGCCGCGGCGAGCGCCTGCAGCAGGGCCGCGGCCAGGATCGGTCCCGGGCGGGCCTGGGCCAGGGAGGCGGTGAGGCGGGAGAAGTCGGCCAGGGAGAACAGGGCGATGATGATGCCGCAGGCCGTGGCGAGGAAGATCGCGGCCTTCAGGACCGCCGCGCGGGAACGCGGCCGGGGGGATGGTGTGGTGCTCTCCATGCGGTGTCCGGTTCGTAGCAGACCCCCGCGCGTCTGCCAAGACGGAGCTATCGGTTTTTCTACCGGAAGTCGGCCGGCGTGATTTCTGTTTCAAAAAAAAGCGCGGGGGGAAAGTGAGGGAACGAAGCGGTGGGAGTGCCCGATTTTCCCCGCGCGGCAGGAGTTTCCCGCCAGCCGTCCGTCGATTCCGCGATCAAGGGGCGGGCAGGACGCGTTTGACGCGGGCCCTCATTACGAATACATAAGCATAGAATTTTTATGCGAGACGCTGGAGTCTGGAATAATCCATGAGTCACAAGGCATTGGCGAAAACAACGGGCACGGAGTCCGTCTCCGCCACGGAGCGGGCCACATTGACGGCGAGCGTCAAGGCGCTCGTGCGCTCGAAGCGCTACGTCTATTTCAAGCCCATCGAGCGCAGCAACGGCGTGGAAGCCGTGGTGGACGGCCGCACCCTGATCATGGCCAGCTCCAACGACTACCTGGGCCTGACCCACGACCGCCGCGTGCTCGCGGCGGCGGCCCGGGCCATGCGGCGCTGGGGCAGCGGCCCCGGCGGCTCCCGCTTCCTCTGCGGCAACATCACCCTGCACCACGAGCTGGAGGAGCGGCTGGCCCGCTTCACGGGCAAGGCCGGGGCCGTGGTCCATCCCACGGGTTTTCTGACCAACGCGGGGGCCATCGCCTGTCTGACCCGGCCCGGCGACGTCTTCCTCTGCGACCGGGAGTGCCACGCCAGCATCATGGCGGGCTGCCGCCTGGGCGGCGCACGCATGGTTTCCTACAAGGGAGAACGGGAGGGCGCGGCCC
This sequence comes from Desulfovibrio aminophilus DSM 12254, assembly GCF_000422565.1. Classification (NCBI taxonomy): domain Bacteria; kingdom Pseudomonadati; phylum Thermodesulfobacteriota; class Desulfovibrionia; order Desulfovibrionales; family Desulfovibrionaceae; genus Desulfovibrio; species Desulfovibrio aminophilus. The sequence goes on along the minus strand of NZ_KE383876.1, from coordinate 109,110 downwards.
GCGCGGCCCTGGAGCGCCTGCGCGCCAAGCCCGAGACCGGCAGGATCTTCCTGATCACCGAGGGCCTGTTCAGCATGTCCGGACGGGTCACGGATCTGGCCGCCCTGGCCCGGCTGCGGGAGGTGGACCCGAACCTGTTCCTCTACGTGGACGACGCCCACGGCCTGGGGGTCATGGGCGGAGGCCGGACCACGGCGCACGAGTTCGACGCCGTGGCCGACGTGGACATGGTCATGGGCACCTTCAGCAAGGCCCTGGCCTCGGTGGGCGGCTTCGTGGCCTCCGACGACCTGGACCTGCTGACCTACATCCAGCACGACTCCCGCACGCACATCTTTTCCGCCGGGCTGCCCGCCGCCAGCGCCGCCGCCGCGCTGGCCAGCCTGGAGATCATCGAGAAGGAGCCCCGCCGCGTGGAGCGCCTCTGGCGCAACGCCCGACTGGCCCAGTCGCGCTTGCAGCGCCTGGGGCTCACCGTCAAGGAGTCCAGCAGCCCGATCACGTCGATCCTCATCGGCGACGAGATGGCCGCCTTCGACTTCTCGCGCGAACTCTTCGACCGGGGCGTCTTCGCGCTTCCGGCCGTCTATCCGGCCGTGCCCAAGGGGCAGGCCATCCTGCGGGTGGTCTTCACCAGCCGCCACACCCGGAAGCACATCGACACGGTGCTGAACGCCATCGCGGAAACCGCCCGGCTGTTCCGCCTCATCGAGGACTGACGACGGCCCGGACCGGGCCGAGGAAAGAAGGACGACAGAGGCGCATGGAGGCGAGCCTTTTCATCGAGAGCGCACTGAAGAAGGCTTCCTGCCGACCCTGGCTCATGCCGCTGGTCCTGGCCGCCGGCGATCTCCTGGCCGTGGGCGCCGCCTGGTCCGTCTGCGTCCTGGTCCGCCACGTCCTGGGCGGCGCGTTCCCTCTCTCGGCCTATTTCTCGCTCTGGCCCCTGAGCGGGCTCTATCTGGCGATCTACGCCGCCCTCGGCGGCTACCGGGTGCTGCTCCACCCGCCCCGGGAGATGAAGATCTGCGTCCTGGGCACCAGCCTGGCCGCCCTGATCTTCGCGGCCCTGACCTTCTGGCTGCGCAACCCCTATGCCGGAACCTGCGAGGAGGTTCGCGTGCGCCTGGGCGATGCGGTCAAGGCCGGAGACGTCCTGGCCGTGTACCGGCTGGACGACCAGGACCATGATGCGATCCGCCAGGCCCTGCGTCCGGGGAAGCTTCACGCCAGGCGGGAGGAATTGCGCCTGCTCGACGTCCAGAGCCAGGAGGCGGCCGCCCGGGTTGAACGGCTGGAGGACGCCGTGCGCGTCGGGGTCGAGAGCCGGGCCCGGCTGGAACGGGAGGCCTCTGGCCTGGACATGCTCGACCGGCAGCGGGCCGCGCTCCGGGAAGAGATCCGGGAACTGTCCGAGAATCTGGCCGAGGAACGGGCCCGGGTCCGCCGCGAGTTGGGCGGCGTGCCGGTCTCCTCGGAGAACGTCCCCTGGGAGGCGCTTCTGCGCGCGCCCGCCGATGGACTGGTGTCCGACCTGAAGCTCGGCCCCCGGATGGAGATGGTCAAGAACAAGCTCTGCTTCAGCGTGGCGCGTCCGATTTTCCACGCCGAATGCCGGATCGGGCCGGATCGTTACGTTCGGCTCACGGCGGGAGACACGGGGCGCGTCACCATCCAGAGCCTGGGGGATCGGGAGTTCGAGGGAGTGCTCCTGCCTTTGCCGCTGACCGCCGAGGACAAGGGGCCCGCGGCGGCTTCCTACCTGGTCCATTTTCTCATCAAGGATCTGGATCTGTTCGTCAGTGAAGGTGTGCGGGTCAAGGTCGTTCTGGACAAATAGAGCCCGGCGGTTCTTCTCCCCGTCCCACGGTCAGCCTCCATCGGGTCCGTCCTCTCCGCCCCGTCCGCCGCGACGGCCTCCGGGGGCGATGCTCCCGCGATGCCGGGGGGCAGGGTTGTGGGGCAATAGGTTATGGGGTAAAGACGTCCACGGTCATTGCCGGGAATGTCGATCGGCGTGGCGGACGCGTTCTTTGTCGGCCGGAAGCTTCCCGCCGCCCCGGCAGACGTTTCATCTCCCGCATGGGATTCAGCTCCCTTTCGTGGAGGCGGGGTGGGCCGGGTTGGGAGGGCGCGCCCTCCGGCCGGCCGCGGGGAACTCCCCGACATCATTTCCGAGGAATCCAACCATGACTGCTCATTCCAAGCTCCTTCCCCTTCATAGGCTCGTCGAAGTCCTGAACGGAATCCGGGCGGACAGGAAGATCGTCCTCTGCCACGGCTGCTTCGATCTCCTGCACATCGGGCACATCCGCTACCTGCGCCAGGCCCGGACCATGGGCGACGTGCTGGTGGTGACCATCAGCCCGGACCGCTACGTGGACAAGGGGCCGCACCGCCCGGCGTTCAACGAGAGCCTGCGGGCCGAGGCCATCGCCAGCCTGGACTGCGTGGACTACGTGGCGATCAACGAGTACCCCACGGCCGAGGAGACGCTCCGGTTGTTGCGCCCGAACGTGTACTGCAAGGGCTCCGACTTCAAGGACGCCCAGAGCGACCCCACGGGCAAGCTCCAGGCCGAGGAGCGCGTGGCCCGCGAGGTCGGCGCGGAGATGGCCTTCAGCAAGGACGTGGTCTTCAGCTCCACGAACCTCATCAACCGCTTTCTCTCGGCCTTCCCCGAGGAGGTCCAGGACTACCTGAGCCTGTTTCGCCGCCGCTACTCCGAGGCCGACGTGCAGGGCGTGCTGGACGCCATGCGCGATCTCAAGGTGCTGGTCATCGGGGACACGATCCTGGACGACTACCACTATTGCGGCGTTCTCGGCACTTCCAGCAAGGAGCCGGTGCTGGCCCTCAAGCACGGCTCGAGCGACCTGTTCGCGGGCGGCGTGCTGGCGGTGGCCAACCACCTGTCGAGCTACGTATCCGACGTGCGGCTGTTCTCCGTCATGGGCGAGCTGGGCGGCCGCGAGGGCTTCATCCGCGAGAGCCTGGCCCCCTCGGTGCGGCCGCATCTGGCCTTGCACAAGGGCGCGCCCACCATCGAGAAGCGCCGCTACCTGGAAGGCTACACCTTCAACAAGCTCCTTGAAATCTATCACATGGACGACTCCGGCCTGCCCGCCGCCGACGACGCGGAGTTCGTCGCCGCGGTGGAGGCCGAGGCGGCCGACTACGACCTGGTCATCGCGGCGGACTTCGGCCACGGGACCATCTCCCCGGCCATGCGGCGCATGCTGGAGCGCAAGGCGCGGTTCCTGGCCGTGAACACCCAGGCCAACGCGGGCAACCGGGGCTACCACACCATCGGCCGCTACCAGCGCGCGGACTACGTGAGCCTGGCGGAGCCGGAGATGCGCCTGGAGGACCGGGATCTTTCCGGCCCGCTCATGCCCCTGATGCTCCAGGCCGCCGAACGCCTCGGCTGCCGGGCCCTGGCCGTGACGCGCGGCAAGCGGGGGTGCATGGTCTTCACGCCCGGCGGCGGCTTCGTGGAGGTGCCCGCCTTCGCCATCAAGGTCGTGGACCGCATCGGCTCCGGCGACGCCTTCTTCTCCGTCACCGCGCTCGCCGCCGCGTTGAACGCGCCCGCGGAGATCACCGCGCTTCTCGGCAACGTGGTGGGCGGCTTGGCCGTGGGGGTCATCGGCAACAAGAAGGCCGTCGACCGCCAGAGCACCCAGAAATATCTGACCTCGCTCCTGAAGTAGGCCATGCCCACGCGCCACAGACTCTTCGACCTGACGCGGCTGAAGCTTCAGCCCCTGGCGGACCGCGCCCACGACCTGGATTTCGTCCCGGCCTCCTGCCCGGCGCGGACGGCCCCAACCCCGACGGCCTCCGTGCGGCCCGCGCTGGCCGGCGTGGCCGCCCGCCTGGCTGCGGCGCGGGAGCGCGGCGCGGCGCGGGTGCTCATGATGGGCGCGCACGTGCTGCGCAGCGGGGTGCAGCCCTACCTCCTCGACCTGTTGCGGCGGGGATTCGTGAGCCTGGTGGCCGTGAACGGGGCCTGCGTGATCCACGACTTCGAGCTGGCGCTCATCGGGGCCACCACGGAGAGCGTGGCGCGCTACATCAAGGCCGGCGAGTTCGGGCTCTGGACGGAGACCGGACGGATCAACGACATCGTGGCCGCCGGGGACGCCGAGGGCCTGGGCCTGGGCGAGGCCGTGGGCCGGGAGATCGCGCGGGGCGCGTATCCGCACAAGAATCTTTCGCTGCTGGCCCGCGCCTGGGAGCTGGGCATTCCCGTGACCGTGCACGTGGGCATCGGCCAGGACATCATCCACCAGCATCCGAATTTCAGCGGCGCGGCCTTCGGCTCGGCCAGCCATCGGGACTTCCTCATCTACGCCGCCGAGGTCGAGGGATTGGAGGGCGGGGTGGTCATGAACCTGGGCAGCGCGGTCATGGCCCCGGAGGTCTATCTCAAGGCCCTGGCCATGGCGCGCAACGTCGCCGCCCGCGAGGGACGGGAGATCCGCCGGTTCACCACCCTGGTCTGCGACCTGCACGACCTGCCGGAGGACACCCGGGCCGAGGCCCCCAAGGGCAGCGCGGCCTATTATTTCCGCCCCTGGAAGACCATGCTCGTGCGCACGGTCGCCGACGGCGGCGAGAGCTTCTACTGTCGGGCGCGGCACGACGAGAGCGTGCCGGAGCTGTGGACGGCGCTTCAGGGAATGTAGGCCGCCGCGCGGGTTTTCCGGGCGCGGCGTCGGTTCGGATTTCGGCGGGCGTTCCGCCGCGGCACGTGAACAGGGCCGGGGAGGCTTCCCGGCCTGCAACCAAACAGGACAGGTGAGCGAGCATGAGCGAGATCAAGACCATCTTCGTCACCGGCGGCGCGGGCTACGTGGGCGCGCTGCTGGTTCCCCAGCTGCTGGACGCGGGCTACAAGGTGAAGGTTCTGGACCTGTACCTCTACGGCGACGACGTGATCCTGGGCGGCAAGGGCCATCCGAACCTCACGGAGATCAAGGGCGACCTGCGCGACGCCTCCCTGCTTGAGAAGCACCTCCCCGGCTGCGACGCGGTCATCCACCTGGCCTGCATCTCCAACGATCCGAGCTACGAGCTGGACCCCAGCCTGGCCCGCTCCATCAACTACGACGCCTTCCTGCCCCTGGTGGACATCTCCAAGAAGAGCGGGGTGAAGCGCTTCATCTACGCCTCCAGCTCCAGCGTGTACGGCCTGAAGGACGATCCCGAGGTCACCGAGGATCTGCCGCTCGAACCGCTGACCGACTACTCCAAGTACAAGGCCATGTGCGAGGAATACCTGAACAAGGCCGCCACCGACGACTTCATCGTCACCACCATCCGGCCCAGCACCGTGTGCGGCTACTCCCCGCGCATGCGCCTGGACCTGACCGTGAACATCCTGACCAACCACGCCATCAACAAGGGCAAGATCACGGTCTTCGGCGGCGAGCAGAAGCGCCCCAACCTGCACATCCAGGACATGTGCGACGTGTACCTGTTCATGCTCAAGCAGGATCCCAAGAAGATCCAGAAGAAGATCTACAACGTGGGCTACGAGAACTACAAGGTCAAGGAGATCGCGCAGATGGTGCGCGAGACCCTGGGCGGCGACATCCCGGTGGAGACCACCCCCACCAACGACAACCGCAGCTACCACGTCTCCAGCCGCAAGATCAGGGACGAGCTCGGCTTCGAGCCCACGCACACCATCCAGGAGGCCATCCTGGACCTGAAGAACGCCTTCGAGGCGGGCAAGCTGCCCAACAGCATGGACGACATCCGCTACTTCAACGTGAAGCTCATGCAGGCCGTGAAGCTGAAGTAGCCGGAAGACAGACCGCGATGCGTCCCGCTTCCGAGATCGGTGGAAGCCCGGTCATCGGGCTGGACCTGGACAACACGCTCGTCGGCTACGACGAGCTGCTCTGCGAGCTGGCGGTGTCGGAGGGCTATCTCCCTCCGATGTCGCCGGGTTCGCCGGGGCTCGGCAAACGGGCCCTGCGCGACCGCCTGCGCGCCAAGGGCGACCAGGGCGAACAGGAGTGGCGCAGGCTCCAGGCCCTGGTCTACGGCACGCACATGCCCCGCGCCCGGCTCATGCCCGGCGTGGACCGCTTCCTCGCCCGCGTCTCGGCCCTGCGCGCGGCGGGCGCGGCGTTCACCCTGTACGTCGTGAGCCACAAGACCCGCGTGGCCAACAACTACTCCGACGGCGCGGACTTCCACCGGGCCGCGCTGGCGTTCCTCGAGGCCCAGGGCTTCTTCGCCCCGGGCGCCGGGCTGGAGCCCGGCCGGGTGTTCTTCGAGCCCACGCGCGAGGCCAAGGTGGCGCGCATCGCGGCGCTCGGCTGCACGCATTTCGTCGACGACCTGGAGGAGACCTTCGCGGAGCCCTCGTTTCCCCGGGGCGTCACGCGCATCCTCTACGACCCGGCGGGCGACGCGGCGGCCCAGGAGGGAGTGCGCCGCCTGGGCTCCTGGGACGAGATCGCCGACGCCCTGCTGGCGGAACTCGAGGGCGCGGTTCCGCCGGACTTCGGGGCCCTGGCGGGCGAGCCCCTGGCCGCCCGCGAACGCATCTACGGCGGCCGCAACTCCCGGGTCTACCGGGTGCGCGCGGTTTCCGGCCGGGAGTATGCGGGCAAACACTACCACCAGCACAAGGACGACCCCCGCGACCGTCTGGGCGCGGAGTGGCGCGCGCTCTCGCTCTTGTCCGGGCGGCCGGATCTGGCCCCCTTCGTGGCCCGGCCCGTGGCCCGGGACGCCTCCCGGGGCATGGCCCTGTACACCTTTCTTGACGGCGTGCAGGCCAGTCTGACGCCCGCCACCGGGGCCGACATGGACGCCTGTCTGGAGTTCCTGTGCGGCCTGCGCCGTCTGGCGCGTGAGCTGCCGGAGGCGAAGGCGGCGGAGATCCCGGCCGCCTCCGAAGCCTGTTTCTCCCTGGCCGCCCTGGCCGCCAACCTGCGGAAGCGGCTGACCGCGCTCCAGGCCGTGCCGGAGGACGCCTGTCTGGGCCGCGAACTCGCGGAATATCTCTCCGGTGCGCTGGCGCCCTTCATGGCGGAGAGCCTCGCCCGGGCGGAAGACCTCCTGGGCGACCCGTCGCGTGAGCTGCCCCGGGAGCTGCGCACGCTTTCGCCCTCGGACTTCGGCCTGCACAACGCCCTGCGCGGCCCGGCGGGCCTGCGTTTCGTGGATTTCGAATACTTCGGCTGGGACGACCCGGCCAAGACCCTCTGCGACTTCGCGCTGCACCCGGCCATGAACCTGCCCAAGGAGTTGCGGCGGCGTTTCGCCTCGGGGTTCCTGGAGCGTTTCGGCCGGGAGGATTCCGGCTTGCGGGACCGCGCGGGCGCGGTGTATCCCCTCTACGGAATCAAGTGGTGCCTCATCCTGTTGAACGAGTTTCTGCGCGGCGCGGACGCCCGTCGGCGCTTCGCGGCGGGCTCGGCCTGCGCGGACGACGATCCGGCCCGGCGCGGGGCGCAGCTGTCCAAGGCCCGGCTGATGTTGGAGCAAGCGAGGATATTTGATGCGACAGATGGTATGCGTTGAGACCCAGCCCGGCGGGCTGACGCCCCTGGACGACCGGGGCAGGAAGCTGCGCCGGGACGTGGTGGAGATTTTCGAACATTCCCGGCGCGGGCACGTGGGCAGCACCTTCTCGCTCATCGAGATCGTGCGGGTGCTCTATGACGACATCCTGCGCATCGACCCGAGGAATCCCAGGGATCCCAAGCGCGATCGCTTCATCCTGAGCAAGGGCCACGGATGTCTGGCGCTGTACGTGGTCCTGGCCGACAAGGGCTTCTTCCCGGCCGACGAGCTGTGCCGCTTCTGCGCCTACGACGGCATCCTGGGCGGCCACCCGGAGGCGGGCAAGGTGCCCGGGGTGGAGGCCAGCACCGGGGCCCTGGGGCACGGCCTGTCCATCGGTGTGGGCATGGCCGTGAGCGCCCGCATGGACAAGCGCGACAGCCGCGTCTACGTGGCCATGGGCGACGGCGAGATCAACGAGGGCAGCGTGTGGGAGGCGGCGCTCTCCGCCGGCAACCGCGGGCTCGACAACCTCTGGGCCATCGTGGACTACAACAAGCAGCAGTCCTACGACACCACTTTCGAGGTGCAGAACCTGGAGCCCCTGGCCGACAAGTGGCGGGCCTTCGGCTTCGCCGTGACCGAGGTGGACGGCCACGATCTCCGCGCCCTGCGCGAGGCCTTCAAGAAGCCCCTGGAGCCCGGCAGGCCCACCTGCGTCATCTGCCACACGGTGAAGGGCAAGGGCTACGTTCCCTCGGAGAACAACCTCACCTGGCACCACAAGAGCAAATTCACCGACGAGGACATGGCCGGGCTGCGCGCGGCCTTCCCTCTGAAGGAGGGCGCCTAGGATGCGCGGCAAGTGTCTCAACATGGTCCATGAGCTGGCCCGCAAGGACGAGCGCATCGTCTTCATGGGCTCTGACCTGGGCTTCGGCACGCTGAAGAAATTCCGCGAGGAGTTGCCCGAGCGTTTCATCATGGAGGGCATCAACGAGGCCCACGCCATCGGCATGGCCGCCGGGCTGGCCTTCGACGGGCGCATCGTCTACGTGAACACCATCGCCACCTTCCTGACCCGGCGCTGCTTCGAGCAGGTGGCGCTGGACCTCTGCCTGCACAAGGCCAACGTGCGGCTCATCGGCAACGGCGGCGGCCTGGTGTACGCCCCGCTGGGCTCCACGCACCTGGCCATCGAGGACATCGCCATCTTCCGGGCCCTGCCGAACATGGCCATCGTGGCCGTGGCCGACGCCGAGGAGATGGAGCGCATGATGCCCCAGACCGTGGACTGGCCGGGGCCGCTCTACATCCGGCTGGCCAAGGGCTACGACCCCATCGTCTCCGACCCGGCCATCCCCTTCGTGCTCGGCAAGGGCATGGAGATCCGCCGGGGAACCGACGCGCTCATCCTCTGCACCGGCGTGACCCTGGGCCCGGCCAAGGCCGCCGCCGACGAGCTGGCCGGGGAGGGGATCTCCTGCTCCATCCTGCACATGCACACGGTGAAGCCCTTCGACGCGGAACTCTTCCTGGACATGGCCCGCGGGGTGCGCGCCGTGGTCAGCGTGGAGGAGCACACGGTCGTGGGCGGCCTGGGCGGCGCCGCGGCCGAACTGCTGGCCGAGACGCCCTTCGCGCGGCAGCCGCGCTTCAAGCGCCTGGGCATCCCGGACATCTTTCCCGACAAGTACGGCACCCAGAACCAGCTCATGAGCCGTTTCGGCATCGACCAGAAGGCCGTGACGGAGGCCGTGAAGGGTCTGTTGGCCTGACGCGGAAACATTATTCTTCAGCAAACTTCGGAGGAACACATGGGACAGCTTCGCAATTTCGTGACCCCGCTGCACAAGGCCACCAAGCGCGACTACATCGGCCGCATGGTCGACGACAAGGTGACGTGCATGCTCAAGGCCAAGGAATACGAGTTCGACTACTGGGACGGCGACCGCCGTTTCGGCTACGGCGGCTACCGCTACATGCCCGGCCGCTGGGCCCCCGTGGCCAAGGCCATGATCGAGACCTACGGCCTGAAGGCCGGTTCCCGCGTGCTCGACGTGGGCTGCGGCAAGGGCTTCCTGCTGCACGAGATGCTGCTCCTCGAACCGGGCCTGGAGATCACGGCCTTCGACATCTCCGAGCACGGCCTGGCCTCCAACACCGACGAGGTGAAGGAGAAGGCCACCCTGTTCCGCTACCGGGCCCAGGACGCCTACCCCTTCGGCGACAAGTCCTTCGACCTGGTCATCTCCCTGGCCACCCTGCACAATCTGCGCATCTTCGAGCTGAAGACCGCCCTGGCCGAGATCGAGCGCGTGGGCAAGCAGGGCTACGTGATGCTCGAGAGCTACCGCAACGAGCAGGAGCTGTTCAACGTGCAGTGCTGGGCGCTGACCTGCGAGAGCTTCTTCGACACGGCGGAGTGGATCTGGCTGTACCGCCACTTCGGCTACACCGGCGACTACGAGTTCATCTACTTCGAATAGCAGCGCGAAGGAGTCTATCATGCAAGTGAAGAAGACCACCGCCGCCATCCTGGTGGAGCAGAAGAAGCCCCTGGTCGTGGCCGAGATCGGCCTGCCGGAGGCCCTGTCCTTCGGCCAGGTGCTGGTGAAGATCCTGTACTCCGGCATCTGCGGCGCGCAGCTCAACGAGATCGCGGGCGCCAAGGGTCCGGACAAGTTCCTGCCCCACCTGCTGGGCCACGAGGCCGTGGCCGAGGTGCTGGAGATCGGCCCGGGAGTGAAGACGGTCAAGCCCGGCCAGCGCGTGTGCCTGCATTGGCGTCCGGGAACGGGCCTGCAGTGCGAGCCGCCTAAGTACGACTGGGACGGCAAGGTGGTGAACGCGGGCTGGGTGACCACCTTCAACCGCCACGCGGTCATCAGCGAGAACCGCATGACCCCGGTGGCCGAGGACTTCGATCCGCGCCTGGTGCCGCTTCTGGGCTGCGCCGTGACCACCGCCATGGGCGTCGTCAACAACGACGCCCAGGTGAAGATCGGCCAGAGCGTGGTCGTCTTCGGCGTGGGCGGCGTGGGCCTGAACATCGTCCAGCTGGCGGCCCTGGTGGGCGGCAACCCGGTCATCGGCGTGGACCTCTCCGACGAGAAGGCCGAGATGGCGAAGAAGTTCGGCGCCACCCACGCCTTCAACTCCAGGAACGTGACCGACATCGCCGCCGAGATCAAAAAGATCGTGGGCGAGGCCGGGGCCGACGTGGTCATCGACACCACGGGCAACGCGCGGATCATCGAGCTGTGCTACGAGCTGACCCACGCCGACGGCCGGACCATCCTGGTGGGCGTGCCCACCAAGGGCGACAAGGTGAACATCTACACCCTGCCGCTGCACTTCAAGAAGGTGCTCAAGGGCTCCGAGGGCGGCTCCTGCCTGCCCGCGCTGGACATCCCGCGCATGATCAACCTGGTCAAGCTGGGCCGGGTGAGCCTGGACGGGCTCGTGACCCACGAGTTCGCGCTCGAGGACATCAACAAGGCCCTGGACACGGTGCGCACCGGCCAGGCGGGCCGGGTGCTCATCAAAATGTAGGTGGACGCATGACCAAGGCGACCCGTGAGCCGCAATATCGAGGATACGTGGAGAGCGCCGAGACCGAGGGGCTGGAGCGGTTCGGCCTGATGAGCAACCAGGTCTGGCGGCATGATCCCAAGCGCCTGGTGTTCCTGCTGTCGCGCTACAAGTTCGTGGCCAAGATGCTCGCGGGCAAGAACCGGGTGCTGGAGCTCGGCTGCGCCGACGCCTTCGGTTCCCGTATCGTGCGGGCCGAGGTGGGCGGCCTGGTCTGCGCGGACTTCGACCCGGTGTTCATCGAGGACGCCCGCAGGCTTTGCGCGGGCAAGTGGGAGGCGGAGTGCCGCGAGCACGACATCCTCACCGGCCCTGTGGTTTCCGACGCGCCGGACGGCAAGTTCGACGCGGCCTACACCATGGACGTCATCGAGCACATCGAGGCCCGCCACGCGCGGACTTTCATGGGCAACCTGGCCGGGAGCCTGACCCCCCAGGGTGTGCTCATCGTCGGCACGCCGAGCCTGGAGAGCCAGGCCTACGCCTCGCCCGCCAGCAAGGAAGGGCACGTGAACTGCATGAGCCACAAGCCCTTCAGGGCGCTTCTGCAGGACTTCTTCCACAACGTGTTCCTGTTCAGCATGAACGACGAGGTGGTGCATACCGGGTTCTACCCCATGGCTCATTACCTCATCGGTCTGTGCGTGGGGCCGAAGTGATGGGGCGGGGCCGCGTGACGCTGCTCGTGGGGGCCGAAGGCTGCCTGGGCCATGCGGTCATCGCCGCGGCGGCCGGGGAGGACGGCCTGACGGCCACCAGTCGCGAGGACTCCGGCCCGTACTACGTGAACCTGGAAACGCCGCCCGACTCCTGGCGTCTGCCGGACGCCGGGCCGGGCGGCGCGGCCCTGATCCTCGCCGCGCTGACGGATACGGCGGCCTGCGAGGCCGACCCGGCGCGGGCCCGGCGGCTCAACCTGGAGGCCCCCCGGGAGCTGGCCCGGATGCTGGCCGCGCGCGGTTTCTTCGTGGTCTTTCCCTCCACCAGCCAGGTCTTCGACGGCTCCGCGTCTCTGCCCGGGCCGGACGCCCCGACGAATCCCGTGACCGTCTACGGCGGGCTCAAGGCCGAGGCCGAGGCCGCGATCCTGGGAGACTCGCCCCGGAGCGCCGCCGTATTGCGGATATCCAAGGTGCTCGACGCCGGAAACGGGCTCATCCGTCGCTGGGTCGGCGACCTGCTGGCCGGGCGGACGGTGGAGGCCTTCAGCGACATGGTCATGGCCCCGGTGAGCGAGATCGATGCCGCCCGGACCATGTTGGGATTGGCCCGGGCGCGGACGCCGGGACGGTTCCATCTCTCCGCCGCGCGCGACATGAGTTATTTCGAGGCCGCCCGGCTGGGGGCGGCGGTGCTGGGCGCGGACCCCGGGCTGGTCCGTCCGGTCTCCGGCGCCGGGCGCGGCCTGTTCCTCCCGGCCCATGCGGCGCTGGGCGCGTCCGATCCGGCTCCCGAGCCGGAGGAGGTCGTGCGCCGGGCCTTCGAACTGGCCGCCGGGGCTCTCCGGGGCGGGCGGACATGACGCGCGGCCGGGCGGCGAGGAAGGCTCCGTGAGTCGCTCGACTTCTACCTGGGCAGAGACTCCATGATGTCCATCCAGTGGTGCAGGATCGCGCTGTGGGCGGTTTCCGCCTGGCCGTAGGTGGCGGCGGGAACGAAGAAGCACAGGTCGGCCAGGTCGCGGCTGGCGTTGTCTGGACCCATGGCGCACAGGGCCACGGAGCGCAGGCCCTTCTCCCGGGCGACTTCCAGGGCGCGGACCACGTTGGGCGAGTTGCCGGAGCTGCTCACGGTGATGAGCAGGTCGCTTTCCCGACCGTACCATCTCAGGGGTTCGGCGAAGACGTCGGCGTAACAGAGGTCGTTGCCGATGGCGGTGAGCAGCGAGGGGTCGGTGAAGACCTGGGTGCGGACCCGGGCGTTTTTCGCCAGGTCGGCGGAGAAATGACAGGCCATGGACGCGCTGGCCCCGTTGCCCGCGAAGTAGGTCGTGCCGCCGTTGGACCGGACGGCGACGGTCCATTGGGCCCACAGGGCGAAGGCCCGTTCGATGTCCACGGGGACGCGCCCGCGTGTTTCGGCCTCGACGCGAGCGAGATTGTCGGCCAGCAGCGCCGCGAAGTCATTCCAGTCCGCCATTCATTCGCTCCTTCCGCCGGGGATCGTCCTGGCCGTTTAAAAACGTTTCGGGCCGTGCACGATGAGAAATGCGGCGATATATTTCATTGCGCATCCTTTGCGGAATGATGAGTTGAAAATTCACGTTGTCACGTGTCGCGGCAGCCTATCGCGTTTCATTTTCCGTGTAAAACGCCGAGAACGTGAGAATGCCCCGGAGATCGGCGTCTCCGGGGCATTCATTGCATCACTTCCATCCGTTCTCGCGGGAGCGGAGGAGCCTGGGAACCACGGTCAGGCCATGTCGAACATCAGGCCGTGGCGCTGGACGCCTTGGGGAAAGGAATCGGGCCGCCGGAGCGATTCAGCTCTTTTCCGCCCATCCCCGTGATTCCCGTTGCGGGCGGAAGGCCCCCAAGGAGAATGTCCCCCGGGCGTGGTCCTCATTTTTCCTCGTCTTTCCGCTTGCGCGAGGGCGAGCGGAGGAACCAGGCCATGACGGGTATGGCGACGCCAAGGACCATGAGCGCCGCGCCGAAGGCGCGGGGACAGAGCACGGGCACGCCCCGGTTGTGCAATTCACCTGTGATCACGCCCGCGAGTCCATACAGGAAAAAGAAGACCGCCATGTATGCTTCCCATAGCTTGATTCTCTTCACGGTCTCGCCCTCCATTCTTCTTCGAGTTTTTCTTGCGCTTTTTTGATACTGTATCCCGCCAGTCCACCTTTGGTGAGCGGGGGAGGGTTGGGATCAAAGAAGCCGGAAACAAAGTCCGTTGCAGCGGCCACCTTGTCGGGATGCCGCATGGCCGTGGTCATGACCGCCGGGGCGACTTCGGCCGCGCCGGCGGCCGCGATCGGCAGCGCGCCCGCGGCCAGGGTGATGGCGGTATACTTTTGCAAGTCCTCGTTCGTCTTGAAGGCGTCAACGGTCTTGCCGATCGCCTCTCCCGCTCCGTCCGCGCCCTTGGACATGGCCTCGCCGATACCGGCCGGGGCGGTGTCCCAGAGCTTGCCGAATCCGGCTCCGATCTTTTTGAGCCCGTCCCAGAAGCCGCCTTCCAGCCCCAACGGGTCCACCCCGTTCACCGGGTCGTCGAGGCAGTAGCCGTACCAGTCCGGGTCGCCGCCCGCGTCGCCCAGGGGGTCGGGCGCATCTGAAAATCAAATCCTCAGTTTCCGGCGGCCTGTTGTGGGATCATGAGTCCCTTGTCGTAACACAGACTGAATTTTGTGCTGTAAGCTGGCTTGATTCTGCAATAGATGTTTCCGATATATGGATTCAGGAATGCCATTGGTTCCAGGACGTCAAGCTCCAGAGTCAGGTCGTCGCCTGCTCCGGGAAAGGGGAGGTTAAACACCAAAATGTGTATGGATGAAATATCCTGGTAGAATGAAATGCGGTATTTGTTGTGGTCTGGTGTACACCCTTCGGCAAGAACTCGGCCATTAGAAATGAAGCGGTAATTCAAGACTCCTGGTCCGACGATGTGGTTATGGAAGACATTTTTATCTGGAACGGAAATGGCTATGCTGTAACACGTATTGTATTTATATTTCAGCGGGATTGCAATTTTTTCTCCTTTCTTGGTCACGTCAAATGGCACATGGCAGATGTCATCATAGAAGTCGTCCTTGGACGTGGATTGAAACCAGTTTGTGTTGTAAAAATAGATGCCGCCAGCCAGAAGAAGAAAGAGTATTGCTGTTGCAACATACCGCATCGCATCGCCTTTTCGCCGAGGGGCGCTTGCCCCTCGGCTGGTTACATTCATTAATGCCGTTCCGCATCCCGAAGGAAGCGGTATCGCTCCCGCAGGTTGTCGGCATAGTCCTGACAGTTGTTTGAGGGACCGTCATCATCCGATTTCAA
Organism: Desulfovibrio aminophilus DSM 12254; assembly: GCF_000422565.1. Classification (NCBI taxonomy): domain Bacteria; kingdom Pseudomonadati; phylum Thermodesulfobacteriota; class Desulfovibrionia; order Desulfovibrionales; family Desulfovibrionaceae; genus Desulfovibrio; species Desulfovibrio aminophilus. The sequence goes on along the minus strand of NZ_KE383876.1, from coordinate 93,994 downwards.
CTTGTATGGTCCAGGATCGAGACTCTGTTGCGCTCGCTGCATACGAGCATCGTCAAAGTGTCTATCTTCCAATTTGTATCTGCTGATGTCTTCCTTATCCATTATCCCGCTCTCACCAAAGCCAACATTCTTTCCGCTTCCATCCTCGTAGAAGCCGTGTTCGTGCATCAACTCGGTATTGTTCGCATCAAACATATCAAACGCTTGCGTGAGCGAGCTCAGGAAATTCGGAACGCCATTTAGAGGCCTTTTGCCGAACTGGAACAGCCCCAACGGGTCCACCCCGTTCACCGGGTCGTCGAGGCAGTAGCCGTACCAGTCCGGGTCGCCGCCCGCGTCGCCCAGCGGGTCGGGCGCGGTCCAGCGGCCGGTGAAGGTGTCGTAGTCCCGCCAGCCGAACCGGACGAAGCCCAGGTCGCGGTCGTGCAGCCCGCCCGCGAAGCCGATGGGGATGCGCAGGTCCGGGGCGGAGTCCTCGATGATCCCGCCGAACGGATCGTACAGGACTTCCTTTAGGACATGACCGTCACTGTCCGCAACCACGCGCAGCGAGCCGATTTGGTCGCAATGGAGCCGGAAAACCGCGCCGTCGTCCCGGCGCATGGCCAAGGGGGTGCGCTCGCCCCTGGCGTAGGCGAACTCGTACCAGCAGCCGACGTCGCGGAACCCGGCCAGGCGCAGGAAGTCGAGCCAGCGGTAGGCCTCCACCGGGCGGCCGTCGCGGAACTTGACCGCGCGGCGGCCGTCCCCGTCATGGGCGAACTCGAACACGACGCCGTCGTCCGGCTTCTCCACCCGGAGCAGCCGGTAGTCCGGGGCGTAGGCGTAGAGCGTGTATCGGCCCTCGGAGTTCCAGATGGACCGGAACCCGTTGGCGTCGTGGACGTAGCCGTTGTTTCCGGCCGCCAGGAGCCGGTCGTCCGGGGTGTAGCGGTAGTCGCGGGTGGAGAAGCCGTGGGAGGCCGGGAAGTAGTCCCGCTGCCTGCGGCCGTCCCGGTCGTAGCAGCACTGGCAGATCAGCCGCTGGTCCAGGCGGGCTTCGGTGAGCCGTCCCCGCGCGTCGTAGGAGTAGGCCCAGCGCCGGTCACGGCCCTGGACGGTTTCGATTTTCTCCGCGATGCGGCCGTCCGGACCGCGCCTCAGTCGACAGGAATACACGTCGCTCATGGGTTCTTCCCCCTGGCGCTTCGTTCCCGGAGACCATCCCCGGGAATCCCGACGAGCATACCCGCTGTTTCGGGCCCGGCAGAGAAACGACATGAATCCGCATAGGAAATGCAGGCGATTGCAGCTTGACGGACTTTCGGCGGAGGGGGCGAACCGAGAAAGGAGGGGCAGGGGGTGGGGGGGGGCGGCCCTCCCCCGCCTTTCTATAACCCGGCGAAGCTGGCCGCCTTTCTATGAACCGACGAAGTCGGCGGCGAAGCCGGTGAACTGATTCAGGCGCAGGCCTCCGCCATCGGCCGGGACGAGCAGGCGCAGCTCCTGGAGGCGCTTGAGGTCGCGGCGCGGGGTGGCCTCGCTGGTCTTGCGGTAGAGCGGGGCCAGCAGGGGGTCCGAGCGCAGGGCCGGGGGCTGGAGCACCTTGTCCGGGGTCTGGAGCAGGATCATGAGCAGGTCGTGCTGGCGCTGGCCCAGGACCTTCTTTTGGCGCAGGGTGCGGTAGTGGTCGCCCAGGGCCAGGAGCCGGATGTGGGTGTTGATGGTGGTCTGGAGGTCGAGCACGCATTCCCGCAGCCCCTCGGAGAAGAAGCGCAGGAAGGGCGTCAGGTCGTGCTCCCGGCTCCGTTCGCACTCCCGGAAGGCGACGTAATAGGCGTCGATGTTCCGGTAGTAGTAGTTGGAGAGCATGGTGGGCACGTAGCGGTATCCGGCCCGGGCCATGATGGCCACCTCCAGGAGCCGGGCGGTGCGGCCGTTGCCGTCTCCGAAGGGATGGATCAGGGCCAGGTGGTAGTGGGCCAGGGCCGCGCGCACCGGCGGCCACTCCTTGCGGACCTCCTCGGAGTTGAGCCAGTCCACGAAGGCCGCCATGAGGGTCTCGATGTCCGCGCGGATCTTGGGCGGCTTGTAGACCCCGCCGTGTCCCAGGTCGCCCACCTCCACCGGGTGGTCGCGGTACTGGCCCGGGGCGTGGAACTCGCCGCCCACGCCGCGCGTCACCAGGGCGTTGATCTCGCGGATGAAGGCCTCGCTCACGGCCAGGGTCTCCCGGTCCTTGGCCGGGCCGGGAACGGCGTGGAGCCGGTAGGCCTCCTTGAGGTTCACGATCTCCTGCTCGGCGCGTTCGCGCAGGCCGTTCAGGCTCGGCTCCTCGATGATCTCGGCCACGCGTTCCTCGGAGAGCGGGTTGCCCTCGATGGCCGCGGTGCCGAAGATGGCCCGGCGGACGAGTTCGGCGTCCAGCCTGGACGCCAGCGCGGGCAGGATGGGCATCTGGGACAGGGACAGGAGCAGGGCTTCGAACAGGATGTAATTGTTGCTGATGGCCTCGCGGTCGAAGACGCGGGTGAAGGAAACCTTGCCCGACTTGAAGGTCTGGACCTTGACGACGGGATTCCCGTCGCTGGATTTGTCGGTATTTTTGTCGTTCATTTTGTCGCTCATAATTCAATGAAATAATGTCTTATTTAGATTTTTCTAGAAAAATATTGTCGGTATTTTTAGCTTATAATCTAAACGTGTTTTGCGCCAGTTCGGGCGCAAAAGCAAGGGGGGCGAGGGGTGGGACGACCCTCTCCCGCCTTTCTATAACCCGGCGAAGCCGGCCGCCTTTCTATGAACCGACGAAGTCGGACGGTCAGCCGCGCTGGGCGGGGGAAGGTTGACGACGAGACGACATGCTATCCTTCCGCTGTCGTTTCGCTTGCGCCCTCTTTTCCTGTTGACTCAGCCGGGTCGACCTTTCTATCAATTGGAGCCATGGCATGAAAAAGAGACTCGGCAAGGCGGATTGTCCTTTTAGAGAAGATGCCCAGGCGCGGTATTGTTGGGACTCGGAGGCGCAGATGATGAGCGACGTGAAGCTTGGACGGCTTGAACGGGTTGAAGTGCGAGATGTCTGGGGCTCGGAGGCTGGAGATTTCACTCCATGGTTGGCTCGAGAGGAAAACCTGAAACTTCTCGGCGAAACGATTGGGGTTGATTTGGAATTGGAGGCGACGGAAAAAAATGTCGGACCGTTCCGCGCTGATATATTGTGCAAGGATACGGCAACGGGACATTGGGTTCTGATTGAAAACCAGTTGGAGCCAACGGATCATAAACACCTTGGGCAGTTGCTCACATATGCCGCTGGTCTGGATGCCGTTACGATCGTTTGGCTGGCGAAGGAGTTTACGGATGAGCACAGAGCCACGCTCGATTGGCTTAATCAGATTACTGATGATAAATTCGAGTTTTTTGGTCTTGAGATAGAGCTATGGCGTATTGCTGATTCTATTGCAGCGCCAAAGTTTAATATTATAGCAAAGCCAAATGACTGGACAAATTCAGTCTCCAGCGCGGCATCTGCGATATCGAAGGGAAATCTTACTGAAATAAAGAGCAAGCAATATGAGTACTGGATAAAGTTTCATGATTATATTTTGCAATCAAAATCATATGTTCGCCCACAGAGACCATATCCCCAGCACTGGATGAATTTCAGTATCGGCAGGTCTGGGTTCCTGCTTGGCGCGACTTTGAATATGAATGCGAAAAGGGCTGGAGTCGAACTCTATATCAACTCGGAACAGGCGTTGCCATTCTTCAATTTGCTGCATGAGCAGAAAGAGGAAATAGAAAGAGAGATAGGGGAACGGCTTGAGTGGCAAGATCTTCCTGGTAAAAAAGCGTGTCGCATTGTTATATTCAAGCAGGGCTGCGACCCATTCCTCGCTGAAAATTGGCCGCAGCTCATGTCTTGGATGAAAAAATATCTTGAAATCTTTACTAAAGTTTTTGGCCCGCGCATAAAAAAGTTGAACCCTGATGATTGGGCTTTTGATGAGCCAGGGGAGAACCAGTAGCGACGCACCCGCCGCATGAATTCTCGCCACCCCTCCCCTGCCTTTCTATGAACCGACGAAGTCGGCGGCGAAGTCGGGCCTAGGCGCGCTGGGCGGAATAGGGAGTGGGCAGCCAGGCGTAGCCCGCGCCCCGGGCCCGCACCCGGCCGAGGCCCGGGAAGGGCAGGTGAGCCCCGGCGACCAGCGTGGACTCCCGGGCCAGCCGCGCCAGGAGCGGCAGCCGCGCGGCCTTGGCCTTGGCCTGGTCCGTGTCGTAGTCGATGGTCGCCTCGGGCAGGGCGAACTGCACGGCCGTGCTGTGGATCACGTCGCCGAAGAGGAGCAGGCCCTGGCCCTGGGAGCGGGCCCGGAAGCCGCAATGGCCCGGGGTGTGGCCGGGCAGGGGCTCGGCCGTCAGGCCCTCGGCCGGGATCTCGCCGGGGCCGAAGGGCTTCCACTTGCCCAGCCCGGAATAGGCCTCGGCCAGCGCCCGCAGGGCCAGGAGGGAGCGCTTGCGCTGTTCCGGGGCCGAGGCGAGCCGCTCGTCGCTCAGCCAGTAGTCGGCTTCGGCCGTCGCGGGCCGCGCCACGGCGTTGGGGAAGAGCGGCATGCCGTCCGAACCGGTCAGGCCCAGGACGTGGTCCGGGTGGAGGTGCGTCAGGAGCACGGTGTCCACCTGCCCCGGCTCGTAGCCCGAGGCGCGGAGGTTGGCGGGCAGCAGCCCGGCCCGGGGGCCCAGGGCGGTTCCCCCGCCCGCGTCCACCAGAATGAGGTTGCGGCCGGTGTTCAGGAGAAAGGCGTTGATGGCGGTGGGCTCCCCGACCTTGGGGTCCAGGCCCGCGTCCTCCATGAGGGCGGCCAAACGATCCGGGGGCGCGCCGTGGAGGATCTCCGGCCGGATCAGCCCGGCCCCGTCGTAGAGGGCCGTGACCTCGACGTCGCCCACCTGGAGGCGGAAGAAGCCCGGGGCCTGGCCCGGATGCTTGGGCGGAACCTGGGCCAGGGCCGGGACGAGGGGCAGGAGCTGGGCTGCGGCCAGCGCGGCGGCGGCGCGCAGGAAATCGCGTCGGCTGGGCATGGTGGCCTCCTCTCGCCGGGCGGCCGTGGCCGGGCCCGGGCACTTCCATACGAAGCTAGACCAGGCGCGGCCGGGGCGCAAGCGGAGGAAGAGGATGCCGGGGAGCGGAAATCGCCTCTTGACGCCCTTTTCCTGGACAATTCCGCTGAAAAATGCCCATAGTCGGGCCGTCTTTCCCCCTCATTCGCGGAATGGAACGTCTCACCCAAGGAGGCTCCATGCAACGACCCCCGTTCGACCGCGACCAGCGCCTCGCCTTGCTCGCCGACATGCTTCTCATCCGGGCCTTCGAGGACCGCGTCGCCAAACTGGCCCACGAGCAGGGCCGCCTGCCCGGAATGCAGATCACCTGCCACGGCCAGGAGGCCGTCGCCGCCGGGGTGGTGCGGGCCCTGACGCCCGAGGACGTCATCGTCACCAACCACCGCAGCCACGGCCACCTGCTGGCCCGGGGCGTGGACCCGAACGCGCTCATGGCCGAGATCATGGGCAAGCGCGACGGCCTCAACCGGGGCAAGTCCGGCACCCTGCACCTGGCCGACCCCTCGCGCAACGTGCTCATGACCTCCACCGTGGTCGGGGCCGCGCCGCCGCTGGCCGTGGGCGCGGCCTTCGCCCAGCGCTACCGGAACGAACGCGCCGCCACCTGCGTCTTCTTCGGCGACGGCGCGGCCGCCGAGGGCAGCGTGCACGAGGCTATGAATCTGGCCGGGGTCTGGAAACTGCCCGTGCTCTTCGTCTGCGAATCCAACTGCTGGGCCGGGGCCCAGGCCCACAAGGAACACTGCCCCATCGGCCGGATCGCGGATCGCGCCGCGTCCTACGGCATGACGGGCGAGGTGGTCGACGGCAACGACGTGGAGGCCGTGCATGAGGCCGCGCTGGACCTCCTGGAGGGCCGCCGCGCGGGCGAGGGCCCGGCGCTGTTGGAATGCCGGACCTACCGGATGCACGGCCACGGGGAGCACGACCCGCAGCACTACGTGGACAAGGCCGAGCTGGCCGCCTGGGCCGCGCGCGACCCCATCGGCCGGTACGCCGAGGTTCTGCTCCGCGGCGGGTTCGTGGCGTCGGCGGCCGAGATGGACGGTCTGCGGAGCCGGGCGGCGGCGGTCGTGGACGCGGCCGTGGCCTTCGCGGACGCGAGCCCCTATCCGCCGCCCGAGGAGGCCCTGGAGCACGTGTACGTCAACCCCATCGCGCGGGAGGTCTGAGACATGACCGTGAAGAGCATGGGACAGGCCGTGGCCGAGGCCCTGGGCCTGGCCCTGGAGATGGACGAGGGCGTGTTTCTGGCGGGCGAGGGCATCGGCACCTCCATCCACGTCAACCCGCATCTGCCGACCTTCGGACTCCTGGAGCGCTTCGGCCCCCGGCGGGTGCGCGACACGCCCGTGAGCGAGGCCGCCATCGCGGGTCTGGCCGTGGGCGCGAGCTGCATGGGGCTCAAGCCCGTGGTGGAGGTGATGTTCTTCCCCTTCATCACCCTGGCCTCGGACATGATCGTGAACCACGCGGCCAAGCTGCGCTACCTGAGCGGCGGGCTGTCGAGCTTCCCGCTCACCGTGCGGGTCAAGTCCGGCGCGTTCTCGGCGGGCTGCCAGCACTCGCACCACCTGGAGGCCTGGCTGGCCCACGTTCCGGGGCTGAAGGTCGCCTATCCCTCCAACCCGGCCGACGCCAAGGGCCTGCTCCTCTCGGCCATCTTCGACCCCGACCCCGTGGTGGTGATCGAGGAGATGCCGCTCTACTGGAGCATCCACGCCGAGGTTCCCGAGGGCGACCAGCGCGTGCCCCTGGGCAAGGCGCATATCGCCCGGCTGGGCGCGGACGCCACCCTGGCGACCTATGGCGGGGCGGTGCACGTGGCGCTCAAGGCCGCCGAGACGCTGGCCGAGGAGGGGGTGTCCCTGGAGGTCGTCGACCTGCGCAGCCTGCTGCCCCTGGACACGGCCACGGTGCTGGATTCGGTGCGCCGGACCGGCCGGTTCCTGGCCCTGCACGACGCCACGCGTTTCTGCGGCTTCGGCGCGGAACTCGTGGCCACGGTGGCCGAGGCCTGCCACGGCGAACTGAAGGCCCCGCCGCGCCGCATCGCGGCCCCGGACATCCCGGTGCCCTTCACTCCGCCGCAGGAGGCCTTCTACAAGCCGTCGGCGGAGGCGGTGGCCCGGGCCGTGCGCGAGCTGGTCCGGGGGTAGGGGAAATTGATGATTGTTATGGGACTTGGGCTGGAACAACTGTGATTTCTAGCTTGTTGCCAACAAGTGGTGCGGGGATTTGAACGGAAGACAGGGGAAAAGGTTTAGCTGCGAATTGCAGAATGCAGATATCAAATATTCCGCTGCAATGGACAGAGGATTTGTATGGGAAACAAGAAGCCAAGTGCAGAACAATTTGAAAAATTTAAATATTTTATAAGAATAGATAAGGATAGGAGAAAGAAAATAATTAAAGAGCTTCAGCTTGCTGTACAGAAGCCGCCAGTAAGTGATGAAATTTTAAAGAGGATTGAGTGGCTTGGTCCAACAGAAATTGAAGATGTTTTACGAAGTCATCCTGGGCACATTTTAGATGAGGCAATAAAAAGTATATTTATTGCGCTTGATATTTTTAATCGTTCATGGCGCGATCTGTGTAATGCAATAAATGAATTTAATTCGTTTTCTTGCGAAAAAAAATTTTCGCACCGGGAAAATAAGAATAAAATATTAGATATTCAGTCAAATGTGATGAAAGAGATATTTTGCATTTCATCTTCTGCATTAGCGCTTATTGCTGCTTCGCAAAAATTTGAATCAAAAATGTTTGTCAAAGGTTATCGTGAAAAAATTGAATCAAGATTTATAAATAATAAAGAGCATATATTTATAAAAGAATTACGCAATAACTTAAATCATGGATGCATAAAAGAAGCTGAATGGTGTATATCATATCGTGAAGGAGAAAAAGCAACCTCTTTTAGATTTTCAACGAAGGAATTGCTTTATGAAGGAGAATTCAACTCGTTGGCAAAAGATTACATTAAGTCTTGCGGAGAATATATTGATGTCAAACTCTTGTTTGATTCTTATGTGCAAAGCATAAATAGTTTATATTCCTGGCTAAAAGGCAATATTAATAATACACATGGAGAGCTAGCGGATTATAAACGTTGCATTGCTGCACATAGAACGAATTCTATACGTTGTTTTTGGCAGATGCTTTTTGTTCAACAATTTATACCTAGTAAAATTGATCCATATAAATATTTAGCAGATTATTTGTCGGATACTGAATTAGCTGAGGTTAGTGCGTTGCCACATAGGTCTAAACTGCAAGTTGATAGAATAATAGAAATAGTCGATAAGTATAACGCATGTAATGATGAAATTCGCTTGTTAGTATATCAGTTGTTTGGGCTTTAACGCTGGTTATATTGTTTGCTGTTTATGAAATGCAGTTTTTATAATGGTCGCTGATTTCGTTGGGGGAAAGATTATTTTGTTTTAGCGAAGCCTCTTCACCAATAATAAGCTTGGTCCGAAGGAGCGTCGGGGAGCGTCCCGAGCGCCAACGAAAAAGCCCCCGGATCGTTCCGGGGGCTCGTTGGTTTCTGGTGGCGTCCCCAACCGGATTTGAACCGGTGTTATCGGCGTGAGAGGCCGACGTCCTAGGCCACTAGACGATGGGGACACGCGACTTTCTGGTGGGCCGTACTGGGATCGAACCAGTGACTCTCTGCTTAAAAGGCAGATACTCTACCGTCTGAGTTAACGGCCCGCTCAAAAAGGAAACCTTGGATACCCGAGGCGGCGCTTCCCTGTCAAGAACTCATTTCCCCGGGCTGGGCGATTTTTTGGAATCGGCTTGCAATATGCCGGTATATCACCATTTTTTTTATTTTTCTTGCAATATTTTTCCGGCGTGCTAAAATACCCGCTCCGATCCCGAATGTATCGTTCACAAGGAGACGACCATGACCCGGAAAGACCGCACCGAAGGCATCTACAGCCGCCGCGAGGTGCTCGACGACTCGGAGCGCAGGCAATATTACCAGCTCCAGCTCAAGGAGCTGCTCTCCTACGCCTACCGCTACTCCGAGGACGTGAAGAAGCGCTTCGACCGCGCCCAGTTCAACGTGGACAAGTTCAAGACCCTCTCCGACCTCAAGCACATCCCGATCATCAAGAAGAAGGAACTCATCTTCCTTCAGAGCATGGGCCCGCGCCTGGGCGGCCTGCTGACCAAGGACCTCGGCGAGCTGCGCCGCGTGTTCCTCTCCCCCGGCCCGATCTTCGATCCCGAAGACCGCCATGAAGACTACTGGGGCTGGACCGAGGGCTTCTACGCCTGCGGCTTCCGCTCCGGCGACCTCGTGCAGCTGACCTTCAACTACCATCTGGCCCCGGCGGGCCTCATGTTCGAGGAGCCGCTCAAGAACCTGGCCTGCGCCGTGGTGCCCGCCGGTCCCGGCAACACCACCAACCAGCTGGAGATCATGCAGAAGCTGCGCGTGACCGGCTACGTGGGCACGCCCTCCTATCTCATGCACCTGGCCCAGAAGGCCGAGGAGATGGGCCTGTCCCTGCGCAAGGATCTCTTCCTGGAAGTCTGCTTCGTCACCGGCGAGAAGTTCTCCGAGAAGATGCGCACCCTCCTGGAGAAGAAGTTCGACTGCATCATGCGCCAGGGCTACGGCACCGCCGACGTGGGCTGCATCGGCTACGAATGCTTCCACAAGAACGGCCTGCACCTCTCCAACCGCGCCTTCGTGGAGATCTGCCACCCCGACACCGGCATTCCGCTCAAGGAAGGCGAAGTCGGCGAGATCGTCGTGACCGCCTTCAACAAGACCTATCCGCTCATCCGCCTGGCCACCGGCGACCTGGGCTACATCGACTCCGCGCCCTGCCAGTGCGGCCGCTCCAGCCCGCGCCTGGGCTCCATCGTGGGCCGCGTGGACACCACCGCCCGCATCAAGGGCATGTTCGTCTACCCCCACCAGGTGGAGCAGGTCATGGCCCGTTTCGAGGAGGTCAAGCGCTGGCAGATCGAGGTCACCAACCCCGGCGGCATCGACGAGATGGTCCTTTCCATCGAGGCCGGAAACTTCAAGCGCGAGGACGAGATGCTGCATCTCTTCCGCGAGAAGATCAAATTGCGCCCCGAGCTGAAGATCCTGGCCCCGGGCACGCTTCCGCCTCAAATTCGACCGATCGAGGACAAGCGCACCTGGGACTAGCCGGCTTCGCCGGGTTATGGAAAGCCCCCTGCGGGGGACTCCAGAAAGCAAAAGGCGGGAGAGGGCGACCTCTTCCGCCTTTTCGTCTTCCTGCCCCGCCCCCCGGCTTCGTCGCCGCCTTCGGCGGTTCATGGAACGGCCAGGAGGCTTTCGTCTTTCCGCAACAGGGGCCGAAGGCCCCCGAAAGGCGGACGCGAGATGTGTTTTCACGAGCCAGGCAGGGGCAAGTCAGGTCCGGCCCGGAGTATGGACACGACATGCGCCGCGACTCTCCAACTCTGAATCGGGAGTGAACCGCCCCTTGCCTTGTCGTGAAAACATGCGAGTGGACGTCCCCCATTTTCGCGGAGCCGCCTTCGGTTGTTTCCAGAACCGCCGAAGGCGGCTCCCGTCTCTCGTCTTTCCATGAACCCCCGAAGGGGGTTGTGCGGCGGCGATTTTCGCCTATGCTGCAAGCATGTTCCGCATCCGCCGCATCCACGACGACACGCTGCCCCAGGACCGCGAGGCCATCGCCACGGCCCAGTCCATCCTCCGCGAACAGTTCCAGCTCCTGAGCCGGGAGGAGATCGAGGAGCTGCCCGGCCTGCTGCGCGACCCCGTGGGCCACGGCTTCCGCACCGTGCTCTTCGTGGCCGACGTGCGCGGCAAGGTCCAGGGCTTCGCCCTGCTGATGCACTTCCCGGACCTGCGCTTCTGCTACCTGGACTTCATCTCCGTGCCCAAGGCCATGACCAGCCGGGGCCTGGGCGGGGCGCTCTACGAGCGGATGCGCCAGGAGGCCCGGGCGCTCAAGTCCTGGGGCCTGTTCTTCGAGTGCCTGCCCGACGACCCCGCGCTCTGCGCCGACCCGGGCGCCCTGGCCCAGAACCGCGCCCGGCTGCGCTTCTATGAGCGCTACGGGGCCCGGCCCGTCGCGGGCACGGCCTACGAGACGCCGCTCAAGCCCGGCGGCGACTGCCCGCCCTACCTCGTGCTCGACGCCCTGGGGCGGGAACGGCCCCTGTCCGGCCGCGCGGCCCGGCGCATCGTGCGCGCGATCCTGGAGCGCAAGTACCGGGACGTCTGCCCGCCGGAATACGTGGACCTGGTGGTCCGCTCCTTCCGCGACGGGCCCGTGGCCCTTCGGCCGCCGCGCTACGCCGCGCCCGCGCCCGCCCCGGCTCCCGGTCCGGCCGTGCCCCCGGACTTGCGCATCGCCCTGGTGGTCAACGACCGCCACGAGATCCACCACGTGCGCGAACGCGGCTACGTGGAGGCCCCGGTGCGCGTGAGCCGCATCCTGGAACCCCTGCGGCGCTCCGGCCTGTTCGAGGAGATTCCAGCGCGCCGCTTCCCGGACGCCCGGATCAAGGAGGTCCACGACGCGGACTACGTGGACTATCTCAAGCGCGTCTGTCTGCGCATCCCGGCGGGCCGCTCGGTCTATCCCTACGTCTTCCCCATCCGCAACCAGGCCCGGCCGCCCCGCGACCTCCCCGTGCGCGCGGGCTACTACTGCATCGACACCTTCACGCCCCTGAACCCCAACGCCTGGCGCGCCGCGCGCCGCGCCGCCGACTGCGCCCTCACCGCCGCGGCCGCCGTGGCCGACGGCCGACGCCTGGCCTACGCCTTGGTCCGGCCGCCCGGGCACCACGCCGAGCGCCGCAGCTTCGGCGGCTTCTGCTACCTGAACAACTCCGCCCTGGCCGCCCAGCACCTCTCGCGCCTGGGCAGGGTGGCCGTGCTCGACCTGGACTACCACCACGGCAACGGCACCCAGCACATCTTCTATTCCCGCGCCGACGTGCTCACCGTGAGCATCCACGGCCACCCGAGCTTCGCCTATCCCTACTTCAGCGGCTTCCGCGAGGAGCGCGGCGAGGGCCTGGGCCTGGGGTTCAACCGCAACTTCCCCCTGGGCGAGCGCGTGGACGGCCGCATGTACCGCAACGTGCTCCGCCGCGCCCTGGACGTGGTGCGGGCCTTCAACCCGGTCTTTCTCGTGCTGGCCCTGGGCCTGGACCCGGCCAAGGGCGATCCCACCGGCACCTGGACCCTCAGCGCCCGCGACTTCCTGGCCAACGGCCGCATGGTCGCGGAGCTGGACCTGCCCACCGTGGTCGTCCAGGAGGGCGGCTACCGCACCCGCTCCCTGGGCTCCAACGCCCGCCACTTCTTCCAGGGCCTCTCCGCCCCCTTCGGGGGTTCATAGCCGCCTTCGGCGGTTTATAGAAAACCGAAGAGGAACAGCGCCTTTCCGTGAATGGGGCCGAAGGCCCCCCCTTCGGGGGTTCATGGAAAGGCCAGGAGGCTCTCGTCCCCTGTCTTTCTGAAAACCGACGAAGTCGGCGGCAAAGCCGGGCCGAAGGCCGCAACGAAGGGGGCTAGGCGGGAAGGGGTTTCGGCATTATGATGTTCCTCACGGCCGGGGACGAGATCCCGATCCGCGGCCGGAGGCGAAACGCCGCTACTGGAGAACATCATGAACCGCTCATCGTCCCGCGTCCCCGTCCTGCTCGGCTTCCTCTTCTGTCTCGCGCTGCTGGCGGGCTGCGCCGCGAAACAGACCCACAAGCCCCTGGGCGTCACCTTCGTGCCCACGGACGGCGAATTCATCGCCCGGGACGGCTCCCGCCTGAGCCTTGGCCAGGTCATGGCCCTGGCCGCCGACGCGGACTACGTGCTCATCGGCGAAGGCCACAAGAACCCCTGCGACCACACCGTGCAGCAGCAGATCGCCTGGGCCCTGGCCCAGGGGCCGCGTCCCCCGGCCATCGGCCTGGAAATGGTCGCCGCCGACCGCCAGGGCGTGCTGGACGCCTTCAACCAGGGCCGACTCGGCGTGGACGACCTGTCCGGCCGCCTGGACTGGGACGAGCGCTGGGGCTATCCCTTCGAGCTCTTCGAGCCCCTGTTCCACCTGGCCAAGGACAAGCATCTGCCCGTGGCCGCCCTGAACGCCCCGCCCGAGATCGTGCGCAAGGTCGCCCGCGAGGGCCTGGACTCGCTCACCGACGAGGAGCAGGGCATGATCCCGGCCTACATCATCCGCCAGCCCGCCGAGCAGGAGGCCTTTCTCAAGGAGGTCATGCTCGGCCACGAAGGCAAGGACGCCAAGGACCCCGAGCAGGTGGACCGCTTCTTCCTGGTCCAGAGCCTGTGGGACACCCAGATGGCCGCCCGGGCCGTGTGGATGCGCCGCGAGTACAGGCGGCCCGTGCTCATCATCGCGGGCGCGGGACACGTGGACTTCGGCTGGGGCATCGCCCAGCGCCTGAACGTCCTGGACCGGGGCGCGGCCGTGGTCAGCCTGACCCCCTGGCGCGGCGTGGAGAACTTCGAGCCCGGCGTGGCCGACGCCTTCTTCTACTGCCCGAACATCTACACCAGCCGCATGGGCATGACCCTGGTGGAAGGCCAGGGCGGCGTCACCGTCAGCGAGGTCCGGCGCGGCTCCCGGGCCGACACGGCCGGACTGCGGCCCGGCGACGTGCTGGAGGCCTTCCAGGGCAAGCGGATGCGCAGCCTCATGGACCTGCACAAGGCCGGGCAGCGCGCCCACAAGGACGACGCGCCCCTGGTCCTCACCGTGCGCCGCGACGGCGAAGCCGTGCGCATCGACCTCGGCAGGCTCGGCCAAGGCGGGACGAAGTAGGGACACAGCCCCGAAAGCCCGGCCGGGCGGATTTTCGCCTTTCTGGAAACAGCCGAAGGCGGCGGCGCGCTCGTCCCGTGCAATCCCGCGCCGCGAAGGGCCTGTGAAAACACAAAAAGAAAGGCGGGAGATGCTCTCCCGCCTTTTTGGTTTTCCATCGCGGGTCGAAGGCCCCCGACTTGTGTCTTCTGAAGACCGGCGCAGCCGGCTAGGCGTTTTTCATCTGGTCCACGAGGCGCTGGAGTTCCTGGGCCATGGAGGCCAGTTCGGCCACTGCCTGGGCGGACTGGTTCATGGCCTGGGCGGTCTCGGCCGCGATGCGGTTGACCTCCTCGGTGCCCCGGCTGATCTGTTCGCTGGCCGCAGACTGCTCCTCGGAGGCGGTGGCGATGGCCCGGACCTTGTCGGCGGTGGACTCGACGCGGCCCACGATGTTGGTCAGGGCCTTGCCCGCCTCTCCGGCCAGCTCGGTGCTCTTGCCCACGGCCTCGCCGGAGGCTTCCATGCTCTTGATGTTCTGATGGGTGCCGGTCTGGATGCCGGATACCGCCTCGCCCACTTCCTTGGTGGCGGTCATGGTCTTCTCGGCCAGCTTGCGGACCTCGTCGGCCACGACCGCGAAGCCGCGTCCGGCGTCGCCCGCGCGGGCGGCCTCGATGGCCGCGTTCAGGGCCAGGAGGTTGGTCTGGTCCGCGATGTCGGTGATGACGTTCATGATCCGGCCGATGCCCTCGGCCTGTTGGCCGAGGTCGCCGAGGCTCACGCGCATGCGTTCGCTCTGGGTGTGGACCTCGTTGATGGCCGCGATGACGTTGTTCACCACGTCCGCGCCGCGCTGGGCCTCCTCGCGGGCGCTGTCCGCGTCTCCGGCGGCCTCGGAGGCGTTGCGGGCCACCTCCATGACCGAGGCGTTCATCTGCTCCATGGCCGTGGCGGACTCGGAGGTGCGTTCGCGCTGGTTCTCGGTGCCCCGGCTGGATTCCTCGATCTGGGCGGCCAGTTCCTCGGAGGCCGAGGTCACGCGCTCCACGATGGTTTCGATGCGCCGGGCCGCGTCCAACATGCCCTCGCGCTTGGCCTGCTCGGCCTGGCGGCGGGCGGCCTCGGCCTCGTCGGCCGCGACGCGGGCCTTGCGGGTCATCTCCTCGGCCTCGCGGGTCTTGGTGTTGGCCGTCTCGATCATGTCCTTGAGTCCGGCGACCATCTTGCGGAAGGCGTCGGCCAGGATGCCGATCTCGTCCTTCTGGCGCACGCCGATGTCGCGGTCCAGGTCGCCCTTGGCCACGGCCTCGGCCCCGGCCACGAGGGTGTTGACCGGGTTCACGATGGCGCGGGAAATGAGGAACACGGCCAGGATCACGAAGAGCACGCCGCCCACGCCGAGGATCAGGAGCAGGCGGGTCAGGGCGTCGGCGTTCTCCATGACGCGGGCCTCGGGGATGGTCACGCCGAAGCTCCAGGTGGTGTCCGTGTCGCCGATGCGGATGGGCGTGAGCACGTGCAGCATGACTCCGGCCGGGGTCTCCTGGCGGAAGCTGTAGGGACGTCCGGCCTTCACGGCCTCCAGCGCCTGGGCCGCGCTGGTCTTGCCCACGGCGGCCTCGGCGGGCTTGCCGATGAGTTCGCGTTTGGGATGGGCCACGATCATGCCGTCGGCGGCCAGGAGGTAGCCGTAGCCGGTTTCGAAGATCTTGATGGCCGAGGCCATGTCGGCCATTTTTTCCAGGGAGAGGTCCACGCCCGCCACGCCGAGGGACTTGCCGTTCATCATGACCGGCACGCCGAAGCTCACGAGCATGATGGACTTGCCGCCCACGTCGTAGCTGGTGGGCGGGGTGACGTAGGGCTTCTTGCCGCGCAGGGGCTTCTGGTACCAGTCCGAGCCCGGGGAGGGGCCTTCGTAGGTGGTGGTCACGCCGCCGGTGATCTTGGCGCCTTCGCGGTACCAGTAGGGGATGAGCCGCCCGGTGGCGTCGTGGAAGGCGTCCTTGCCCGCGTACTCGGCGTCCTTGCCGTCGAAGGCGTCGGGCTCCCAGGTGGTCCAGACGCCGAAGAGGTCGGGCGAGTCTTCCAGCACGGGTTTGAGCATGGCCTCCAGGGCCGCGCGGTCCACGCCGCCGGAGGTCTTGGCCCCGGCGAACATCTGGGCCAGACCCTCGGCCAGGCTCATGACGGAATCCAGTTCGCGGCCCACGGCGTTGCCGTGGCGCAGGCTCATTTCCTGGCCCAGGAGGGCGATGTCCGCCTCGGAGGTCTCCCGCAGCTTCTGGTGGATGAAGAAGATGGTCGCGGCGAAGACCGCGATCACCGCGAGGCAGACCGGAAGGAGTATCTTCCAGCGCATCTTCAGGTTGTTCAGCATGTGATCCCCCTTCATGAAGGTGAAGATTCAGGGACAGTTTAGCGCGGGGGCGGGATTCGTGTCCACGCTGGAATGAATGACATGTCTTATAATTCAGCCTGGTATATCATTTCGGCGATCGCCGCGCGGGTTTCGCGGTTGCTGCATTCCCGAAACATGCCGGATTCTCCTTGTCGAGTGGCGCGGGATGATTATAAAAAAAATCATGAAGAATATCATTTGTCCCTCCTGCTGGGCCGTGAACCGCGCCGACCCGCAACGTTTGGAGCGGGCCGTGTGCGGCAAGTGCGGCCTGCCCCTGGCCGGGGGCCACGCCCCCCTGCATCTGGACGCCACCGGCCTGGAGCGTCTGCTGCTCCGCGACTCCCTGCCCCTGCTGGTGGATTTCTGGGCCCCCTGGTGCGGGCCCTGCCGGGTGATGGGGCCGGCCTTCGAGCAGGCCGCCGGTCTGCTTGGGCCCACGGTGCGCCTCGGCAAGGTGAACACCGAGGAGCAGCAGGCCCTGGGCGCGCGTTACGGCGTGCAGTCCATCCCCACGCTGATTCTCTTCCGCGACGGCCGGGAGCTGGCCCGGCAGTCCGGGGCCATGCGCGCCGGGGACATCGTGACCTGGACCCGCTCGGCCCTGCGCTGAGGCCTGTTGCGGGCCCGGGTCCGGGGGTGCTATGCCCGGGGCCAGGGGCCGCGACGCACGGCCCGGGGGAGGAAGCATGTCCCTGCCCGAGCGCCATCGCCTTCTCGAAGCCGCCGAGGCTCTGCGCGGCAGCCACCCCATGGCCTTCACCGGCGCGGGCATGTCCGTGCAGAGCGGCATCCCGCCGTTCCGGGGCCCGGGCGGGCTGTGGACCACGATCGACCCCGCCCTGTTCGAGATCGGCGCGTTCCGCGCCCGTCCGCTGGAGTCCTGGCGGGTCATCAAGGAAATCTTCTTCGACACCCTGGGCCGCGCCCGGCCCAACGCGGGCCACGAGGCCCTCTCGCGGCTGGAGCGCGCCGGGCGGCTGTCCGGGATCGTGACCCAGAACATCGACGGCCTGCACCAGGCCGCCGGGAGCCGCGTGGTCTACGAGTTCCACGGCAACATGCGGCGGCTGCGCTGCCTGGAGTGCGGCCGGACCCCGACCCTGGGCGCGGTGAGCCTGGAGGATCTGCCGCCGCGCTGCCCGGCCTGCGGCGGGCTGCTCAAGCCGGACTTCATCTTCTTCGGCGAGGCCATTCCCGCCGAGGTTCAGGAGGCCTCGCTCTCCCTGGCGCGGTTCAGCAAGTGCTGCCTCGTGGTGGGCAGCACGGGCGAGGTCTACCCGGCGGCCTACATCCCCCAGGAAGCCCGCCGCCACGGCGCGACCATCGTGGAGATCAACGTCCGGCCCTCGCACTTCACGGACGCGGTCACGGACATCTTTCTCCAGGGCCCGGCCGCCGAGACCCTGGCGGCCCTGACGGAACTGCTGGGGGGCTCCGCCCCGTTTCAGAAAAGCTGAGAGGCGAGAGCCTCTTTGGTTTTCCATGAACCGCCGAAGGCGGCGCCGGTTTCCAGAAAGGCGGAGAGCTGAAAGCCTCTTGGCCGTCCCATGAACCGCCGAAGGCGGGAAAGGCGGAAAAAAGAGAAAGGCGGGAATCTGTCTCCCGCCTTTCCGTCTTTCTGGAACGCCCCGAAGGGGCCTATTGGCGCATGTCGTCGATGGTGGTCTTGAGGGTCTGGGCCAGCCGGGACAGGTCGGAGACGGCCTGGGCGGACTGGGTCATGGCCTCGGCGGTTTCCGAGGCGATGCGGTTGATCTCCTCGGTGGAGCGGCTGATCTGTTCGCTGGCCGCGGACTGTTGTTCGCTGGCCGTGGCGATGGAGCGCACCTGGTCGGCGGTCTTCTCGACCATCTCCACGATCTCGCGCAGGGCCTCGCCGGACTTCTCGGCGGTCTGGGTGCCGGCGGTGACGGCCAGGACCGTGGCCTCGGTGCCCTGGATGTTCTTGCGCGCGCTGTCCTGCACGGCCTTGATGTAGGCCCCGACCTCGCTGGTGGCGGTCATGGTCTTTTCGGCCAGCTTGCGGACCTCGTCGGCCACGACGGCGAAGCCGCGTCCGGCCTCGCCCGCGCGGGCGGCCTCGATGGCGGCGTTCAGGGCCAGGAGGTTGGTCTGGTCCGCGATGTCGGCGATGACGTTCATGATCTGGCCGATGCCCTCGGCCTGCTTGCCGAGTTCGGTCATGTCGGCCTTGAGGGTTTCGGTCTGTTCATTGATCCGGGTGATGGTGGTCACCACCTCGCCCACCAGCCGTTCGCCCTCCTGGGCCTTGTTGCGGGCGGTGTCGGCCAGTCCGGCGGCCTGGGAGGCGCTTTTGGCCACCTCCATGACCGTGGCGTTCATCTCCTCCATGGCCGTGGCGGCCTCGCCGGTGCGCGAGCGCTGCTCCTCGGAACCCCGGCTGGACTGTTCGATCTGGGCCGAGAGTTCCTCGGAGGCCGAGGCCACCTGGTCCGAGATCGTGTTGGCCTCCGCCGCGGCCTTGGCGATCTTTTCGTTCTGCTCGGCGATCTTCTTCTGCTGGGCGCGGATATCGGTCAGTTCGAACCAGACGGCCAGCACGCCGATGAGGTCGCCGTCCAGGTCGTTGATGGGCGTGCTCGTCACGTCGAAGATCTTCGTGGCCCCCTTGGCGCTGGTGTGGTCGATCTCGGCCTGGAGGCTGCGTTTCTCGCGCAAGGCCCTGGCCGAGATGGTGTCGCGCGCCGTATCGCCGTGGGCGAACTCGCCCGAGGTCTGGCCGAAGTAGTCGGCGGGCTTGCCGTTCTTGTCCAGGGCCTTGAGCATGTGCCCGTTGGTGAAGGTCAGGCGGTTGTCGCGGTCGAAGACGGCGCAGGGCAGGACGAAGCCCGCCAG
This sequence comes from Desulfovibrio aminophilus DSM 12254, assembly GCF_000422565.1. Lineage (NCBI taxonomy): Bacteria > Pseudomonadati > Thermodesulfobacteriota > Desulfovibrionia > Desulfovibrionales > Desulfovibrionaceae > Desulfovibrio > Desulfovibrio aminophilus. The sequence goes on along the minus strand of NZ_KE383876.1, from coordinate 74,821 downwards.
GACGCCCCGGGCGAAGCCGAGCTTGTTCTTGAGTTCCGCCACCATGGTGCGGATGTTCTCGGCCAAGTGGGCGAACTCGAAGCGGAACCCCGTGGGCAGGACGGCCGTGAAGTCGTCCTTGGCGATGGCCGCGGTGAAGGTCTCGATGGCCTGGATGGGCCGGACCACGAGGCGGTTCATGATGAGGAAGATGATGCCGGTGAGCGTGAGGGCGGCGGCCGCGCCGATGCCGATGAGCATGTTGCGTTGGGTCGCGGCGGTCTCGGTGAGTTCGGAGACATAGGCGCTCATGCAGATGGCCCAGCCGGTGGCCGGGTCGGTCTCCACGGCCAGGTATTTGGACTCGCCCTTCCAATCATAGAAGAAAGCGCCGTTCTTGGTCGCCAAGGCCTTTTTGACGAAGGTCTGATCGGAGAGGTCCTTGAGCATGAGCGACTTGTCCACGGCGTGGGCGATGATCCGACCCTTGGCGTCGAGCATGAAGCCGTAGCCGTTTTCACCGAAGCGGGCGCGGTCGACGAACACGCCGGTGAAGGTCTCCCAGCGGGGGTAGATGCCGATACCGCCGATGATCTTGCCGGAGTCGTCGCGCACGGCCTTGACGGCCGTGAGGATGTGGACGTGGCCGCCGCCGCTCTTGGCCGTGATGATGGTCTTGCCCAGAAAGAGGTCCTGGCCGGACATGACGGCCTGGAAGTAGTCCCGGTCGGCGCGGCTCTGGCCCGACAGGTCCTGGCCGTCGGCGTTGACCCCGGCGATGACCAGTCCCTTGTCGTCGAAGACGATGATGCTCCAGACGTTGGGATTGGCCCGCAGGGTTTCCGCCAGGCGCTTCCGGGCCGGGGCCGTGTCGCCGGAGAAGGCCTCGCGCACGAGGCGTTGCCCGGCCAGGGACTGGATCATGCCCTTGGCGTTCTCCACATAGAGGCCCAGGGAGTCGCGGGCGGAGGTGGCCGACTGGCGCATGGCCTGTTCTTCCAGGCTCAGGGCCATGTGGTAGGAGGAGTCGGTGACGTAGAGGATGATGGCGGCCATGGTCAGAACCAGGGCCAGGGCCACGGAGGCGATGAACACGGATGCGAGACTCTTGCGGAACATGCGTTTCCCCTGAAATGAAGAGAAGGTGAGGAAGTGGCGTTGCGCCGTGCGCTCCCCCCGATGGCAGCGCGGCGGCAGGGAAAATCCCTATCAGAAGATCTGCGGCAGGCAAGGGGATGTCTGTCACAATTTTGAGAAAATAAAGCTGTCTTGAGGAATCATTGCGTTGCAAGGGTATTCTGTATCGCGAAAAAAAAGCTGGTGCCGATTGCCTCCTCGCTCGTCATTTTTGGGGCGTTTTCGCGCGTCAAAGGGGGCACTCGCTCATATTTTCCAATCGAATATTCCTGAATCGAAGGAAATAAGGATCGCCTATCCCATTTTCGAGGAAAGGGAGGGTGGCGGGAGAGGCGAAAGCCTCTTGGCTGTTCCATGAACCCCCGAAGGGGGCGGCGAAGCCGGTCTTCAGAAAGACAGGGGATGGGAGCTTCTTCGGTTTTCTACGAACGGGCGAAGCCCGCGCCGAGGAGGCGGTCGGGGACCAGGGTGAGGACGCGGTCGCAGGCGTTGACGAACAGGTCCAGGGGGTGGTGGCTGATGACCAGGACCTGGAGGTTGAGACGCTTGGCGATCTCGGCGATGCACTTCATGAAGCGGGGCACCAGGGCGGGCCGCAGCCAGCAGTCCTGTTCGTCGAGGACCAGGAAGGGCCGGTGCCGGGCTGGGTCGAGCTGGGACAGGGCGATGAGCCGCAGGCCCACGGAGAGGATGTTGCAGACGCTGCCGCCCTGGCCGTGGAGGATGTCCTCCAGGTTCTCGGGCTGGTCCCCGGCGTGGATCTGGAAGGTGACCTGGAGGCGGTTGTTCTTGACCTCGCGCAGGCTGGTGACGGTGCGGTCCTGGCCCAGGATTTCGCGCACGGCGTAGGTCAGGTTGGCCTCGATCTCGTCCAGCAGCTCGCCGAACAGGGCCGTGGCCAGGTTTTCCAGGGTGCGGGCCGCGCGGGGCGCGAGGTCCAGGAAGGCCGCGAGGGCGGCCTCCTCGGCGCGGACGCGGCCGTGCTCGGCGGCCAGGGATTCGGCCCGGGCCTGGAGCCGGTCCAGACGGCGCTCCAGGGCGCGCGCGTCGGGCATGGGGGAGGCTTGCGGATCGTTCACCGGCGTTCGTCCCGCGAGGCTTGGGCCTCAATGGCCGAGAGGCCGTCCTGGATGCCTTGCAGATGCTTGCGGTAGTCCTCCACCAGACGCCGGTTCTCGGCCCGGCGTTCTTCCAGGAGGCGTTCCAGCTCGGCCGGGTCGGCGGTGCCGAACTCGGCGCGGGCGGCCTCCTCCAGCTCGGCGATGCGGCGGGCCAGATGGGCCTGGTCCTGCTCCAGGCGGACCTTCTGCTCCTTGAGTCCTTCGTAGCGGCGGCGCAACGCCTCCAGCTCGGCCTCCAGGGCCTGGTCCTCATTCTGCTTCGGAACCATGCACGACCTCCTCGTACAGCTCCCAGACGAGCGCGCTCTCCGGGAGTTCGGGGTTCAGGTTGGCTTGCAGGAACTGCTTCAGCCCGGTGCCCTCGCCGGTGCGCCGCCAGGCCAGACGCTCCAGGCCCTGGATGAAGCGGGATTCGCCCTCGGTCTCCTGCTCCTCGGGCGGGAACTCCTGGTCCGGGAAGACCTGTTCGAAGGGCAGGAAGGGCAGCTCGCGGCGCTCCAGGCCGTCGCGGCCCGGGGCCCAGAAGAACACGGCCGGACGGCGCTCCTGGGAGCGGCGGGTGAAGGTCAGCCGGGTGGTGTTGCCGGGGTTGACCCAGAGCGTGGTCCCGGCGCGCACGTCGGGCTGGGGCCGGTGGATGTGGCCGTTGACCACCAGGTCGATGCCCGGCAGCTCGTGGATGCCGTGGGCCCGGGTCTCGAACTCCGGGAAGCGGATGTTGTGGTGCGTGAGCCAGACCACGGTTCCGGGATCGCCGGGGGCGCGCTCGAAGCGCGCGGGCAGGGGAGAGCCGTCGGGACTCGCGCCGATGAGGGCTTCGCCGCCGGGGGTTTCCAGGACGAAGGCGGGCCCGGGCTCGTCCAGGAGCCGCACGGCCCCGGCCTCGGCCAGCACGGAGAGGGACACGTCGCTGGTGAGCCGGGCCAGGTGCTTGTCGTGGTTGCCCACCAGGACGAAGGGCCGCTGGGGCGTGAACAGGCGCATGAGCGCCACCAGCAGGGCGTTGGAGTTCTCGCGCGGCCAGTGGAAGAGGTCGCCCAGGAGCACGGGCAGGGCGTCCAGCTCGCGGGCCAGGCCGAGCCAGGCAGCCAGCTTGTCCAGAATCTGCTCGCGGTAGCCGGGCAGGCGCTGGCCCGGGGGCGTGTCGGCCACGTGGGGGTCGGCGGCGAAGAGCAGGCCCGAGGCCCGGACGCGGGGCAGGCTCATGCGTCCTCCCGGATGAAGCGGTGCAGCTCCAGGCCCGCGCCGCAGGTGGGACAGACGCCGACGGCGTCGAGCCGGGCGGCTATTTCGGCGCGCAGGGTCTCGAGCCGCGCGGCGCAATCCTCGGAGGCCTTGCGGGCCGCGTCCTGGGCGGCCCGGGACTCGGACAGGCGGCGCAGGATCTCGGCCAGGGCGTCGGCCTTGCGGACGGTTGGGGATTCACGCAGCCCGGCCAGAGCCGCGAACCGGCCGGAGAGGGCTTTTTCCTTGGCCTTCAAGGCCCGGATGCCCTGGGCCAGTTCCGCGACGCGGAGTGTGGAGGCCGGAGCCGGGGCCTCGGCCAGGGGGGCCAGGGCGGCGGTTCGGGCCAGCACGGCCGCGCGCTGCCGGAGCAGGCCGCGCAGCTCGGCCAGAATCCCGGCGGGCCGCGCGGTCGCGGCCGGGGTGGCGGGTTCCGAAAGGGTCGCCAGGGCGGTTGCCCTGGCCTGGGTCGATTCGCGGGCGACGCGGGCGGAGCGCAGGTCGCGGCCGAGGGCGGCGAGACGGTCCACGGGCGCGGGCGCGGGCGGGGCGGCCAGGGGCTCCAGGACGCGGGCGCGGCGGGCGGCGGCCTCGGCCCCGCGCTTCAGCTCCGTGCGCCGGGAGAGCCAGTCCTCCAGGGCCGGGATGCCCTCGCCGGAACGGCGCAGCAGTTCTTCCTTGTCGCGGGCCTCGGCCAGGGCCAGATCGAGGTCCGGCAGGCCGGAGAGGCGGTCCAGGGCGTCCTCGATGGCCGACAGGCGGGCGGTCGCCTTGGCCTGGTCCCGGCGGGCGTCGGCGGCGCGGCGCTTGAGCGAGTCCTGCATGGCCAGGAGGTGGGCGCTCTCGCTGGAGGCGGCGAAGAAGGCGGCCGCGGTCGAGGGCGGTTCGTCGAGCAGAAAGATGGGGCGGCGCTGGTTGCCGAGATGCACGTCGATGGCGTCGTCGCGATTCTCCAGGACCACGGTCTCCAGGCGCAGGGCCTCGCGAATTTCATCGGGCACGCCGCCGCGCCCGAGTTTCCAGAACTCCTCGGGGGCCTCGGCCCCGGGCCGCCAGAGCTGGTAGCCCGCGCCGGCCTTCTTCCTGATCCAGACCACGCGCGTGCCGTCGTCCAACTCGACGCTCACGCGGGCCTCCTTGGCCCCGTGGCGGATGACGTGGCGCGGTGTGGGGTTCTGGGCCAGACAGCGCAGGGCCTCGACCACGGCGGACTTGCCCACGTTGTTGGGGCCGGTGAGGGCCGTGACGCCCGGGCCCAGCTCCAGCTCGGTGCGGGCGTGGGCCATGAAGTTTTCCAGGACGAGGCGGGCGATCATCTACGGGTATCTCGGCGTGTCCTTGATGCGCAGCCAGTAGGCCTCCGGGCCTTCCTCGCGCATGCGCTCGTTGTTGGTCCGCCAGCGTTCGGCCAGGGCCGGGGGCAGGCCGTGGGCATCGCAGGGAAAGTCGTCGCACTGGAAGCAGAAGTCCAGGCCTTTGTCTCGGATGCAGGCGTGCACCCCGCAGGCCTGGAACAGGCAGCCGGACTGGCGGCAGCCGCCGCAGGAGCCGTGGCCCAGGAACTCCAAGAGCCGGGCGAAGGCCGGGTAGTCGGCGAAGACCGGGTTCATGGCCGTGAAGCGCTCGGCGTAGGGCGCGAAGTCGGGGCCCAGGGCGCGGATCAGGGACTGGGCCGCCTCCTGCACGGGGCCGCCGGAAAAAGCCAGGCAGGCGCCGCAGTTCAGGCCGCAGGGGGCCAGCCGGGCGAGGTGCGCTTGTCGCATGGGGTCACTCCTTCATTGCCGCCCGATTGCACCCCAGAAACGGGCAAAAGGCAAGGGCCGCCTCCGTGTGCGGGGCGTTCGGCTCCGGGCCTTGGTAGAGCAGGAGCGGCGGCTCCGCGACGAGCCCCGGCGCGCCGCCGCGCACGGCCTCCAGGAGGAGCGCCCGGGCCGGGGTCTCGGCGTGGCCGTGGACGAGGCGCAGCCGCTTGGGGGCCAGGCCGTGGGCCCGGCAGGAGGCCAGCACGGCCTCCAGGCGATCCGGGGTGTGGAGCAGGAAGAAGCGGCCCCGCGCGCCCAGGGCCCGGGACGCGGCCGAGGCGAAGGCGTCCAGCCCGGCGTCCAGTTCGGCCCGGGCGCGGGCCTTGTCCGGCCCGGGGCTCAGCCGCCCGCTTGCGGGATCGCGCCAGGGCGGGTTGCACGATACGAAGTCATAGGGCGTTTTGTTTGACGTTCTGTATGACGATACGTCTTCGTTCAGTATGTTGAAGTGCTGTTGGAGTCCGAGACGTTCCGCATTGATCGATGCGTGGCGCGCCATTTCCGGGTCGATATCCAGGCCCGTGATCCGCAGATTCTGGTCCGGGTGCAGGAGGAGCAGGGCCAGCCCCACCACCCCGCAGCCGGCGCCCAGATCGAGCCCCAGGCGGTCCTTGCGGCGGATTCGCGCAAAGGAGGCCAGGAGCAGGGAGTCGACCGAAAATCTATGGCCTGTCTTGCTTTGCGACAGTCCGCGCGGGAAGGCGGATCGCCGCATGCGGATACAGTCATCCATGCCGGAGCCCCAACATTGCGTGATCGCTGATTTTTCTTTTTCCGCCGCCGGAATGGGGCCTGTTTTCGGGCCTGATCCGGCGAACGATCATCACGCCCCGCCCGCGCGGCGCGGGAGCCGGGAGCGGAGCATTCCGGTGAACAGCCGGGCCTCGTCCATGCCCAGCAGCCGCCCGCCGAGCACGTAGAGCGCGATCCAGAACGGGATGCCCCCGAGCCAGACCCAGACGGGCGCGCCCGCCGTGGCCAGGGCTCCCAGGAAGACCAGGGCCGAGAGCCCGAGCATCCGGGCCAGGGTGGGCCAGGGCAGGAGGTTCCCGACGTGGCCGCGCATGATCCAGGCCAGGGCCGCGAAGTTCACGGCCGAGGACGCGGACACTGCCAGGGCCAGCCCCACGTGGGCCAGAAACCGCATGAGCAGCGCGCCCAGGCCCACGTTGACCACCATGCAGACCGCCGCCACGAGCACCGGCGTGCGCGTGTTTTCCCGGGCGTAGAAGGCCGAGGCCAGGGGCCGGGCCAGGGCCGCGAAGGGCAGGCCCAGGGCGAAGGCCCGCAGGGCCATGGACGTGGCGGCCACGTCCTGGGGATCGAAGCGCCCGCGCCCGAAGAGCAGGCCCACGATGGGCTCGGCCAGGGCGATGAGCCCGGCCATGGCGGGCAGGCTGATGAACAGGGTCAGGCGCATGGTGGAGGAGAGCACGGAGCCGAATTCCCGGTCCTTGCCCGTGGCGGCCAGGGCCGAAAGGCTCGGCAGGGCCGCCGTGGACACGGCCAGCCCGAACACGCCCAGGGGGAACTCCACCAGCCGGTCGGCGTAGTAGAGATACGAGATGCTGCCCACCGGCAGGAACGAGGCCAGGAGCGTGCCGAGCAGGATGTTCAGCTGGTAGACCGCCGCGCCCACCACCGTGGGGAGCATGAGCCGTCCCATGCGCTTGACCCCCGGGTCGCGCCAGGAGCGTTCGCCGCGCCAGGTGAAGCCCCGGGCGCGCAGGGCGGGCAGTTGCGAAAGCCATTGCAGCGCGCCGCCCGCCAGCACGCCCCAGGCCAGGCAGTGGGCCACGTCCAGGCCGAGCCGCCAGCCGAGGAGCGCGGCCGCGATGAGCGCCACGTTGAGCACCACGGGCGAGAGCGCCGGGGCCGTGAAGTGGCCCAGGCTGTTCAGCACGCCCATGCACAGGCCCACGCCGGAGATGAGCAGGATGTACGGGAAGCAGATCCGCAGCAGGTTGGTGGCCATTTCCAACTGTCCGGGATTGTTCCCGAAGCCCGGAGCGATGGCCTGGGTCAGGGGCCCGGCGAAGACCTCGCCCAGGATGACCACCGCGCCCACCACGGCCACGAGCCAGAGCAGGGTCGAGCGGGCCATGACGAAGGCCGTCTCCTGGCCCAGTTCGGCCTTGCGGCGCTGGAACACCGGGATGAAGGACATGGTCATGGAGCCTTCGGCGAACAGGCGGCGCAGGACGTTCGGCACGCGGAAGGCCACGAAGAAGGCGTCCGCGCCGAGGCCCGCGCCGAGCGTGGCGGCCACCACGGCGTCGCGGATGAAGCCGAGGATGCGCGAGAGCAGGGTGGCGGCGGCCACCACCGAGGCGTTTTTGGCGATCTGGCGGTCGGCGGACTGGGTCATGCGGATTCCTGGAGGCGGGCGCGCCCAACCCCCTGATTCCGCAGCTAGCCTATTTTCCGACGATTGCCTACAAAAAATCGAGACTTTCTTTATCCCCCCGCTGGGGCACGGAAACGCGGAGAGGCGGGAGTCTCTTGGCTGTTCTGGAGACCGCCGAAGGCGGGGGGCCTTCGGCCCCATTTACGGAAAGGCGGGAAGAGAGGAGCCTCTTGGCTGTTCTGAAGCCCCCCGAAGGGGGGCGGCGAAGGCGGCAGGCTAGAGGCGGCGCAGCCATTCGGCGAAGAACGGGTCCACAACGCGCCAGAGGCCCGCGTCGTCCTTCTCGATCAGGTCGCGGCTGACCAGTTGCTTGCGCGAGTAGGCGGTCGTGGATGCGCCCAGGGCCCAGCGGGCCAGGTAGTCCGCCGCCAACGGGGCGGAGGTGGGATCGGCGGCCAGGGCCCGGAGAAGCTGGATTTGCGGGGCGGGCAGGTCGCGCACCTGGGCCTCGTGGCCGAAGCGCTCCTGGTCCTGGACCATCTCCCGCGCCGTCGTGGCGTCTTCCGGGGTCAGCCGCTGCCCGGCCAGGGCGAAGGCGTGGAAACCCAGGGCCTGGGCGTACCAGGAATATCCGGCGGAGAGGTCGGCCAGGGTCGCGGCCGCGGCCTCCGGGCACTCCTTGCCTCCGGCCGCGCAACGGGCGCGCAGGAAGGCGATCAGGTCCGCGCGCGGCAGGGGCGGCAGGGCGTGGAGCAAGGCGCTCTGGTAGAACGGGCGCTTCCGGGCGGTGAACATGCCGAGCAGCACGGAGCGGCGGCTGCCCACGAAACAATAGGCGGCGCGCTGGCCTTGGATGTGCGTGCGCAGCAGCGCCTCCACGCGGCCGTCGCCCAGTTCCGAAATCTCCTGGAATTCGTCGAGCGTCACATGAACCGGGGTTTCCCCACGGGTCAGGAAGGCGTCCAGATCTTCCAGAACCCGCGCGAACACGTCGAGCCCGGAATCCCGGCGGGAGGCGCGTTCCACGGACAGGCTCACTCCGCCTTCGGGGGTCGGCGTGAAAACCGGCCGGAAGGACCGGAACACGCCGATCCAGCGGCGGCCTTTGTCCAGCAGGGATTCCCTGGAGTGCAGGGCTTCGAGGACCTGTCGGGCGAGCCGGTCGGCCAGGTCGTCCACGGACGTGACCGCGTAGCAGTCGCAGAAGACGGTCAGGAATCCCCGGCCCGCCAGTCCGGCCTGGAGGCGGCGGCAGAGCGAGGTCTTGCCGTAGCGGCGGGGCGAGTAAAGCACCACGTTCTGGCCCGCCTCGGCGTAGGCGGCCAGGTCGGCCAGATCCTTCTCCCGGTCGCAGAACGGCTGGTCCGGGCCCAGGGTCTTGAGCGTGAAGGGGTTGGACATGCTGGTTCCTCCCGGCGCTTTCGTTATTGCAATACTCTTGTTACAAATAGTTTGCAACAACAAGTCGGCAACGCCCCCCGGCTTCGCCGGATCATGGAAACGCGGAGAGCCGGGAGCCTCTTTGGTTTTCTGTAAACCGCCGAAGGCGGGGGCCTTCGGCCCCATTTACGGAAAGGCGGAAGAGAGGAGTCTCTTTGGTTTTCTGTATACCGCCGAAGGCGGCGGCGAAGGCGGGGGGCGTCCACTCGTATGTTTTCACGCCAAGGCAAGGGGCGCGCCGACTCCCGGTTCCCGGTCAATTCCCGGCTCTGCATGTCGTGTCGGCGGGTCGGGCCGGGCCTGACTTGCCCCTGCCTGGTTCGTGAAAACACATCTCGCGTCCGCCTGTCGGGGGCTTCGCCCCATTTCAGAAACGCGGAGAGGCGGGAGTCTCTTGGCTGTTCTGGAGACCGCCGAAGGCGGCGGCGAAGCCGGGCGCCGCTATCGGGTCCAGGCCTCAGGCCTGGCGGGGGGGGGCTGGGGGCGAGGAGCCCCCAGGGATTCAACTCTTGCGCAGAGCGCCGAAGGGGGTCAGGACGTGGGCAGGCCGAACTCGGCCACGAACGGCGGCAGGTCGCCGCGCACGGCGAGGCCTTCGGGCCCCCGGTCGATCTCCAGGTCGCCGCGCAGCGCGGCCGACAGGCCCCGTTCCACGGCCAGGGGAACACCCTGGACCTCCAGCAGGTCGTCACCTTCTCGCGGCCCGTCCAGGGTCGCCGCCAGGCGTCGCCTGGCCCCGCCTCAGCCCGCCGTGAGGGAGATCCGCAGCCGTTCCGCGCCGGAGGCGGGCAGCAGGAATCCGATCTCGTCCAGGGCCGCGCTCGTGAACCGGATGGTCATGGACAACTCTCCAAGTCTGCTTATCCTTACGCCTCAGGCACCCTAGCCCAACAAGGACCAAAAATCATGCCCGAACTGCCCGAGGTGGAGACCATCGCCCGGGGATTGGACCCCGCCCTGCGGGGCCGCCGCATCCGTTCCGTGGACGTGCTCGACGCCATCAGCGCGCCCCAGGGGCCCAAGCCTTTCGCCAAGCGGCTGGCCGGACGCCGCGTCCTGGCCGTGCGCCGCAGGGCCAAGCTCCTGCTCCTGGACCTGGAGTCCGACCTCGTGCTGGCCGTGCATCTGCGCATGACCGGCGGCGTCACGGCGGACCTGGACACCGACGAGGTGCGCCGCTTCGCCCGCATCCGCTTCAACCTCGAGGACGGCGGGTTCTTCGTCTTCACCGACATCCGCCGCTTCGGCTCCTGCCAAGCCTTCGCGCCCGAGGAGCTGACCGCCTGGCCGTTCTACGCCTCCCTCGGCCCGGAGCCCCTGGACATGTCCCCGAAGCTCTTCGTCGAGCGCCTGGGCGCGGGCTCGCGTGCCGTCAAGGCCGCGCTCCTGGACCAGACCACCCTGGCCGGGGTGGGCAACATCTACGCCGACGAGTCCCTGTTCCGCGCCGGAATCCGGCCCCAGGACAAGACCTCGGTCCTCTCGGCCCCCCGGCTGCGTCGTCTCCACAAGGAACTCCAACAAGTCCTCACCCAGGCCATCCGCGAGAACGGCTCCTCCATCCGCGACTACCGCGACGCGGGCGGCAACGCCGGGGCCTTCCAGAACCACTTCAACGTCTACGGCCGCGCGGGCGAGCCTTGCCGCGTCTGCGGCGCCACCCTGCGCGGAGCCAAGGTCGGCGGCCGAAGCACCACCTACTGCCCCAAATGCCAGCCGCCTTCGGCGGTTTAGAGAAAGGCCGAGAGGCTCTCGCCTCTTCCGCCTTCCTGAAAAGGGGGATCATGGAAAGGCCGGGAGGAACTCGTCGTTCAGCCTTTCCGAGAACCCCCGAATGGGGGGGCAACCGTGGGGATCGTGGGCGAGCCCCGGGACCGTGATCAGGGTGCACGGCGCGTCGGGAGGGAGACGGCGGGCGAAGGAGGCCGCCAGTTCCGGCGGCGCGATCCGGTCCTCGCCGCCGGAGAAGTGGACCTGGGGCACGCCGCCCAGGCGCGGAGCCGCGTCCGCCGGGTTCAATGAGCCCGAGAGGGGGGTCACGCCGTGCAGCCGGGTCCAGAGTTCGTGGTCCAGGACGCCGCAGACCGTGACCAGCCCGGCCACGTCCGATCGCCGCGCGGCCAGCAGCGCCGCCACGGCCCCGCCGCCGGAAAAGCCCACCAGCACCACCTTCCGGGCTCCGGCCGCCGTCTTGAGCCGGTCCACCAGTCCGTTCTCGGCGGCCAGCACCCGTTCCGAGAACCGGCCCGTGGTCCAGTCCGCGGCGACGCAGGGCTCGTCGGGGCCGTACTGGCAGGGCCGCCCGGCGTAGGCCACGGCCGGGGAGTCGTCCTTCAGGGCCAGGATCAGGGCCGCGGGCGTGTGCGGCGTGGGGTCCAGGGACGGCCGGGTCCGCATGGAATAGGCGTTGCCGTCGCCCTCGACGTAGATCCAAAGCACGTCCGCCCGGCCGCGCAGCCAGGCCCGCGCGGGCAGGGGCCGGTCCACGGACAGCTCCCGCCAGTCCGCCCGGTTCTCCAGGGCCGCTGGAGCCCGGCGGCCCGGAGCGCAGCCGGACAACAACAGGAGCGCGACCAACAACAAGGGAACGGAGCGGCGCATGGCCTCTTCTACCGGCTTCGCCGGTTCAAGGAAAGGCCGGGAGACGCTCGGGGCTTCGCCTTTCTGAAAATCCCCGAAGGGGGGCGAAAAAAAAGCCGCCCGGCGTGAGGGCCGGGCGGCGGGTGGTCAACTGGAAAGTCGGAACTTCCAACTACCAGCGGGGGCGACGCTCCTCGCGGGGCTTGGCCTCATTGACCTTGAGGGTGCGGCCGCCGAAATCGGCGCCGTTCAGGCTGCGGATGGCCTCGTCAGCCGCGTTGTCCTCCATCTCCACGAAACCGAAGCCGCGGAAACGGCCGGTCTCGCGATCCATGATGAATTTGACGGAAGACACTTCGCCGTAACGGGCGAACAGGTCGCGGGTCTGGTCCTCGGTGGCGCTGAAGGGAAGGTTCCCGACGTAAATAGACTTCATAAACCCCAAACTCCTTAAAAAAGAGAACAAAATTTGCCTTCCGGCCCACTCGGCTCCGTGCCAAGCGGAGACAACCGGAATCCGGCAGAAAGCTGACCCATATGCGGTCGGAAAATATCAGTCAAGAAAATTCGCGATTTTCCCCAGGGGGGTGGAGTATGAAAAGTGCGCCATGCCGGAGGTCCGGTCGGTTCCCGGCTCGATGGCCTGGGGAATTCATTCATGGCGCACGCGCTCTGTCGTGGCGGGGGCGGCTCTATCCGCCATATGGTGAAAAGCCTCTGCTTCTATTTCGCCCCTCCCTCCGTTTCGGTTCATGGCCGAACGGCCTTCCAGGGACTTTGCCGTTGATTCGACTGTTACGCTGACGCGCAACGGCTGTCCATGTTTTTTATCGTCAACGGCGGCGCGGGGTTGGAGGCGGAGAAGCGGGTGGTCCGGGGAATGCGGAGGGATTCGGGACGGTTCGTGTGGCGATTTGGTGAAGGGGGAGGAAAAACAAAAGGTTGTGAGCCGATTCCGGTGTCTTTCCGGCATTCCCCTTTTCTCTCTGGACCCAGGGGGATTTTTTCGGCTCACTGCGCTCTTTCAGGGCTCGGGGCGGCTCGATCCGCCATTCTGTCGGTAAACCACTCGGCGTTTATTCCTCTCCACCCTCCGTTGGGGTTCGTCCTATGACCTCGGGAGGTCCGTCCTCCCGGTTAGACACAAAATAAGCATCATCGGCCCCCAGTCAATGCGGGCCGCACGATATTTTTTCAATCTGAGTGATTTCAAGTACTAGAAAAAATCCAGACTTTTTCGCCACAGGCGATCAGGTCCACAGGCCCTGTTTCGCCCGGTGTTCGCGCAGGCGGTCGAGCACGGAATCCGGCACGCAGAGGGAGCCCTTGCCCCGGCCCAGGAGCAGGCCGGGCTTGACCGCGCCGTGGTAGTCGCTGCCGCCCGAGGGCAGAAGCCCCAGCCGCCCGGCCAGGGCCGCGTACTGGTCCATCTGGCGCGGGGAATGCTCGGGATAGTGGACCTCGATGGCCTCCAGGCCCAGGTCGCGCAAATGGCGGACCACCGGCTCCAGCTCGGCCGGGGACAGGCCCAGCAGGCCGGGATGGGCCAGCACCGGGGTGGCCCCGTCGGCGCGCAAGGCCTCCAAGGCCTGGGCCGGGGTGAGCTTGGCCTTGGGCGCGTAGGCCTTGCCCCAGCGCCCCAGGTAGCGGCGGAAGGCCTCTTCCAGCGAGGTCACGGCCCTGCGCCTCAGAAGCGCCTGGGCGAAGTGCGGACGGCCCACCACGCCCCCGGCCAGCTCCCGGACCTCGTCGTAGGTCACGCCCGTGCCCAGGGCGGCCAGCTTGTCGGCCACCTCGCGGTTGCGGTCCTCGCGGGCGTCCAGAACCCATCGGAGCAGCCGGAGCAGGTTCTCCGGCCGTTCGGGCAGCCAGAGCCCCACCAGGTGCAGCGGCCCGGAACCCGGCGGCGCGGAGGCCGACAGCTCCACCCCGGGGACCACGCGCAGCCCGGCCTCGGCCCCGGCCCGGCGCAGCTCGTCCAGGCCGCCCACGGTGTCGTGGTCCGTGAGGCCCAGGGCGGAAAGTCCGGCGGCCAGGGCCTTGCGCACCATCTCGGCGGGCGAATCCGTGCCGTCCGAGGCCGTGGAGTGGGTGTGCAGGTCGATGCTCATGCGCGGCACGATAGGCCGGAACCGCTTTTTGGTCCATCCCGGCTTGCGGGTGCGCCCGACCGGTGCTATCACACGAAAATGGAACGCCTTCTTCTCGTGGACGACGCCGAGGCCCAGCGGGCCATCGCCCTGCTTTTTCTCAAGGGACTGCCCTGCGAGGTGGACGAGGCCGTCGACGGGGCCCAGGCCCTGGAACTGTTCCGGGCCAACGCCTACGTCCTGGTTCTCCTGGACCTGGAGATGCCCGGGATGAACGGCCTGGACGCGGCCCGGGCCATGCGCGCCCTGGAGGCCGCCGAGCAGCGCCACCACACCCCCATCCTGGCCCTCACGGCCCACGAGGACGAGGGGCACGCCCGGCAGTGCGCCCAGGCGGGTTTCGACGGGATTCTGGTCAAGCCCCTGCGCCGTCCCGATTTGCGCGAACTCGTGTCCAGCCGCCTGCCCGTGTTCTGAACGTTATTTTTTCCCGCGATTCCTTCCCCCCGCCCGCCTCGCCGCGCTATGCTCCGAAAGCGCTCCCTTGAACCGCGCGGAGGCGGAGATGGCCAAGAAGACGGAAATCCTCCTGGAGACCGGCACCAACGAACTGGAAATCCTGGAGTTCCACATCGACGAGCAGACCCCGGCCGGGCCCGTGCCCTGTCACTTCGGGGTCAACGTGGCCAAGGTCATGCAGGTCATCGAGAGCCCCCGGCTCACGCACCCGGAATCGGCCACCCACGCCTCCTTCCTGGGCGTCATTCCCTTGCGGGACCACATCCTGCCGGTCATCGACCTGGCCGTCTGGCTCGGCCTGGACAAGGCCGCCCACGACCAGGAGGTGGTCATCGTCACGGAGTTCAGCCAGGCCGTCACCGGCTTCCTCGTCTCCGGCGTCACCGAGATCCACCGCGTGGGCTGGCCCGAGGTCATCCCGCCGTCCAAGGCCCTGGGCCGCGTGGACACGGCCAGCATCGTGGGCTTGGTGGAACGCGAGGGCCGTTTCATCCAGCTCCTGGACCTGGAATACATCCTGGCCGACCTGGACCCGGCCTGCTCGACCCGGGCCTGGAGCACCTCGGCCCACGCCGAGGCGCGCTACAGCGCCCTGGTGGCCGACGACTCCGCCACCATCCGGACCATGCTCCAGAACAACCTGGAGGCCGCCGGATTCGAAGTCCTCATGGCCAACAACGGCTCCGAGGCCATGGACAAGCTCCAGGAGGTCAAGAACGCGGCCCACGACTCCGGCAAGCCCGTCACCGATTTTCTGGACGTGCTCATCTCGGACATCGAGATGCCGCTCATGGACGGGTTCACCCTGACCAAGTCCGTGAAGAACGACCCCGTGCTCAAGACCCTGCCCGTGATCCTCTACTCCTCCATCATCACCGACGAGCTGCGGCACAAGGGCGAGAGCGTGGGGGCCGACGCCCAGGTGGCCAAGCCGGACCTGGACCAGATGGCCCGCACCGCGATCACCCTCATATCCGGGGCCGGTGTCGTCGGTTCATAGAAAGGCGGAGAGACGGGAGCCTCTTGGCCTTTCCGCAAGCCTCCGAAGGGGGGCGCTCCGCGAAAATGGGGGGCGGCCCCTCGTATGTTTTCACGCCAAGGCAAGGGGCGCGCCGACTCCCGATTCCCGATCGATCCCCGGCCATGAGTGTCGTGTCGGCACGTCGGGCCGGGCCTGACTTGCCCCTGCCTGGTTCGTGAAAACACATCTCGCGTCCGCCTGTCAGGGGGCTTCGCCCCGTTTCAGAAAGGCGGAGAGACGGGAGTCTCTTGGGTTTTCTGTAAACCGCCGAAGGCGGCGGCGAAGCCGGGGGGCGGGGAGCCCCCGATTTCGTCTTCTCCCGTCCCTCTTGGCCTTTCTATGAACCCCCGAAGGGGGAGAAGGCGTGGCCGGAGCGATGGATGAGGCCGAGTCGGGCGAGGTTGAGGAGGTCGCGGCGGGCGGAGTGGGAGGAGCGGCCGCGGTAGAGGATGCCGAAGGGGCGGGTGGCGAGGATCTGCTGGAGGGTGAGGGGGCGGCCGTGCTCCTGGAGGAGGTGGAGGAGGTCGAGCTGGCGGGGGGTGACGCGGCGCTGGTCGAGGAGGGCCTGGAGGTGGTGCTCGGCGGTGAGGCGGGCCAGGGGGGCGATGAGGCGGGTCTTGATTTCGGTGAGCTGGTCCAGGAGGCCCTGGAGGTGCTGCTCGAGGTAGGCGGTGAGGTCCATCTCGTGGCGCAGGGAGTCGAGGAAGGCGCGGAAGGACTCCAGGGGGGCGCGGTGCTCGTGGATGGCCGGGAGCCAGGCGAGGCGGCGCAGTCCGGCGGCGGAGAGGATCAGGGCGTGCAGGGCGCGGATGGCGCGGTGGTTGCCGGTGTCGAAGGGGTGGATGCAGGCCAGGTGGAAGGAGCAGATGGCGGCGCGGAGCAGGGGCGGCTCGTGGCGCAGGGGTTCTGAGTTGATCCAGGCGGTGAAGCGTTCCATGAGGCGGCGGATGTCCTGGACCTGGCGGGGAGGGACGTAGGCGCCGCCCTGGGATTCGTCGCCCACCTCGATGGAGCGGGTGCGGTACGCGCCGGGCTCGGATGCGGGGTAGGGCAGGCCCTCGGTGATGCCGGCGTGGAGCTTGCGCAGGTGGGCCTCGGCCACCTCCAGGACGCCGAACTCGCGGCGGGGCCGGGTGAGGGGCCGCAGCACCCGGGCGAGGTTGTGGACTTCGCGGGCGGCGGGGTCGGCGGGGGGCTCGGGGGCGTCGAGGATGAGGGCGGCCTGCTCCGGGGGCAGGGCGTTGCCGGAGAGGGCGGCCGAGCCGAGGATGGAGCGCAGGCGGAGGTCGGCGTCGAGGGCTTCGGCGGTTTCGGGAAGAACGGGGAGTTCGGCCAGGAGCCCGGCCAGGGTCTGGACCC
Source organism: Desulfovibrio aminophilus DSM 12254 (assembly GCF_000422565.1). NCBI lineage: Bacteria > Pseudomonadati > Thermodesulfobacteriota > Desulfovibrionia > Desulfovibrionales > Desulfovibrionaceae > Desulfovibrio > Desulfovibrio aminophilus. The sequence goes on along the minus strand of NZ_KE383876.1, from coordinate 58,202 downwards.
GGGCCAGAACGGGCTGGACCCGCACGCGGTCGTGGCGGCGCGAGAACTGGAGGGTTTCCGCGCTGAGCACCAGGGATTTTCCGCGCATGATTCCGCACCTTTTTTTGCAAATAAAAGAATCTGTACTGATAATGGCTTGATAGAAAAATATGCAACGAATTGCAATCGATTTTCCGACATTGATTGCAAACAGGAAGCGGTGCAGGTCGCTCCTTGGCCGGGTTCGGGCTTGGCCTCGGCGGCTCTTTCCATTATGTATGAAGCCATGCGTGAGCCCATCCCGGGACGTCATGAGCGGGGGCGTCCGTCACCCGCCCCGGCCGCGGCGGTCCTGATCCTCGTGCTCGCCCTGGCGGCGCATCCGGCCTTCGTTCCTCCTGCCGGGGCGAGCGGCCACGGCGCGCCCGCGCCCCGCATGGGCGACACCCGGCAGGCGGCTCCGGAGAATTACAGCCACGGCGCGGAGGGCTTCTGGTCCCCGGCGAACATGCCCAAGGACGGCCACCTGACCTGGCCCGCCCAGCGCACCCGGCCGCCGGTCTTCTTCTCCCACGCCCGCCACATTCACGGCGGCCGCACCGCCTGCCGGAGCTGCCACCACAAGGAGCCCGCGAGCTGCTCCGCCGAGGCGGCCTGCCATTCCCTGATCACCCGCGAAGACGAACCGCCCCGATCCCTGCACCGGGCCTTCCACCTGCCGGATTCGCCGCGCAGCTGCCTGGGCTGCCACGCCCGCTTCAAGGCCAACTACCTGCCGCACGGGCCGCTGGAATGCGGCCGCTGCCACCGCTGATTCCCCGCACCGGCTTGCCGGGGGACGCGCCCCGTTTCCGGCGACCGTGCGTCGCGCGCTTGCGGCGCGGCATTCTTCTGGAGCTTTTCCGATCGGATAGGCTCCCGTCCACAACACAACAGACGAAACGCAATGCAAAAGAAAAAATACATCAGGCTATTGAATGCGCTTTTGGAACTCAAATAGGCTATTCTATTGTAAAAATATAGATTATACTGGACTTCCGCATTGGCGATGCACTATAGGTTTCCGACTGTGGCGCGGGTGAAGAAGGACGATACATCGCCCGGCCCTGGAGGAAGAACATGGTGCGTTGCATGATCCTGATGCCCCGCGGGGACGGGAGCCTGCCCACCGCCGGAGACCTGCGGCGGCTGGGCTTCCGATTGTCCGACGCCGTGGGCCGGGATGGGGTCGGGGCGGAACCCGGAGACGGGCGGCCGCCGGTCGAGGGAGACAAAGACGTTGACGAGCGGTTGTCATCTGACTAAATATTCATGCATGAACAGCCGATTGACCTCAGCCGGGATGGCGCGCCGGGACAGCGGGGGACGTTGCGGGGATTGCCGCAACCTCGCCGGAGGCTGCTGCGAGGCCGCCTCGGAGGCGTTGCGCGCGGCGGGCTGGCCGGGGGTGGCGGTGCGGCCGCCGTCCTGGACCTCGGCCGGGTCGTGCCCGGGGTTTGAGCCGAGCGAGGACTGCCTGGCCGAACTGCGCGAGGCGGCCGAGATCCGCGCGGCCGCCGACCGCGTGGCCCGGGCCAAGGGCTTCCCGCCGGGGTGAAAAAAGGCGTCGGAACGGGACGCGCCGCGTTTACAGGCGGACTTGCCCGGTGTATGAAAATGGTATGAAATCCGCCCTGTATCCGTTCCGGGCGCGGCTTCCGCTCCTGCTCGCCATGCTGGCGGCCGTCCTGATCCTGGGCGCGCCCCCGGCCCGCGCCGAGCGCCGCCCGCTGGTGCGCGCGGCCCTTTCCGGCCTGCCGCCCGGGGCCTTCCTGGACGAGAGGGGCCTGCCCCGGGGTCTGGCCGTGGACGTGCTGAGCGAGGTGGCCCGGGCCGAGGGCTGGGATCTGGAGTGGGTGCCCTGCTCCGGTCAGGAATGCGTCGGCCTCATGCGCCAGGAGCGCGTGGACGTCCTGCCCTACATCGCCCAGACCGGGGAGCGGGCGGAATTTCTCGACTTCAGCCGCCGCAAGTACCTGCGCACCTGGGGGGCGGTCTACACCCGCCCCGGTGAAAAGCCCGCGAGTCTCATGGACCTGGCCGGGCGCACCGTGGCCCTGACGCGCGGTTCGCGCACCGCCCAGGGATTCCTGGAGCTCATCGAGGAATACGGGCTCTCCGTGACCCCCCACTGGGTGGACACCCAACCCCTGGTGCTGGAGGCCGTGGCCCGGGGCGAGGCCGGAGCCGGAGTGGTCTGCCGCCTCTACGGCGAGTATGCGGCCCCGGGCTACGGCGTGGCGGCCGCCTCGATCACCTTCATGCCCACCTTCAAGGCCGCGGCCGTGCTCAAGGGCCGGAACGCCTGGATCATCAAGGGCTTCGATCGCCAGATGGACCGTCTGGTCCTGGACCGGGGCTCGGTGCTGCACGCCTCCCTGGAACGTTGGCTGAACCGCGACCAGGGGCACCCCCTGCCCGAGTGGTTCGGCATGGGCTTGATCCTGGGGCTGGCCGTGGTGGCCGCGGCCCTCATCCTGGCCACGCTCTTCGGCCTGCGCGCCGGACGCCAGCGCCGCGACCTGCTCACCGTGGAGGCCCGCGAGCGCGACATGCGCCAGGAGGTGGAGGACCGCCGCAAGACCGAGGCCGCCCTGCTGCGCAACCGCCAGCGCTTCGCCCTGGCCGCCCGGGCGGGCAAGGTCGGCGTCTGGGAGCGCGATTTCGTCCTGGACCAGACCTACGTGGACCCGGTGTTCAAGGAGATGCTCGGCTACGAGCCCGAGGAGGTGCCCGACGACCTGGGCCGCATCGCGGAACTCATGCGCGCCGCGGATCGCGAGGGCGCGCGCGAGCACTTCGAGCGCTTCATCAGGAGCGGCCGGGCCGAGTTCGAGGTGGAGACCCAGCTCACCCACCGCGACGGCGACTACCGTTGGGTCGAGGTGCGCGGCACCTGCGTGCGCGACGCCGACGGCCGCCCGTTGAAGGTCATCGGCGCGGTGGTGGACATCACCGAGCGCAAGCGGCTGGAGATGGCCCTCATCCGGGCCAAGGAGGAGGCCGAGGCCGCCAGCATGGCCAAGGGCGAGTTCCTGGCCAACATGAGCCACGAGATCCGCACCCCGCTCAACGGCGTCATGGGCATGCTCCAGCTCCTCCAGCGCACGCCCCTGGACGGCAAGCAGCGCAAGTACGTGGACACCGCCCTCAACTCCGGCCAGAACCTCCTGTCGGTCATCAGCGACATCCTCGACCTCTCCAAGATCGAGGCGGGCAAGGTGGAGATCGCCCACGAACGCTTCAACCTGCCCGAGCTGCTGGACTCCGTGCTGGACATCTTCCGGCCCCAGGCCCTGGAGAAGGGCCTGACCCTGACCTGGACCGCCGAGGGCGACATCCCGCGGGAGGCCGCGGGCGACCCGGGCCGCCTGCGCCAGGTGCTCTTCAACCTCGTGGGCAACGCCATCAAGTTCACCGAGGCCGGATTCGTGCATGTCCTGGCCGCCCGCAAGCCGGGCCTCGAGCCCGAGGGCCGCGTGCGCCTGGACTTCGAGGTCGCGGACACCGGCGTGGGCATCCCGGTCCACATGCTGGAGAAGATTTTCGACTCCTTCACCCAGGCCGACGGCTCCTTCTCGCGCAAGTACCAGGGCACGGGCCTGGGCCTGGGCATCGTCAAGCGCCTCGTGGGGCTCATGGGCGGCGAGGTGCGCATCGAGTCCGAGCCCGGCCGGGGCACCAAGGTCATCCTGCACATCCTGGCCCACGCCGCCGTCGAGGGCGACGCGCCGCCCGCGCCCCCGGCCCGCTCCGGCTCCCCCCTGGGCAAGCCCCAGGGCCTGCGCATCCTCCTGGCCGAGGACAACAAGATCAACCAGCTCGCGGCCATGAGCTTCCTGGAGGAGGCCGGGCACTCCGTGACCCTGGCCGAGAACGGGCGTCAGGTCCTGGACCTCCTGGCGCACGGAACCTACGACTGCGTGCTCATGGACATCCAGATGCCCGAGATGAGCGGCCTGGAGGCCACCCGCCGCATCCGCGAGGGCGAGGCCCCCAAGGCCCGCGACATTCCCATCGTGGCCATGACCGCCCACGCCATGAAGGGCGACCGCGAACGCTTCCTGGCCGCCGGGATGAACGGCTACATCGCCAAGCCCGTGAGCCTGGAGGAGTTCGACGCCGTGCTCGGCGCCATCCTGGCGCCCGCGGATCAGGCATAGGGAAGGGGGCTTCGGCCCGGCTTCGCCGGAGTATGGAAAGCCAGAGAGACGGGAGCCTCTTGGCCTTTCTGTAGACCGGCGAAGCCGGGCGCTCCGCGAAAATGGGGGCGTCCACTCGCATGTTTTCACGACAAGACAAGGGGCCGCGCCACTCCCGGTTCCCGTTCAACCTTTGGCGGCGCATGTCGTGTGGGCGCTTTGGGCCGGGCCTGACTTGCCCCCGCCCGGCTCGTGAAAACACGCCTCGCGTCCGCCTTCCGGGGGCCTTCGGCCCCATTTACGGAAAAGCGGGAGAGAGGAGTCTCTTTGCCTTTTCGTAACGCGCCGAAGGGGCCGAAATTTGCATGCCTCCCGGAAGGGTGACGGGAAACCGTCGTCCATGGCCGACCGGCCTTCTTTACAAAAAGGTCGAAACAGGCTAGCGAGTTTCTTTAGATGGAGAGACCGATGAAACGTCTCGTGGCCCTCCTTCTTTTGGCCTGCCTTCCGGCGCTGTCCGGCTGCATGGTCGTCGGCGCCGCCGTGAGTGTGGGCGGCTATGTTCTCGGCGGCCCGGTGCAGTATGCCGGGACCGCGCTTTCCGTCTGCGAGTACGGCTACGAGATGGCCGTGAACGACAAGTCCCCCGACGAGGTGATCCAGGACAAGATCGCCACCGTGGTCGACATCCTGGACGGCCCGGACTACGTCGGCCCCTGGGAAACCGGCCTGGACCGCGAGGGCCACGCGCCCGTGGCCGCGGCCTCCCTGGCTTCGCTCTCCGAGACCTACGGAGTGGCCGCTCTGCCCGAGGCCGCGCCCGAGGCCCACGAAACCCTGCCTTCGCCCTTCGACTCCGTGCTGCTGGCCGATCTGGCCGCGCCCGAAACCGTCCAGGCCGCCGCGCCCACGCCCCGGCCCGCGCCCGATCCCGCCGCCACCACCCCGGCCCGGGTTCCGGCCCCGGTTCCCGTTCCCGCTCCCGTCCTGACCGACTGGCCCACCCTGGCCGCCGCCGAGGCCGCCGCGATCCCGACCCAGGAGTCCTCCTGGTCCGTGCGGCTGCCCGTCACCAACCCCATCCTCTAGGGGGGGGCTTCGGCCCGTTTCAGAAAGGCGGGAGGCCGGGAGCCTCTTGGCCTTTCTGTAGACCGGCGAAGCCGGGCCTTTCTGTAGACCGGCGAAGCCGGGCGGCCCGTTTCGGGAAGACGAAAGACGGGAGCCTCTTCGCTTTTCTATGAACCGGCGAAGCCGGGCGGGCCCTCGGGTATTTTCACGACAAGGCAAGGGGCCGCGCACTCCCGGTTCCCGTTCAGCCCTCGGCGGCGCGTGTCGTGTCCGTTGTCGGCCAATGTCGTCTTGCCCCTGCCTGCTCGTGAAAACACTCCTCGCGTCCGCCTTTCAGGGGCTTCGCCCCGCTTCAGAAAGGCAGGAGGCCGGGAGTCTCTTGGCCTTTCTGTAGACCGGCGAAGCCGGGAGCCTCCCCCGTGTTTCCGTGAACCGGCGAAGCCGGGCGTTGACAGAACGGGCGTTTGTCCGTCAAATGGGGCACTTTTGTCACACCGCCCATTCGGCCGACCTTGGAGGAGGGATGCCCGGACCCAAGGACTCGCCCACGGCGGAGGCCCCGGCCTTCGCCGCCCGCCTGCTGGAGGCGCTGCCCCTGGGGTTGGCCGTGCTCGACGCCTCGGGCCGTGTGCTCTACGCCAATTCCGCCTTGCGCCGTTTGCTGCGGCGTTCCGATGACGATCTTTCGGGCCGCGATTTCGTGGAGCTGGGACCGGGGGCCGAGGTGGCCCTGGACCCGCATCCTCCGGGTCTGGCCATGGCCCGGCTGAAGACCCCGGACGGCCCCCGCGACGTGTTCCTGGACGTGGCCCAGTTGCCCGAGGCCCCGGACGGAGCGGCGCGGGTGGTGCTCGTGCGCGGGCCGGTGGAGCGCCTGGCCGAGGAGCGTCTGCGCCGGGGCCAGGCCCTGGCCCGGGTGCTCCTGGACGCGGAGGACGACGCGGCCCTGCTTCTGGACGTGGACGGCACGGTGGTGGCGGTCAACCGTTCGGGCGCGACGCGTTTCAACAGCACGCCCGAGGAGATGCACGGCCGCAGCCTGGCGGAGTTCGTCCCCTGGAACCTGTTCGAGGACCGGCTCGCGCGGATGCACGACGTGTTCTGTCTGGGCCGGGGTCTGCGCTTCGAGGACGAGCGCGACGGCCGCCGCCTGGAGCACAATCTCTGGCCCGTGCTGGGCCGGAGCGGCGAGGTGGCGCTGGTGGCGGCCTTTTCCCGCGACATCACCGAGCAGCACGCCCTGGCCCGGCTGCGGGAGGACGTGGAGCGCATCGCCCGCCACGACATCAAGTCCCCGCTCACGGGCATCGTGGGCCTGGTGCGCACGCTGCTGCGCGACGGCGGGTTGTCCGAGCGCCAGCGGGCCCTGCTCACGGCCATGGGCGAGGCCGGGGAGCAGGTGCTGAACATCCTGAACACCTCCCTGGATTTGCTGCACATGGAGCAGGGCGACTACGTGCTTTCGCCGGAGCCCGTGGACCTTTCGGAACTGCTGGGCAAGGTGGAGAGCCTGCTCGACCCGCTCATCCGGCGCAAGCGGCTGACCCTGGTCTGGCGGCGCGAGGGCCGGGCCTGGCCCGGCGGCGAATCCTGCCCGCTCATGGGCGAGCCCCGGCACCTGGAGACGCTTTTCACCAATCTGATCAAGAACGCGGTGGAGGCCTCGCCGCCGGACAGCCGGGTGAGCGTGAGCCTGGAGCCGGAGCAGGAGTGCTGGGCCCTGACCATCCACAACCGGGGCAGCGTGCCCGAGGCCGTGCGCGACCGCTTCTTCGAGAAGTACGCCACGGCGGACAAGCCCGGAGGCACGGGCCTGGGCACCTACTCGGCCCGGCTCATCGCCAAGACCCACGGCGGCTCGGTGCGGATGCGCACCTCGGACCCCGAGGGGACTTACGTGACCGTGCTCCTGCCCCGCGCCTGCCCGCTCTGATCCGCCATAGTCGGCGATCGTCCGTCTTGTATTCAGGCAAGTTGCGAAAGGATCGTCAGCTGTCGGTCGGCATCTTCGCCGCCTTTCCATGACCCGGTGAAGGCGGGCGTCATGCGGTCCAGGTGGTCGCGCATGGCCCGCGCGGCGGCCGGAGCGTCGCCCGCGGCCACGGCGGCCAGCACGGTTTCGTGGGCCACCAGGGCGGCCATGCGGTGGGTTTCGCGTTCCAGGAGGAAGGCCTCGCGGGTCTCGGCCAGGCGTCCGGCGATGTCCTCGACCATGCCGAGGAGCAGGGAATTGCCCGCGATGCGGGCCAGGCAGGCGTGGAAGGCGGCGTCCGCGTCGCGGCCCGTGCCGCCGGAGGCCACCTCCCGGCGCTGGCAGGCCAGGAGCATGCGCAGCTGGGCCAGGTCCGCCGGGGCGGCCTTGCGCGCGGCCATCTCCGCGATGGACGGCTCCAGAATCCGGCGCACCTCCAGGATCTCGACCAGCTCCCGCCGTCCCAGGGCCAGGCCCTCCAGAAAGACTTCGGCCGCCCGGTCGCGCCCCTCCGGGGAGAGGACCGCGCCGCCGCCGGGCGGGGTGTGCAGGAACCCGGCCCCGGCCAGGGCCGCCAACGCGGCCCGCAGGGCGAAGCGGCTCACGCCCAGGGCCTCGGCTAGGCGGCGTTCCGGGGGAAGGCGGCCGTCCGGGAGGAGCAGGCCGCGCAGACGCGCGTTCAGGGAACCCGCCGGGGACGCCGGGTCGTCCTGGTCCTGGGAAACGACGGTGCTCATGGGCGCATCCTTGTCTGCTCGAAGAGTGCCCCCGTCCCCGTGCCGGTGTCAAGACGCGACGCGACCGGGGCGCGGCCCGGGCGAACATTAACCCGCCGCCGGTCGTCGTCTTCGGTCGGTCTTGTATTTTGAATGGTTGGGAGTTTCGTCGTGAAGCGTCGGCGGCGCTAGATCTCGGCGCCGCCGGGGTCCGCGGCCAGCAGGCCGAAGAAGCAGTCGGCCCAGTGCAGGGACGCCTGGTAGGCCTCGGCGGCCTGGGCCGCCTCCAGGCCCAGCTCCCGGCACAGGGCCCGGGCCGCGCTGAAGTCGGAGTTCTCCAGGGCCTGGGTCAGGGCCAGCCAGGGCGACAGGTCGTTGTCCTCGCCGCAGAGGGCCAGGCGCACGGCGTCGGGCAGGGGCAGCCGGTCCACGATGTGCTCCATGGGCATGTTGAAGATGGGCTCCAGGAGCGAGAACAGGCCCATGAGGAAGAGGATGTCGGCCTGGTCCGGCCGGTCTCCGGCCTGGGCCGCCAGCTCCAGGAAACGCGCCCGCTGGGCCGAGAGGTAGGCCAGTTCGCGGGTGCGCGCGGCGGGCACCAGGTCCGTGAGCAGCAGCAGCCGGAGCCAGGCCCGGATGGGCTTCCAGCCCGCCAGCACCACGGCCTGGCGGATGGAGGCCACCTTCTTGGCGAAACCGAAGCTGGCCGAGTTGAGGAAGGTCAGCAGCCGGTAGGTCAGGGACACGTCGGCCTCGATGGCCTGGGTCAGGGCCGGGAAGTCCGGTTCGTCGTGTTCGATGACCTTGAAGAGCCGCAGGCGGCTTTCCTCCAGCGACGAGATGGTCCGCGCGGAGAGGGTCTGCGGCTTCTTGAAGAAGAAGCCCTGGAAGAGGTGGAAGCCCAGTTCCCGGCACAGCTCCAGCGTGCCCTGGTCCTCCACCCGCTTGGCCAGCAGCCGGACGGGCCACTTGCCGGCGGCCCGGGCCAGGGCCGAGAGTTCGCCCGCCTCGCGGCCCAGCACGTCCACGCAGAAGATGTCGGCCAGCGCGTACTGGGCCTCGCGCGCGGGGTCGGCGCTGTAGTTGTCCAGGGCCAGGGTGTAGCCGTCGCGCTTGAGCCCCAGCAGGGAGTCCAGGTACTCCGGCCCGGGGTCGGCCAGCTCGGCCACCAGGACCACCGTGGTCTCCGGCGGCAGGGCGTGGGCCACCCCGCCGATGACCGAACGCTCGGGGAAATGGATGAGCACGTGCTTGTCCGGGGCGCAGGTGTCCGGGCACAGGGGCGCGTTGGCCACCACCCGCAGGGTGGCGTCGAAATCGTCGCTGAACACGGCCCGGTCCGCGTCGCCCGCGTCGCGGTAGAGCAGGGCGTAGCCCCAGGTGGAGAGGTCGCGGCCGAACACCGGCTGGCGCGCCACGAAGACCGTCTCGTAGGGCGTTTTCCCGTTGCCGCCCGTCTGCGGCTGGTGGAAATGGCTCGCGCGTGTCATTCTGAGATGCCCCGTGTCCTACTTGTCGTCCATTTGCACAGGGAAATCAAGTGCGGGCCATTCTCATTGACGCCGACTCGAAACCGACGCTATGAAAAGGTTGGTCCACATCCAGAAGCGGGGAGCCATGCCCTATTATCTGAAGCACCATTTCGACCCGGACTTCAACCACCTCAAGCTCGCCCCCAGCGAGCGCGAGGACGGACGGCTGGACCATTACAACCTGAACTACGTGCAGAACGTGCTCAAGGGCGACCTCCTGGCCGAATGGGTCGAGGTGCCCGAGGCCGACGCCTCCGAGCTGGACCAGCGCTTCATCTATCCCAAGAAGCTCTTCCCCAAGGGCTTCCGCGTCGAGGCCGATCCCGAGAATCCCGACCGCCTCCTGGCCGCCGACGACGGCTACGTCTTCTACGACGCCGGGCTCATCCGGGTGAAGAAGCTCCTCAACGTGCGCCAGGACGTGGACTTCTCCACCGGCAACGTCTCCTTCGTCTCCAACATGGTGGTCCACGGCTCGGTCATGCCGGGCTTCAAGGTCCAGGCCAAGAACGTGCTCGTGCGCGGCAACGTGGACGCGGGCACGGTCACGGCCCTGGAATCCATCGTCTGCGAGGGCGGGGTCAAGGGCGGCGGCAAGGGCTTCCTGGACGCGGGCAAGACCGTCAAGCTGAACTGGTGCGAACGGGCCCTGGTCCACGCGGGCCTGAACGTGCTCATCGACGCCCACTGCCTGCACAGCCGTCTCTACGCCGGGCGCAGGCTGCACGTGCGCGGCCGGTTCATGGGCGGTACGGCCTTCTGCCACGATTTCGTCTGCGTGGAGGGCGGCCTGGGCGGGCCGGGCGAGGTGGAGACCCAGCTCGTGCTCGGCTACAACCCCCGCCTGCTCTACAAGGACCGGCTGGTGATCTACAGCCTGCGCGCCCTGGCCGAACGGCTCCGCCAGTACGAGATGCAGGCGGGCCGGGGCAAGGCCGCGGCCGAGGAATACGCCCCGCTCATGGAGGACTGCCGGGTCCGCATGAGAACCTACGAGGACGCCCGCAAGCGCATTTGGGAACGCATCACCGCGGGCGAACGCCTGGATTCCTGCCGCGTCATCGCGCCCGGCAGGGTCATGCCCGGGGTCGAGATCAGCATCGGCCCGGCCTACCTCTTCGTGGACCAGGAATACGAGAACGTCCACTTCCGCTACGAGGACGGCGAGATTATCGTCGGTTCCCCCGCCCTGGCCTGATCTGGCGCTGAAAAGCTCGCGCCGACCGCGTTGCCGCGCGAAGGCCGGACCCTCGCGTAGGCTTGCTACGCGTCGGGCCCGGCCTTCGTTTGCGCCTTGTCGGCTCGGCTTTTGAGCGCCGGCCCCCCTTCGCCCCCTTCGCCCTCTTCGGGGGGTTTCAGAAAGGCGAAAAACCGGAAGCTTCTTGGCTGTTCCATGAACCGGCGAAGCCGGGGGCCTTCGGCCCGTTTCAGAAAGGCAAAAAGGCGGGAGCCTCTTGGCCGTTTTATGAACCGGCGAAGCCGGGAAGCCGGGGGCCTCTTGGCCGCTCCGTGAAGCCTCGAAGGGGCCTTTACAGGGGGAGGGAACGGCGAGAGACTCTTGGCCGTTCCATAATCCGGCGAAGCCGGGCGAAGGCGGGGGAGTGGTGTTCAACGAAGTTTCGAAGCGGGGTTTGGCCCCGTATCTGGCGGGTTCCGAGGTGGTGGATCTGGACCATCCCGAAGTGGCGGCCCTGGCCCGGAAGCTGTCCGGCGGCGGGCTCGCGGCCACGGCCGTGCGCTGTTTCGAGTTCGTGCGCGACGAGGTGAGCCACACCCTGGACGCCGGGCTGGACGGGCCCGTGACCTGCCGGGCCTCGGAGGTTTTGGCCGCGCGCACGGGCCTGTGCTACGCCAAGAGCCATCTCCTGGCCGCGCTCCTGCGGGCCGACGGCATCCCGGCCGGGCTCTGCTACCAGCGCCTGCGCCTGGGCGGGCCGAACGGTCCCCTGGGCCTGCACGGCCTGAACGCCCTGCTCCTGCCCGGCGCGGGCTGGCTGCGCGTGGACGCCCGGGGCGACAAGCCCGGCGTGGACGCCCGCTTCGAGCCGCCCGGCGCCACCCTGGCCTTCCAGCCGCGACTGCCCGGCGAGGCCGACCTGGCCGGAGTCTGGCCCCAGCCCTGGGAATCCGTGACCGCCTTTCTCCGTTCCATTCAGCGGTTTTCAGAAAGGCGGAAGGCGGAAGCCTTCCCCGTCTTTCCATAACCCGGCGAAGCCGGGGGGGCCTTCGGCCCGCTTCAGAAAGGCGAAAAGACGGGAGCCTCTTGGCCTTTCTGTAGACCGGCGAAGCCGGAGAAGGGGGGCTATTTGAGGATGTAGTTGAGGGGGTTGGTGGGATTGCCGCCGACGTGGACCTCGTAGTGGACGTGCGGGGCCACGCTGCGGCCGGTGCTGCCCACGAGTCCGATGATGTCGCCGCGGAACACGGTCTGTCCTTCCTTGACCAGGATCTTGGACATATGGCCGTAGCGGGTGTGGATGCCGCCGCCGTGGTCGATCTCCACGCACTGGCCGTAGGTGGAGAACCATTCGGCCAGGACGACGCGGCCCTGGGCCGTGGCCTTGATGCGCGTGCCGGTGGGCGCGGTGATGTCGATGCCCTTGTGGAAGCGGCCCTTGCCGGTGAGCGGGGAGGCGCGCCAGCCGAAGCGGGAGGTGAACCGGCCGCGCGAGGGCCAGATCACCGGGATGCGGGCCAGGCGTTCCTGCTGCGCGGACACGGCGTGGAACAGGGTCTGCTGGGAGGCCTCCTCCAGGAGCATGGAGATTTCCAGGTCGCCGAGGCGTTCGCGCATGTCGCGGAGCAGGGACTGGGTGTAGAGGAGCTGGAGCGGGTTGCGGTAGGGGCCGGGCAGGGGGCCGCCCATGCCGTCCACTTCCGGTTCCGGGCCTTCCGCCAGGGAGAGCATGACCCGCAGCTTGGAGTCGAACTCCGCGATGCGGCCGAAGGAGTCCTCCATGGACTTGAGCTGGAACGAGGCGGCATAGATGCGCTTGCGCTGCTCCATGACGGCCTGGCGGTTGGCGTCCAGCAGGGAACGTTCGCGGGCCTTGGTCAGGCTCAGGGGCAGGAACACGGCCGTGGTCCCGAACAGCAGGGCCAGCAGGCACACGACCAGGGCCGTGTGCCAGCCGCGCAGCCGGAAGGTCAGCCGGGGCTGCCCCTGGCTGTTCAGGCAGACGATCCGGTATTCCTCGAACAGCATCCAGTCCCCGGCCGGATCAGAACAGCTCGACCAGCTTTTCGGAGAGCGTCTTGCCGACGTTGAAGCCGCAGGCCGAGAGGGGGCAGTCCTGCTCGGCGCGGCAGCCGGGCACGGCCAGCCGCTCCACGAACACGTCGCGGGTCTTGTCCTCGTTGACCACGTGCACGGCCAGGAGCATGAGGGCCTGACAGCCGGGCTTCGCCCCCTCGGGCTGGGCCCAGGAATGGTAGTCCTTGGCCCAGGCGAAGGGGAAACTGCCGTCGAAGGCGTCGGGCACGGCCAGGGTCTGGGCCGGGGCCTGGTCCTTGCCGCCCGGGACCGGACAGGCCGGAGCCGCGCAGAGCACGTGGATCTCCATGGAATAGTCGGCCTTGCCCGAGAGCGCGTGCTCGTAGCCCTCCAGCTCGATGGCGCGGACCGCCTGCTGCTCCAGGTAGACCACGCCGGAGGCGGTGGGGACGATGGCCTCGGGACCGACCACCCAGTCGCGGACCTTGACCAGGAAGGTCTTGCCGGGCTGGGCATGGAACTCGGACATGTCCCGGACCGTGTGCCTGCCCTCGATCCGGTCGTAGCTCGCGCCCCGGTCGTAGGCCGGGTTCCAGCCCGGGGCGAGGTTCTTGGTCTCGGTCTTCTTGAGGTTCTTGTCCTCCGCGCCGGGCTGCTGCTTGAAGTAGGCGCAGCCGGGGAGCAGGAGCAGGAGCAGGAGCAGGGTGAGCCAGTGACGCATTGTGATCCTCCACGATGAGCGACGGGAAGCAAACGAATAAACCATGCGGACCGGCTGGGCAAGCACGGCCGCTTGCCCCGCGCGGGTTCTTGGGATAACAGCCTGAAACATCGCGCATTCCCGGGGGGGGCATGAAACTTCTGCTGGTGGACGACGAGCCCGTCGCCTTGCGCTTCCTTTCGGGAGTGCTGGCCGGACGGGCGCGGACCGAGACCGCCCCGGACGGGGCCTCGGCCGTGGCGGCCTTCGCCCGGGCCCTGGACCAGGGCGAGCCCTTCGACGCCGTGATCCTGGACATCATGATGCCCGGCATGGACGGCATCGAGGCCGCCCGGCGCATACGGGCCCTGGAGCGCGGCCGTGGCCGCGAGGGGGCCTGCCGCCTGCTCATGCTCTCCTGCCTGGACGACGCCGAACACCAGATCATCTCCCAGTATGACGCCGGGGCCGACGGCTACCTGACCAAGCCGGTGGATTCCGCCGATCTGCTGGCCGCCCTGGCCAACCTCGACCTGCCGGAAAATCCGCTGGACGGGGCCGAATGAACGCGCTCCTTTCGCCTGAAGGCTTTCCGGTCCGGCATCTGGGCATCGGCGAGGGCGGGGTCTTCGACAGCCCGGCCCGGGTCCACGTGCTCCTGGGCTCGTGCGTGGCCGTGACCTTCCATTCCCCCTCGCGCGGCGTCGGGGCCACCTTCCACGCCCTGCTGCCCGCGCGGGCGGAATTCGCCCGGCAGGGCCAGGACGACGGCCCGTTCCGCTACGTGGACTCGGCCATCGCGGAGCTGCTTCACCGTTTCGCGAGCCTGCGCTGCATGGCCGACCTGGAGGTGAAGGTCTTCGGCGGGGCCAACTCCCTGGTCCAGGGCGAGTTCGGCATCGGCATGAAGAACGTGCGCACGGCCTTCGCCGGCCTGGCCTCGGCCGGGCTGCGGGTTACGGCCTCCAACGTGGGCGGCACGCGCGGCCGCAAGCTCGTGTTCCTGCCCTCCACCGGCGACGTCTACATGAAGATCCTCTCCGAAACGCCCGTCCACGGCATGCGCTCCGGCCCCGCCCCCTTCGGGGGTGTTTAGAAAGGCGAAGAGCCGGAAGCCTCTTGGCCTTTCCGTGAACCCCCGAAGGGGGCCGGTTTCCGGAAAACCAAAAAGGCGGAAGAGGAACCCCTCTCCCGCCTTTCCGTAAACCCCCGAAGGGGGTCAGAGGGAAAGGCCCATTTTTTCGAGCATCTTTTCCGCGAGTTCCCTGAAGTCCTCGCGTGCGTCCGCCACGGCCTGGGCGTGAGCGCCGATGGCGCCGTCGGCCGAAGTCAGCTCGAAAATGGGCTTGCGCGCCTCTTGGGCCATGGGGATGAGGCTGCGGTAATGCTTCAGCGTGGCGAGACAGTCCGGGTCTTCGGATGGAGTGCTTGCCGTGGTCTTCCCGCCCAACAGGCAGTCGTGATAGGTCGAGGGCATCCTGTTGATCCACTTGTCGTATGCCTTGACCGGGCGACTCAGTCGCACGCTGTGTTGTTGGGCGATGTAGCCGAGAGGCCGCATTTCTCCCCCCGGGAGCGCGAAACTATGGGAGGGCCAGTTTTCGAAGCGCTTTTTCCATGAGGCGCGCCAGGAGCGCAGAGTGGGGCCGAGGTTTTTCAATCCTTGAAGGGAGAAGAGGTCGGCCCCCAGGGGGATGGCGACATATTCGGAGGCGATGAGGGCAGAGCGGTTGATCGCGCCCAGGTTCGGCCCGACGTCCATGACGATGAGGTCCGCCTCCACCTGCTCCGCCGCCAGTTGCGCCTCTTGCCAGAAGGCCGTGAGGATGCGGAACGGGCGGTATAGGTTGTTGTCCCCCATGCTGTCGGCCCAAGCGGTGGAGAGGGTGTCTTCAAAAGACGCCAACGCCACGTCGCCGGGCAACAGATAGAGGCCCTGGGTCACTTTCTTGAGTTCCGGAAGCAGGAGATCACCGACTTCCGTGAGCGGTTTGATGGCGCGATAGATGGTTTGCGCGCCGGTTTCCACGTCCCAGAGCTGCTCCAGCTCATCCTCGTCGAGAAATCCGGCCGTCAGGTTGGCCTGGGCGTCCAGGTCCACGGCCACCACGGTGAGCCCCAACTCCGCGAACATCCAGGACAGGTGGTAGACCAGGGAGGTTTTGCCTACCCCGCCCTTGTTGTTGAAGAAGGTGAGGACCGGGATGCTCATGGGCGTCTCCTGATGGTCGCGAGGACATAATTCTGTTCAATGGAAAACTGGAGATCCGGATTGCCGTTCCTGCGCAGTTCCGCCTTCGCGATCTGGATGCCCACGCCGAAGCGCTGCACGAAGCCCATCACCCGCATGGCGTCGGCCAAATTGGGATTCCGGTAGTCCGTGATTCCCGGCCGGCCGAAGTTCTCCCGCGTGACGGTCCCGAATGGTCCGCCTGGGTTCAGGATTTCAATGCGGTCGTCGAACCAGTTGATCCGGACCGGAGCGTTCGTGTTTTCGTAAGTGCGATGCATCACCGCGTTGCGGACCAACTGTTGCAACGCGGCCCGGGGATAGGGCGTCGTCCGCGTTTCCCGGTCGGAGGAGGTGATGTCGACGCCCGTGCGGTTGTGGGAGTCCATCTTTTCATCAATTCTGCGCAGAAGCTGGCCCAGCGGGCCGTCCACGAGCACTTCGTCGAGAATCGGGTCGGAGAGTTCAGCGCCGCCGATGCGGAGGAATTGGACATACGCGCCGGGTATCCAATCCCTGGGCGTGAGCCCGAGAACCAGAACGCCGAGGATCGTGGGAATGGGGGAGTCCACCGAGGCGATCATGCGGCATGAGGCCAGCCGTTGCTCATAGCTCCGCTGGTTCGCGGCCAGGATGTCCGGGGCGAAGGCGTTGGGCAGATATTCTTCCACGAACAGCAGCTTGCTGAGTTCCTTCAAATCGCAGGAGGGAAGCGGCTGAACATCGAAAGGGAGATCGCGGCCCCGCCGTTTTTCATTCAGGACTCGTTCATCCTGAGCGGTCGCGAGGCAGAGGCGAGGGCCCACGCGGAGCCATATCCGCCCTCTGTAGCGCACGGGCGGGGCATCTGACGGCTGCACGAAAACAACCGCCAAGTCGGCGTTTTTCAGATGTCTCTTCTCAACGATGATCGACGGCGGGGGCAGAATATTGCCGTCCGTCTTGATGTCGGAAAGAGTTCGGAGCAATTCGTCGGTGATCGCCAAGCCGCTCGGATTGCCGTCGTCCTTCGCTCCCACGAATAAGACTCCCGGCTTTTCATGGCCCGGGAGGTCATTGGCGAAGGCGCATATTGACTGTCTTCCCTTATCAGGCGCGTCTCCCTTCCAGGACTCCTTGCGTTCGGCAAGGTCGGATTCGAGATCGTCGAGCAGGGCTTCAAGTTGCTTGTCCGAGTAAGTCATCATCCTCTCCAGCGAAGCGGTTCCGCCTGTTCGGGAAAACTCGCCGCATGAAGCATGGTACGTTGGGCCGGTCCATTCCGCAAGCTCCGGGCCGGCTTCGTCGGTTTCCGGAAAACCAAAAAAGGCGGCAGAGGAACCCCTCTCCCGCCTTTCCGTAAACCCCCGAAGGGGGTCAGAGGGAGTATTGGTCGCGGATCAGGTCGTAGACGCCCTTTTCCCTGAGCTTGGCCGTGGGGGCCAGGAAGGTGGCCGTGACGGTGCCGGGGTTGCGGCCGATCTGGATGTTGCCGGTGATGGTGGCGCGGTTCATGACCTCGGGCACGGTCGTGTCGAGGAAGGCGGCGGCGCGCTTGAGGGCGCAGTCGGTGGCCGCGTTCAGGGTCGGGCCGCTGCCCACGAAGGAGATGGGCGCGGATTCCTCCAGGGTCACGCCGCGCTCTTCGGCCATGCGCCGGGCCAGGGCCTTTTCCTCGGCCGAGAAGGGCCGGGCCAGGAGCGGCAGGTCCTCGGCCAGGGGCAGGATGATCGGGCCGCCGCAGGTCACGCCCTTGAGCACGCTCACGCGCATGGCGATGACGCCGGAGACGTCGGCGGTGTGGCCCGCGATCTCGCCGTCGCCCTGCATGGCGTGCATGTCGCCCACGTAGACCCCGCCGCCGGGCACGCGCACCGGGGCGATAAGCACCGCTCCGGCGCGCACGCGGTTGATGTCCATGTGGCCGTCGGTCACGTCGGCGAGCTGTTCCTGGGTGATGGCGTACTCGTGGGGCGCGCCCACGAGGAAGGAGCCGAAGTCCTGGGCGTTGTGCGAGTCCGGGGTGGGCCGCACGGGCACCACGCCGAGCTGGCCCACGAAGGGGATCATGCGCGCGGCCACGCCCGGGATGTCGCAGGGGGCCAGGGCCACCACCGGATTCTGGATGGAGTTGTCCGGCGTGGCCATGAATTTCCTGGCCTCGGCGGCGGCTTTTTCGGCCGCGGCCCGGTCCAGGGTCAGGCCCATGCGCCGGGTCTCGTCGAAGGCGATGGTGTAGCCGTTGGTGAATTCGAAGGGCGCGGCGGAGGCCCCGCAGGCCGCGCACTTGATGCAGCCCTTGCCCGTGCCCTCCACGCGCGTCGCCGGGTAGAGCGCGCCGCAGCCCGGGCACTTGCCCGCCACGTAGGGGTCGCCCAGGCAGCAGTCGCCGTGGATCAGGTCGTTGCCCGAGGCCGTGCCCGCGCTGGTCACGTCGATGGACAGGATGCGGATGGCGATGGAGTCGCCGGGCTCGGCCCCTTCCACGAGCACGGGTCGGCAGACCTCGTGGCCGCCCCGGATGGCCGGGGTGAGCATCGGACCCCAGCAGCCCGGGGCCGTGTTGGCCACGATGACGCCGCCGTCGCGCACCGGGCCGAGCATGGGCACGTCCGGTCCCAGGATGCCGTTGGTGAAGGTGTTGACGAAGATGGTCTCAGCGGCCATGTCGAACCTCCTTGGGCCGCCGTCTCGGGGATCGCGTGTCGGGGTTTCCGCGTCCGACGGGCGCGGAAGGGGTCGGTCGCCCGGGCGGCCTTGTGAATCCACCCTATCCGCCCCGCCTCCCTCCGTCCAGGGGGCCCCGCCCCCATTTACGGAAAGGTGGGGAGATGAGAGCCTCTTGGCCTTTCTGTAAGCCCCCGAAGGGGGTTGTCAGGGGGCTGGGGGTGTGAGACACGGCGGTCATGCGAAAGGCGCTGGGTTGGGTGGTCAAGGCGTTGGCCGTGCTGGCGGCCTATGTGCTGCTGGTGGCGGCGTGGTACGCGGTGGTCCCGGACGTGAAGGGGCTGGCCAAGGCCAAGCCGGGCAAGACCGCGTTCATGCTTTATCGCGAGGACCAGTGGGCGCGCGAGGGCCGCAAGACGACCCTGAAGTGGAAGTGGACGCCGCTGTCGTCCATGTCGCCCGCGCTGGTCAAGGCCGTGCTCATTTCCGAGGACGACAAGTTCTGGTCCCACGAGGGCTTCGACTTCGACGCCATGCGCG
The DNA here is from genome assembly GCF_000422565.1 of Desulfovibrio aminophilus DSM 12254. Taxonomy (NCBI): domain Bacteria; kingdom Pseudomonadati; phylum Thermodesulfobacteriota; class Desulfovibrionia; order Desulfovibrionales; family Desulfovibrionaceae; genus Desulfovibrio; species Desulfovibrio aminophilus. Next base: position 39,424 of record NZ_KE383876.1, on the reverse strand, counting down.
ACGCCCTGCAAAAGGATCTGGAGGAGGGGCGGCTGCGGGCCGGCGGCAGCACCATCAGCCAGCAGTTGGCCAAGAACCTCTGGCTCTCGCCCAGCAAGAGCCCCATGCGCAAGATCAAGGAGGCCGTGCTGGCCTGGCGGCTGGAGCGCGAGCTGTCCAAGAAGCGCATCCTGGAGATCTACCTCAACGTGGTCGAGTGGGGCGACGGGGTTTTCGGGGCCGAGGCCGCGGCCCGGGCCCATTTCGGCGTCTCCGCCTCCGGCCTGTCCACGGAGCAGGCCGTGCGTCTGGCCGTGAGCCTGCCCAACCCCATCCGCTTCGATCCGGCCGGGAACTCCGGCTTCGTGCGCAAGCGCGCGGCCATCATCCTTTCCCGGCTTCAACGCAGGGGCTACCAGCCGCCGCCTTCGTCGCCGCCTTCGGCGGATTTCAGAAAGGCGGAAGAGGGGAGTACTGAGAAGGCCGCTCCTGTTCCGTCCGCTCCTGTTCCGCCCGCGCCTCCGGCCGCCGAGTCCGAGCGCGACCGCCGGGAGGACGCCGTGGTCCGCGAGGCCCTGGACTGGGTGCGCCAGAACGTGGAGCAGGACGGCGGAACGTCGGGCGGGGAGTAAAGGGAACCGCCCGAACGGCCGAAAAGGCTCCTGGGAGGTCGCCCCATGCGCGCCGTGTTGTCCGTTTTCGTCCTGTTCCTGATCCTCGGCATGGCCGACGACGGTTTCGCCGCCTCGGCCTGGAAGGCCAAGGAGCAGGAATGCATCGCGCGCTGTCCCCAGTTTCCGCGCTTCGGCGGCCTCGAGGACCAGAAGGCCTGGACCGAGCGGATCAGGAAGCAGCGGGAATACGACACCTGCTACATCGGCTGCGTCAAGGGCCAGATGAGCGCCTGGCGCAGGCCCCTGGGCCCGCCCAAGGACGGCTCCCAGGCCTACTTCAAGCGCAACGCCTTCTGATTGTCCCCTTTCTCGCGCCGCGCCGGGGTGGTCAAAAAAGATTTGTTGTTTCGGCGTGATGCAAAATCAAGAGAAATTCTAGATTTTTTCTAACGCCACTTTCCAGGCTGTGGCGGGTCATGGAAAGGCGGAAAATCGGGAGTCTCTTGGCTGTTCTGTAGACCGGCGAAGCCGGGGGGGCGCAAGGGAGATGGGCGACCGGAGGCGGTCGTCTGGGGGTGGCGGCGGGACCGCCGTTGCGGGGCGCGCGACGGAGGGTTAGAGCGCGTCCTGCATGCTCTGGAAGAACTCGTCCTCGTCGTAGAGCTCGGGGTAGTCCTGCTGGAACTTCCCGGAAGCGGCGAAGAAGGCGTCCCAGCCCGTGATCTCGTTCACCTTCTCGCCGTTGGCGAAGCACTTGAAGATGGTCCCACGCGGGCATTTGGTCAGGTTGATCTCGAAACTGCCCGACGGCATGAGCGTGGACCACACCGCCGAGTAAGCGCTCTTGTCGCCCTCGGTCTTCTTGTACTTGTTGAAGAACTGCTCGAACGTCCGACGGATCTCGTCGCGGTCCATGAGAGTTTCCTTCCTCCTCCTGGCAGATATTCGGTACGTATTCCGGCTTGTTAAAAAATTCCCGAGCTCGTGTCCAGTGTCCGGGCTTGGCTTTATACAAGAAAAACGCTACCGCCGCCTTCGGGAGTCCCGGGAAAAGGCCCGGGACGAAGGGCGGGGGCCGCCTGGGGGTTTCCATACCATGACGCGGGAGAAGCAGATGGACGTCCGACGGGGCGCGGTGGTGGACTTGTCGCATCCGTTGCAGGCGGGAATGCCGGTCTGGCCGGGCGATCCGGGCGTGTTCATGGAGACGCGGACCACGGTGGAGGTGCAGGGCTATCGGGTGCGGCGGCTGGAGCTGAACGGCCACGCGGGCACGCACCTGGACGCCCCGGCGCACGTGCTCGCGGGCGGCGCGGGGGTGGAGGCCGTTCCCCTGGAGCGCTGCCTGGGCCCGGGCGTGGTGCTCGACGTGCGGGGCCGGGACGTGGTCCGGGCCGGTGATCTGGACGGGATCGACGGCGCGGCCTTCGCGCTGCTGCGTTCGGGCCACGACCGGCATTGGGGCTTGCCCGCGTACTACGAGGCGTTTCCGCGCCTGGACGCGGACGCGGCCCGGAGGCTGGCGGCGGCGGGTCTGCGCGGGGTGGGGCTGGACTGGCCCTCGCCGGACGGCCCGGAGAGCGCGGAGCTGCCCGCGCACAAGATTCTGCTGGACGCCGGGCTCGTTCTGGTCGAGAACCTGCGTGGACTGGAGCGGCTGCCGGAGCGCGGCTTCCTGTTCCTGGCCGCGCCCCTGGCGCTGGCCGGGGGCGACGGATCGCCCGTGCGGGCCTTCGCGCTGCTCGGGTGCGGATGAAGACGCGACGGCGAAGAGATGAAGAGACGATGAAGAAGAACAGTCTGACGCTGGTGTATGTCCTGCTGGTGGCCTCGGTGGCCATCTGGGGCGCGACCTGGATCTCGGGCCGGATGCTGGCCCGGAGCATGGGCCCATTCTCGGCGGCCTTCCTGCGCTTCGTGTCCGCCTCGATCTTTCTGTTCTTCCTGGTCTGCCGGGAGGAGAAGCGCCTGCCCCGGCTGGCGCTGAGGGACCTGTTCGGCACGGCCCTGCTCGGTTTCTTCGGCGTGGCGCTCTACAATTTCCTGTTCTTCTCGGGCCTGAAGACGGTCCCGGCGGGCCGGGCCGCGCTGATGATCGCCTGCACCCCGGCGGTCATGGCCCTGTTCGCCGCGCTGTTCCAGGGCGAACGGCTGGGCTTGTCGCGGATATGCGGCATCCTGACCTCCTTCCTGGGGGCCTCGGTGATCCTTTCGGGCGGCAACCCGCTGAGCCTGTTCCTCCACGGAATCCGGCCGGGGGACGCCTTCATCCTGGGCTGCGTGGGCTCCTGGGCGGCCTATTCCCTGCTGGGCGGCATGGTCATGCGCCGGATGACGCCGCTTTCGGCCGTGGCCTGGTCCTGCTTCCTGGGCACGCTCATGCTTCTGCCCCCGGCGGTGATGAACGGGGTCTGGGAGGACGCGCTGCGCGCCGGGCCGGTGGACTGGGGCAACATCATCTTCCTGGGCACCATCGCCACGGGCCTGGCCTTCACCTGGTACTACAAGGGCATCCAGGTGCTCGGCTCCTCGCGGGCCGGGGTCTTCCTGAATCTCGTGCCGGTCTTCGCCCTGATCCTGGGCCACCTCATCCTGGACGAACCCCTGGGCATCTCCCTGGCCACGGGCGGCGTGCTGGTCCTCTTCGGGGTCTGGCTCACCAACCGCAGGCCCGCTGGCTGACCGACCCGCGGAAAAGACGCGACGGCCTTGCCCGGACGCGGCTTCCGGGGTAGAATGGGGCATGGTGCGGAATCCGTTGCCTCCGTGGTTCGTCGCCGCCCTGGCCCACGGACTGGGCGGGGTCGCCGTGGTCCTCTCCGGGGATCTGTCGGCGGACCGCTTTTCCGTGTACCGCGCCGGGCTGAGCTGGTTCGCGGCCCTGCTCCTGGCCGGATGGCGGAATCTCGTCCAGGGAGCGGCCCTGACCTTCGCCCGGGCCGCCCTGCTGGGCCTCGCGGCCGGGCTCCTGGCCCACACGCTGTTCCTGGCGGCGTCCTTCACGATCCTGGGCACGGGCCTGGGCTCCACCACCATGGAGCAGTTCGGCGCCCTGCTCATCCTCGTGGCGCTCTGGCTGCCCGCGAGCCTCGGGCTCTACGGCGCGGCCACGCTCTTCTGCTCGCTCTGCACGGCCCTGCTGCTGGGGGCCTGGCGCGGGGAGGCGGCGGAGGGATAGGGCGGCTCGCGGCCGGGGCGTGCGTCCTAGAAGGCGTAGCCCAGGTTCAGGCCCAGCCTGCCCGAGAGCGAGTCGCCGGAGGCCAGGCACGCGGCCTTCGCAAACTCGCTGCCGCTGAGCTTGGGCACGTAGGACAGGTATTCCACCCCGCCTTCCAGGCCCAGGCTCCAGGAACCCAGGAGCAGGTCCAGCCCGCCCTCCAGCCGGGCCCTGGCCGCGATCTCGGAGTGGTCGTCCGAGGCGGCCGAGTCGCCCGGGACGAGGCTCGAACTCACCTGCCGCCCGTCATAGCGGGCCTGGGCCAGGGCCCCGCCCAGGCTCCCGTCCAGCCGCGCGCGGAGGAACTCGCCGCCGTACTGAAGCCGCAGCCCGGCCGTCAGGCCGTGGTAGGAGGCGTTCAGGCGGTCATACTGCTGGATATTGATCCCTGGAAACGCGATTTGGTAGGCGGACAGGGAGTAGTGCTGGTCCAGCTCCATGCCGAAATACCCGGCATAGGGGCTCAGGCGCAGGTTCTCGTTCACCGGGATGTCGCGGCCGGCCAGCAGCTCCCCGCCGAACTGGTCCACGCGCAGGGTGGTGGAGCTGTGCACGGGCGCGCCGACGAACAAGGCGCCGGCCGCCACGTTCAGGCTCGCCCAGCCCGCCTTGGGGAACACGTCGTCCTGGCCGGCATCCAGGGAGGCGCTGAAGCCGCGGGCCTCGATGAAGCAACCGTCCTCGGTCTTCCAGCCCAGGGTCAGTCCGCCCATGGGCCCGTCCGCGTCGCCGTCGTGGGCGCGCAGCGACGAGGTGAAGGGCGTGGCGATGAGCGGGGCGTAGTCCGGGAGATCGATGAGGAAGGCTGAGGC